>DATBAW010000576.1:0-10537 GCA_036271335.1 Thermoanaerobaculia bacterium
GAGGATGCCGGGGGCGAGCTCCATGCGGATCGTCCAGCCGAAGGAGCGGCGATTGATCACGTAGATCATCACCGCCGCCAGCGTCAGGCCGACCGGCAGCGAGAGGAGGCCGGCGGCGAGCCCCATCAGGCCGGTCTGCGCCGTCACCAGCTGCCAGACCTGCCCTGGCGTCATGCCGTTGGCCCGCAGCACGCCGAGCTCGCGGGCGCGTTCGAGCTGGAGCGCCATCAGCGACGAGAGGACGCCGATGAAGGCGACCAGCCCCGCCAGCAGCCGCAGCACGGAGGTGATCAGGAAGGTACGGTCGAAGATGTCGAGCGAGATCTTCTTCAGCGACCGGGTCGACTGGATCGACAGCGAACGCTCGGCTCCGATCGTCGCCCGCAGACGCTCGGCCACGCGGTCCGGGTCGGCCCCCGGCGCGAGATCGAGCGCGAAGCCGGTGAGGAAGGGATCGTGCCAATGGCGCAGGTAGGTGGCGCGGCTCATCAGCACGGCCCCCTGGTCGGAGGCGTAGTCGTAATAGATGCCCATCACCCGGAAGTCGCGGTCGCCTTGCAGCGTCCGCAGCCGCAGCCGCGCGCCCGTCCGCACGCCGGTGCGGGAAGCGAAAGGCTCGGAGACGAGCACCGCGTCCCCCGTCTGGAACGCCGGCCAGGCCTCGGCGGGGCGCCCCTCCTTGAGCTCGAAGGTGCGAGCCAGGATCCGCTCGCCGGCGCCCATCGCGACGATCCGGATCGGGCCGGTGGGGGAGGGGAGATTGACGCGGCGGATCGTGTGCCCTCCCGCCACCCCCGGTAGCGCGAAGGCGCGAGCGGCCACTGCCGGGTCGAGGTCGGTGCCGCTGAAGCCCCCCGCCCGGCTGGCCACAGAGACGTAGACGTCGGCCTGCAACGTCATCTCCAGCCAGCGCACCACCGTCTGCCGGAAGCTGTCGATCATCACGCCGATCCCGACCGTCACCGAGACCGCGATCACCAGGGCGGCGATGGCCACGGCCGTGCGCGAGAGCGAGGCGACGACGCCGCCCGCGGCCATCCGTCCGAGGACGCCGAGGGCGGCTCCCAGCGGGCGGCGGAGGAGCCGCATCAGCAGGACCGTGGCGACCGGGGTGAGCAGCGCGCAGCCGAGAATTACCGCGAACAGCCCCGCGAAGCTCACCCCGAGGTTGCGCGGCAGGAGCAGCGCGCCGCCGGCCGCGAGCAGGGCGATGCCGAGGACCGTGAGGCGCGGCAGCGAGCGGCGCAGGCGGGCCTCCAGGGTCGAGCGCAGGAGGGCCGCGCGCGGCGGCGCCTGGGTGGCCTCGATCGCCGGGACCAGCGCCGCGACCAGCGTCGCCCCGAGGCCGAGGAGGGCGCCGACGGCGAGCGTCGAGGGGGGCACGTCCAGCTCGCGGACGGAGACCACGAAGTAGAGGTCGTTGATCGTCTGCGTCACCAGCCGCACCAGGCCGCGCCCGAGGAGGATGCCGGCGCCGATTCCGGCGGTGGTGCCGAGCAGGGCGACCGCCGCCGCCTCGCCCAGGATGAGCTGGAAGATCTCGCGGCGCGAGACGCCCAGCGCCCGCAGGGTGCCGATCCACTGCCGCCGCTGCACCACCGAGAAGGTCATCGTGTTGTAGATCAGGAAGGCGCCGCAGACCAGTGCCAGCAGCGAGAGGGCGGTGAGGTTGAGCCGGAAGGCCCGCGTCATCTCCTCGGTGGTGCGGGTGCGCCCCGAGGCGGCGAGGATCTGGACGCCGGGCGGCAGCACCGCCTGAGCCCGCGCGAGCTGGCGCCGGCCCGCCGCGCCGTCGGCGACGATGAGGTCGATCCGGTCGATCCGGCCGGGGCGTCCGAGCAGCTCCTGGGCGGAGGCAATGTCCATCATCAGCAGATCGGAAATGGCCCGGCGGGTGCTGGCGTCCTCCGGCGCCAGCGTACCGGCGAGCAGGAGGCGCCGCTCGACCCCCTCGGCCCGCACGATGAACGGCTCTCCCGGCCGCACCCCGATCTCCCGCGCCGTGTCCGCCGCCAGCACGCAGGCGCCGGGACGGGTGAGCAGGGCGCCGACGTCGATCGGCGCCTGATCCTGCCGCGAGTCCTGCCGCGAGCCGCCCGCCGGGTTTCCCAGATAGGAGCGGAAAGGCGCCTCGGAGAAGGGATCGACGCCGAGCAGGTGGAGCGTGCGGGCGGGAGAGCGCGGGCTCGCCGGCAGGATCACCCAGTCCTCGACGACCGGCGCCGCCTTGTCGATGCCGGCGTCCAGCGCCAAGCGGCGGAAGGCGTCGTCGGGGATCCCGCCGGGACCGCCGATCACCTGGTGCGTGGCCCTGCCGGTGACCGCCTCGGTGGAGAGCGTGAAGGCGCGGCTGGCACTGGCGTTGGCGAGGCCGATCGACACCACCACCGCCACGCCGAGGGCGACCCCCACCACGGCAAGGCCGAACTGCCAGGGATGGCGCAGGAGATAGCGCAGGCTGGAGCGCCAGAGCAGGCTCATGGCGTCTGTTCCACCAGCCGGCAGTCCTCGATGCGGAACACCCGGTCGGCGATCCCCACCACCTCGGGGCTGTGGGTGACCATCACCATGGTCTTGCCGGCCTTGCGGGTCAGGCGGTCGAGCAGGTCGAGCACCTGGAGCCCGGTCTCGAGGTCGAGGTTGCCGGTCGGCTCGTCGGCCAGCACCAGCAGTGGATCGTGCGCCAGGGCGCGCGCCACGGCGACCCGCTGCTGCTCGCCGCCGGACAGCCGGTCGGGATAGCTCGCCGCCCGGTCGGCGATCCCCACCTCTTCCAGAAGGGCGAGCGCGGCGCGCCGCTGCCCGGGGCCGATGCGTCCCTTCAGCTCCATCGGCAGCAGCAGGTTCTCTTCGACGGTGAGGGTGGGGATCAGATTGAAGAACTGGAAGACGAAGCCGATCCTGTCGCGGCGGAAGAGCGTCCGGTCGCGCTCGGAGAGGGAGGAGATGGTGACGCCGTCGATCACCACCTCGCCGGCGCTGGGCGGGTCGATCCCCGAGAGCAGGTTGAGCAGCGTCGACTTCCCCGTGCCGCTCCGGCCGATCAGGACCGCCAGCTCACCCCGCTGGATCGACAGGTTGGTGTCGCACAGCACCTGCCGTTTCCGGCTCCCCTCCAGGTACTCCTTGGTGAGGCTGCGCAGCTCGATGAGGGGGGCGGCCATGGCTCGGGGATGGTATAACCAGAAGCGGGGGGAGACCAGCGCGCTCCCGGAGGCCTGTGGTATCGTGAAGACGCGACAAAATTTCAACCCATCGCGTTCCGAGGACCGGGATATGGCGACTCCAGCTTTCAGGCTCCAGCTCACTTACGAGGACTATCTGCTCTTCCCGGACGACGGCCGACGCCACGAGCTGATCGGAGGAGAGCACTTCGTGTCCCCATCACCGGTCAGGAAGCACCAGCGCGCATCCGCCAATCTCCAACGGATTCTCAGCTCTCTCATCTTTGACCACCGGCTGGGTTTCCTCTATGCCGCGCCCTTCGACGTGATCCTCTCGGACGAGGACGTGGTCCAGCCCGACCTGATCTTCGTTTCCAACGAGCGATCGGCGATCGAGCAGGACCATGGGATCGTCGGTGCCCCCGACCTCCTGGTCGAGATCCTCTCCGAGTCCAATCGGAAGACGGACGAGATCACCAAGCGCAAGCTCTATGAGTGGGCCGGAGTCCTGGAGTACTGGATCGTCGATCCCGTCCTGGAGACGGTGAAGGTCTACCGCCTCGCCGGGGGTGCCTACGAGCGGGTCGCCGAGCTGTCGGTGGAAGCGGGGGACAGCCTGGAGACTCCGCTGCTGCCGGGGCTGACGATCGCGCTGGCCCAGATCTTCGAGTAGCTTCAGATCTTCGCGCGAAAGTTGTCCCGCTCGCAGGGGCGTGAGACACTCTTAGATCAGCCCGGCGCAGTTTTGCAGGGTACGCTGTACATCGACGTATATGAATGTTTTTTTCGCCGTCTCTCCGACGGCGATCTCTGGGGGGAGACACCAATGAGCAGAACACTGCCCGAGCCGTGGCGCGTCAAAGTCGTCGAAAAAATCCAGCTGCTGCCCCGTGAAGAGCGCGAGCGCCTCCTCGTCGAGGGGGGATTCAGCCTGTTCAAGATCCCTTCCGAGGCGGTGTTCATCGACCTGTTCACCGACTCCGGCACCTCCGCGATGTCCGACTCGCAGTGGGCCGGCATGATGATGGGGGACGAGGCCTACGCTGGCGCCCGCAACTTCTTCCATCTCCAGGATTCGATCCGCGACGTCTTCGGCTTCCCGGCGTTCCTCCCCGTCCACCAGGGGCGCGTGGCCGAGAACCTCCTGTTCTCGACGCTGCTGACCCGGCCGGGGATGGTGATCCCGAACAACTGCCACTTCGACACCACCCGGGCCAACATCGAGGTCAACCACGGCGTCGCGCTCGACCTCGTCATCCCCGAGGGGCGGGACTCGCAGGCCAACCACCCGTTCAAGGGGAACATGGACCTCCTGCGGCTGCGCAAGCTGTTCATGGAAGAGCCGGACAACATCCCGGTCTGCATGCTCACCCTGACCAACAACTCGGGGGGCGGCCAGCCGGTGTCGCTGGCCAACGTCAAGGCGGTCTCCGAGCTCTGCCGCGAGTTCGGCATCCCCTTCTACATCGACGCCTGCCGCTTCGCCGAGAACGCCTGGTTCATCAAGCAGCGCGAGCGCGGCCAGTCGCACCGGTCGGTCGCCGAGATCGTGCGCGAGGTGTTCAGCTACGCCGACGGCTGCACCATGAGCGCCAAGAAGGACGGCCTCGCCAACATCGGCGGCTTCCTGGCCAGCCGCGACGAGGAGCTGCTGGAGACGCTGAAGCAGCGGCTGATCGTCATCGAGGGGTTCCCCACCTACGGCGGCCTCGCCGGGCGCGATCTCGAGGCGGTGGCGCGCGGTCTGCGCGAGGTGCTGGACGAGGAGTATCTGGCCTTCCGCATCGGTCAGGTGGAGAGCTTCGGCGCCCTGCTGACCGCCAACGGCATCCCGATCATGCGCCCCACCGGCGGCCACGCCGTCTACATCGACGCCAAGAAGCTCCTGCCGCACATCCCGGCCCTGGAGTTCCCGGCGCAGGCGCTCTCGGTCGCCCTCTACCGCGAGGGAGGGATCCGGGGCGTGGAGATCGGCAGCGTGATGTTCGGCAGCGAGCATCCGGAGACCGGCGAGCCGATCCCCGCGCCGATGGAGCTGATCCGCCTCGCCGTGCCGCGCCGCGTCTTCACCAATTCCCACCTGCAGTACGTCGCCGAGGTGCTCGCCGACATCCGCGACATGCGCCACACCCTCCGGGGCCTGCGCATGACCTTCGCTCCCAAGGTGCTCCGCCACTTCACGGCGCGCTTCGAGGAGATCGCGGAAGTCGAGGCGCCTCTGGCGATCGCCGTCTAGAGAACGCCGGCTCTCACCCTCGGGAAGGCGACGATCGCCCGCCCGAGGGGAGCCTTCGCCCTCTCGTGGGGCATCCCGTACCTGACCAGGGCAACCGTCCCCTTCACGAGGGCATCCGACGCCTTCATGAGGGGAAGCCTCGCCCTGATGAGGGCGATTCTTGCCTTTGCTCAGGCAATCATCGCCCTCACTGAGGGAGCGACTGCCTGTGCGTGGGCAGCCTTTCCCTTCGCGAGGGCAGCGGCTGCCCGGGCGAAGGCAGACGCTCCCCTCGACGTGCGGATCACGGATGGGTGCGACGAGGACGCCGGCGCGCCGGCCGGCGTCAGGGCTTGGCGGCCGCGGTCTTGCGGGGCGCCTTCATGTCCTGGCCGTTCTGGTGCAGCACGACCGCCACGACCTTGCCGGCGGCGTCGCGCTCGAAGGTGAAGGCGGCCGGGACGACGTCGAGCTCGAAGCGGTCCTTGCCGACGTTGAACATCGGCAGCGCCGGCTGACCGGTGAGCATCACCCGCAGGCCCGCGGGCGTCGCGCTGACCTGGATCGTGGTGCCCGGCTTGAACGCGCCGAAGTCGTACTCCCCCGTATACGCCGCGAGCGCGTCGATGTCGGGGAACTCGATGTGGGGAGCGGGTTGGGCGTCGCGCGGCGCCGACATGTCGCGGCCGTTCTGGTGCAGCGTCAGGCCGGTGATCTTCCCCTCGGCGTCGCGATGGAGGCTGATCTGCGCGTCCACCACCTTGTAGAAGAGCTCGTCCTTCGCGCTGGCGAAGAGGGGAAAGAAGGGCTGGCCGGTGAGCCGCGCCACCAGGCCGTCGCCCTGGCGGAGGAGGGTGAAGCGGGTGTTCTTGTCGAGCGCGTAGACGCCGACGTACTGATCGAGCACGGTCGAGGGGAGCGTCACCTCGGCGCGGCTCGCCGGCGGGTGCCCCGTCGCCTCCCAGGCGGCGAGCCAGGCGGCGGGATTCGCCCCGGCGTTGCTGGCCAGCACGATGGCGGCCCGGCCGCTCGCCGGCCGCACCTGGATCAGGCTGCGGAAACCGCCGGTGCCGCCGTCGTGCAGGTACCTGACCTCGCCGTCGGACTTCACGTGGAAGAGCCCGAGGCCGATCGCTCCGCCCACCGCCGGCATCTGGGCCAGATCGCCGGCGAGCGACGGCCAGATTTTGGCGAAGGGTCCCTGGGGTCCCGCCAGGAGCGCGTCCGCCAGCTTGCTCATGTCGGCGAGCGACGAGCGCAGGGCGCCCGCTCCCTCGATGGCCTTGAACGTCCATGGGTGCACGCGCTGGTCGCCGTCCCAGGGCTCGGCGAAACGGGATTGCTGCGCGGCGGAGAGCTCCTCGACGGTGTCGGTCATGCCCAGCGGGCCGGTGATCTTCTCGGCCACCAGCGCGGCCCAGGGCCTGCCGTAGGCCCGCTCGAGGACGACGCCGAGGATCCCGAAGCCGAGGTTGGAGTACTCCGGCACGCAGGGAGGGCGCGCCGTGAGCGTCGCGCCGGCGAGGTAGGCGAAGAGCTTGCCGTCGTCATATTGCCCGTAGGGATTGGCGGGGTCGGCGTCCTGGATGTTGTCGGGGAGCCGCGGCAGGCAGGCGCTGTGGGTCGCCAGCTCCTTGAGCGTCACGGTGCCGGTCGCGAAGTGGTCGAATTTCACCGGCAGCCGCTGCGCCAGGGTGTCGTCGAGGCCGAGCTTGCCTTCGGCCACCGCGTCGCCCAGCAGGATGCCGGTGAACACCTTGGTGATCGAGCCGATCTCGAAGAGCACGTTCTGCGCCGGCACTTCGGCGTGCCCGGCCGCGAACGGCTGGCCGGCGATGGCGAACGTCCAGCGCCCATCGTGCTTCTCCGCGGTGGCCACGGCGCCTTTGCCCATGGAGGCCACCCAGGCGGACGCCTGAGCGCCGAGGGGGGGCAGGTCGGCGGCCTTGAGAGGCAGGCCGGAGAGCAGAAGGAGAACGGCAAGGATGGATCGGATCAACATGGGAAGATCTCCGCTTCAGTCGAAGACGAGGTGTTGCCGGCCGTCGGGCGCCGCGACGATCACCGGCTCGACGCCGAAGGCCGTGTGGACGTTCGCCGGCGTCATCACCGCCGCGGGCGCTCCGGCCGCGAGGACGGCGCCGTCGTGCAGGAGGACGAGCTGGTCGGCGAACCGCGCCGCCAGGGCGAGGTCGTGGACGACCCCGACGATGGTGATGTCCGGCGCCGCGGCGAGCTCGCGCAGCTTGCGCATCAGATCGATCTGGTGGCCGACGTCGAGAAACGTGAGCGGTTCGTCGAGGAAGAGCACCCGGCCCCCCGCGGGGCGCGGCTGCCAGACCTGCGCCAGCACGCGCGCGAAGTTGACCCGCTGCTTCTCGCCGCCGCTGAGCGTGGGATAGCTGCGGTCGGCCAGCCCGGCGACGTCGCAGTACTCCATGACCTCCGCCACCACCGCCGAATCCCGCGCCGCCGGCCGGCCGCTGAAGTGCGGATAGCGCCCCATCATCACCACCTCGTGGACCCAGAGCGGAAAGGCGATCTCGACCGCCTGCGAGAGCACCGCGCGGCGCCGCGCCAGCGCCGGCTCGCTCTCGCCCGCGACGTCCGCGCCGCCATAGAGGACCTGGCCCGACCGGGGTTTGATCAGTCGCGCGAGGATCTTCACCAGCGTCGACTTGCCGGCGCCGTTCGGGCCGATGATCAGATGCAGCCGTCCCGCCGCGAACGACGCCGACACGCCGTGGAGGATCGCGTGGCCGCCGGCCGCATAGACGATGTCGCGCGCCTCGATCATCGGTCATCGCTTTCAGAAGGCGTAGCGGCCGCGCCGCAAAAGGGACAGGAAGATCGGCACGCCGACCACCGAGGTGACGATGCCGATCGGCAGCTCGGCCGGCCGCAGGGCGACGCGCGCCACCAGATCGGCGAGGGTGAGGAGGGTGCCCCCCAGCAGGGCGCTGGCGGGGATCAGATAGCGGTTGTCGGCGCCGCCGATCATGCGCAGGATGTGCGGCACGATCAGCCCCACGAAACCGATCACGCCGGTGAACGCCGTGGCGATCGCCACCATGCCGACGTTGATCGCCAGCACGATCCATTTCAACCGGCCGACGTTCACCCCGAGATAGGTCGCCTCGTCGTCGCCGATCAGCAGCGCGTTGAGCGGCTTGGCGTAGCGCATCGCCGCCAGCGTGCCGGCGATCGTCGCGATGCCGACCACCTCCACCATCTGCCAGTTGGCGGCCGAGAGGGTGCCGAGGTTCCAGAAGGCGATCGATCGCGCCTGCGGATCGCGGGCGATGTAGGTGAGGAAGCCGATGCCGCTCAGGAAGAGCGCGTTGACGGCGAGGCCGGTGAGCAGCAGCGCCGCGACCGACGTCCGCCCCTGCGGTCCCCCCTGGGCGAGCGCGAAGACCAGCCCGGTCGCCAGCAGGCCGCCGGCGCAGGCGGCGAGCGGCAGCGCCCACGGGCTGGCCTCGAAGCCGAGCGCCGAGCCGAGGACGAAGAAGAGCGCCGCGCCGAACGCCGCGCCGCTGGAGGTGCCGACCAGGCCGGGCTCGACGATCGGATTGCGGAACAGCGCCTGCATCAGCGTGCCGCCGACGCCGAGGCTGGCGCCGACGAACAGGCAGAGCAGGGCGCGGGGGACGCGGAGCTCGGCGAAGATCCGCTCGTCGAGCGTGCCGCCGGTGTGCCCCGACAGCAGCGCCGCCGAGGCCGACGCCATCTCCCGCCACGAGAAGTCGAGGGCGCCGTAGCGGATCGCTACCAGCGCCACGACGATCATCGCGGCCGTCAGCACCGCCATCACCGCACGCGTGCGGCTGCGCCGGACGCTCATTTGCCTTCGTGGATCAGCCTGGCGATCTTGGCGACGTTGGCGCCCGAGTCCGGGTTGAGGTACATCAGGTCGTGCTCGGCGACCCGATAGATGCGGTTGTTCTTCGCCGCGTTGCTGGTCGCGACGCCGGGGAGCGCCTTGATCTGGTCGAGCGAGCCGCCCAGCCGGTCATAGCCGAACTCGGTCATCAGCAGGACGTCCGGGTTCGCCTTCGCCACCACCTCGGGCGAGGCCATCTTCTCCATTCCCTGCTTGTCGATCGCCATCCTGCCGCCGGCCCACGAGACCATCTGCGCGGCGCCGCCGCCGTCCCCCTTGCCGCCGTTGCCGACCACCAGATAGATGTTGGAGGCGCGGCCGAAGTGGATCACCGCCACCCGCGGCTGATCGGTGTAGCGCCTGGCCTCCGCCAGCGACTTCGCGAGGTCGGCGTCGAGCTTGGCGCACATCTCCTCGGCCTTCGTCTCCTTGTGGAAGGAGGCCCCGATCTCGCGGATCAGCGCCTTGGTCCCCTCGATCGAATCGTTCTTCGCCTTGTAGGTGACGGTGGGGATCTTCAGGCTCTGGATCTGCTGCAGCACCTGGGGCGGCCCGATGTTGCCGTCGTGGATGATCAGCGTCGGCTTGAGCGACAGGATCCCCTCGGCGCTCAAGGCGCGGTGGTAGCCCACCGTCTGCACCTTCTTCACCGCCGGCGGATAGGTGCTGGAGAGGTCGACGCCGACGATGTCCTGCTGGGCGCCGAGGTCCCAGATGATCTCGTTGTACTCCTGGCTGATGACGATGATCCGCTGGGCGTGCGCGCCGGCTGTCGTCTCGTTGCCGAAACGCCCGCAGCCGGCAGCCAGAAGGGCGAGGGACGCGAGGAGGGCGAGTCGTTTCATGGCCGCCGACTATATCCCGCGGCGACGTTCGAGGCATCCGGTTATCGGTGGTCTACAACAGGCGGAGCGGCTCGCCGGCCGCCTTCACCTCGTAGAGGCCGATGCGCTCCGCGATGTCGTCCGCGAGGTGGCGGAACACGGCGGCCACGGGGGGCCGCTTCGTGCGGTCGAGGAACGCCACCGGCACCCCCGCCTCGCTGGCCTCCAGGAATGCCGTGTCCCGCGGCACCGTCGTCTCCAGGACCAGCCCCTGCGCGAACGATGTCCAGGCCCCCTGGACCACGCTGATCGACGCGCCGGTGCGGAACTGTACGCCGTTGAGGATGATCCCCGCGAGCGCCGTGGGCGTCCGGCGCGGGTCCTGCTCGCGCAGGCTCTGGACGAGGCGCGGCACGGCGCGCAGGGCGAGCGGCTCGGCCTCCAGGATCAC
>DATBAW010000577.1:0-14758 GCA_036271335.1 Thermoanaerobaculia bacterium
CAGCCGATCGGGTTCCCCTCCCGATCCACCCATCCGGGATAGAGGCGATAGACCGCCCGCATCTCGCGAATCCTCTCCTCCGGGCATAACCCTCCAGTGCACTCCGAGACGCGGAGCACGCACGCCTGACCATCCATCGGAACCTGCCCCCTGGACAGCTCCCTCCAACCTTCCCGACTCATGGTGTCTCTCGCGGGAGCGCGTAGCGGTTCCATGAGGGAATTCTACGCCAGAAAAATCGTGCCGAAGCCAGCACGGATTCTCCACCCGCCCCACCGGCCCGTACCGTTCTACATCTAACCATCTTGGTTTCGTGTTGAACGTAAGTCCTTTGGGGCCAGCGGTTTGACAACCCGCCAGCGCTCATGAGAAAGTGCCGTTATGAGAAACGCAACCGTCTCATTCTAAAGGGCTAACTTCGATGGCTAAAATTCTGGAGGATAGCCGAATGAGCCCATAAAGCGAAAACCCCGCCGAAGCGGGGCTCTCTAACCGATCCGTGGAGCCTTGCGGCAACAACGGACAGGCGACCTAGACAACCGCCATCCTAAGCCGCAGCGCCCCCCGGGTCAAGACCGGAGGTGAAGCTATGGCTTACATCAACGCTACCCGGCCGCGCTTCCGCTGGCTACTCGGGCTGCTCTTCTCGGGCCTTCCCCGCCGCTTCATAGCGGGCTGCTTCCGCTATGTCCTTCCGGGCCGCGCGGACGAGCTTGTCCCGTATCCAGTCGGACAAGCTCGTCCCCGTCAGCTCGGAGGCCTGCCGGATCAACTCCTCATGCTCGGGGACCAAACGAATGTGCAGGGCGGCCGAGTGCCGCCTCTTGAGAGGTGTCTTATCCATGCCGATATCGTACAGCCAACGGTTACACAAAGCAAGTCGAGGAATCGGTTCGAAACCTCTTGCTATTTGTGTAGCCAACGGCTACACTATAAATGTCAGTCAGAGATACCGCAATGGACGCCGCCACCCTCACCCCGACCGCCTGCCGCACCTGCGGCGAGCCCACCATTGGATGGGGTCGGGACCGCGAGGGCAACCCCCGCCGGAAGTGCAAGGCGTGCCGCTCGACGTTCGGAATCATCCCACCCCGGCCGCTCGGCGCCATGCGCCTGGACCTGGACCGGGCGGTGCTCTGCCTGTCCATGCTCACGGAAGGCTCCTCGATCCGCTCGACGGAGCGCGTCACCGGCACGCACCGCGACACGATCATGCGGCTCCTGCGCTTCGCTGGCGCCAAGTGCGAAGCTCTCCTCTCGCGACTGGTGCGCGGCGTGGACGCGCACGACGTCCAGGCGGACGAACTCTGGTGCTTCGTCGGGATGAAGGAAAAGACGAAGGTCCGCAAGGGGCTTGAGGATTCCGAGATCGGCGACGCGTACACGTTCTTCGCCGTCGAGCGCGACTCGAAGCTCTTGCTTGCTCAGCACGTGGGCCGCCGGACGGCGAAGGATGCCGGGATCTTCGCGGCGAAGCTCGCGGGCGCCGTGGGAGAGGATCGGTTCCAGATCTCTACGGATGGTTTCGAGCCCTACGTCGGCGCTCTGGAGGATGCCTTTGGCGGACAGATCGACTTTGCCCAGGTCATCAAATCCTACTCAGGAGAGGGACTGGACAGCGAACGGCGGTATTCTCCGCCGTCCATAATAGCCATAGAGAAGCGGGTCGTTTCTGGCGATCCGGACGAAGCCAAGATTTGCACGAGCCACGTCGAGAGAATCAATCTCCACGTGCGGATGATGTCGCGCCGGTTCACTCGGTTGACCACGGGATTCTCGCGGAAGCGGGACAACCTGCGGGCCGCCGTGGCGCTCTTCACGGCGTCCTATAATTTCACGTGGTGTCACCGGACCTTGAAGGGCTGCACGCCTGCCATGGCGGCCGGGATCGCCCGCAAGCCGTGGACGGTGCGGGATCTTCTAATGGCTTAAGCCGAGAGCCCAGTGCAAGAAATTTTTAAGGTCCTTTCTGACGGACTCGACGGTGACGGAATTCAATGGGAATGGCCTTTCGCGGCGTGGCATAACTTCCCCGCGACGACGGCACTGGATGATGGCGCGCCGGGTGGAGAAATTCGCCGAGTATTTAATATAATTGGCATTTTCCTCTGGGCCGACCTTGAGCATCAGAGACTCTCCATAATCCTCGATGTAAACGTCGGGAGACGCCACATCAGCCACGGCTTCCTCCATTGCAACCCTAACGGCGTCTTGTAAAACATTGTTCCACTCCTCCATAAAAGACGCTCTGATCTTTTGCAGTGCTTCAGACTTCGCCCGGTATTCCTCTCCCATGGTCGTGAAGTCGCTCATTCCGTCTCCTTTGCGCCTTATGGCGTGCGTTACCAATGGTAACACGAAGCAATGGGGCCGGCCCCGCTCGGAGCCGGCCCCTTGCTTACGTCGCTTCCCGCCCGTGCCGTTCGATGATCGGCCCCGCCCGGATGTCCTCCTCCCCACCGCTCCGCGCCCAGACTCCCGCCAGCTCCGCCGCCAGCGCCCGGCAGTGCTGCGCGTAGCGGAAGGTCGCCACGATCCGCCGGCCCGGTGCGTAGACCAGGGAGTAGCAGTGCGTCGAGCCGTGCGGGATCGGCCCGTCTGGCGAGCCGTGGAAGAACGCGAAGGGAGGGGACACCCATCCGCGCATCTCGGGCTCCGCGCCGTCCTCCAGCCGCACGCGGAAGCACCCATGGCGCCATGCGAGGGGGAGGGGAAGCCCCGCCTTCGCCCGGGCCTTCATGTAGGCGTCGGCGGCCCCGGCGAGCCACCCGCCGACCGAGCGGAAGCCTTCTGCCTCCGTCGCGAGCTTCCAGCGGGTGGACTGCGCCATGGTGGCCCGGACGGTGAAGGACGCTACTTTAAGCCGTGCTTGCGGCGCCACTGGCCGAGTCCTCTTTCCAGGTCGAAAGCGACTTCGTGGAGTCCCGCCAGGGCGTTGCCAGCGATGTCGCACAGCTTCTCCACCTTGCGGGGGAGAGAAGAGACCTCCTTCTCCTGCCGGATGGACTGGAGGTAGCCTTCGAGGAAGTGCATCTCCGCCAGCACGGCGACCAGCTCCCAGGCGGTCCACGGGCCGGGCAACGGGTGCTCCGCCGGCTTCTCCAGGATGGCGTCATAGGCGAACCGGGCGATGTGGTGGAAGGCTTCCTGCGTCTCCAAGGGGAAGTGGATAAGGAACGTGGTGCGGAAGCCTTCGAAGCGCTCCCACTCGGTGACGGTGGAGCTTGGGGCGGGCGAGAGGGGCGGCGGGTTAGAATCGGACAGGTCCGGCATGGGGTAGTCTCCTGTGCTGGGCTCAGGTCCGGCGGCGTGCGTCAACACCCGCCGGGCCGTCTGTAGGGATCGGGGGAGCGTTCCCCCGGTTCCCGGAACCTACCGCAGCACGAAGTGACCGATTACTACCCACACTCAATTAGGACACGACCACCCGTGGGTCGAAGCCCTTGACCCACGGGTCGCAGTCCTTGACCCACGGGTCGAGGTCCTTGACCTACGGGTCGAAGCCCTTGACCTGCGGGTCGAGGTCCTTGACCCACGGGTCGAAGCCCTTGACCTGCGGGTCGAAGTCCTTGACCCACGGGTCGAAGTCCTTGACCTGCGGGTCGCAGTCCTTGACCCACGGGTCGAAGTCCTTGACCCACGGGTCCAGCTTGTCGACCCGTGGGTCAAGCTCCGGCCGAGTTGAGCGTGGCGAAGCGCTCGTCCACGGTCGGACTCTCTCCGAGGGGGCGGCCTTCGCGCTCAACCCAGGCGTGCGCGGCCAGCTCTCCGTCCCGTCGAACGACGCCGATCTTCAGCTCGGCGGCGATGCCGTGGCGGCCCAGAAGGCGGCGCAGGCAGAGCGCCCGCGGCAGGCAGCGCATCGGATAGAGATGATGGCGCGCCGCCGACGCCATGGCCCAGACCAGCCGGCCGGCCACCGCGTCGTCGGCTTGCCGCGCCGCGACCTTGGGGGCCAGCCAGGAGTCGAGCCGCGCGAAGGGGAGCACGCGCAATCCCAGGTCGGCCACCAGCAGAAGGAACCACGCTTGGGTGAACGCTCCGAGATCGGCCGGCGTCCATCGGCTGCGGGGCGGAGCGTCGTCTCGCGGCACCATTCCCTGGATTATCGCCGATTTCCACGGACCTGAGCCCGCCCGGCTCAGGAATCGTGCTGTGCTAAAATCGTCCAGCCTTGAACGACGACCCTCCTAGTCGACTCGCCGCCCTCCGTTCTCGCGGCCCCCAGCCTCCCCGATCCACAGGCCCCGGGGGAGAGGTGCGCCCCAAGAGCCAGGAATGACGCCGCCAGGAATGACTCCCCTTCTGATCGCCGCCGCCGTGCCCGCGCCCCAGGTCCAGATCATCCCCGCCGGCTGGGGGATGCTCCTGGGGCTGCTGCTGGTCGCCCTCAACGGCTTCTTCGTCGCCGCCGAGTTCGCGCTGGTCAAGGTGCGGCCGACCCAGCTCGAGCCGCTGGAGGGCAAACGGGCGCGGCTGGCGCGGCACATGCTCCGCCACCTCGACGCCTACCTCTCCGCGACTCAGCTCGGCATCACCCTCGCCAGCCTGGCGCTCGGCTGGGTGGGCGAGCCGGCGTTCGCCTGGCTGATCCACCCCCTGCTCAGTCCCTTCGTGGCGAACAATCCCCCACTGCTCCACTCGATCAGCGTGGTGGTGTCGTTCCTGGTCATCACCGTCCTCCACATCGTGCTCGGCGAGCAGGCCCCGAAGACGATCGCGATCCGCAAGGCGGAGGGCGCGGCCTTGCTGGTGGCGCTCCCCCTCTACTTCTTCTACAAGCTGACCTATCCGGCGATCTGGCTGCTCAACCACGCCTCCCGCGGCCTGCTCAAACTGATCGGGGTCTCGCCGGCGGCCGAGGGCGAGCTGCTGCACGACGAGGAGGAGCTGCGGCGGCTTCTCTCCTCGTCGAAGGAAAGCCAGCTCTCGACCCAGAAGCGCGAGCTGCTCGACAACATCTTCGAGCTGTCGCACCGGGTGGCGCGGCAGATCATGCTCCCCCGCCAGGACGTGATCTACCTCTCGACCGACCGCTCGCTGGCCGAGAACCTGCGGCTCGCCCGCCGCAGCGGCCACACCCGCTTCCCGCTCTGCGAGGGGGACCTCGACCACGTCATCGGCCTGCTCCACATCAAGGACATCTTCCACCGCGAGCGGCCGCTGACCTCGCTGACCGAGGTGGCGCGCGAGATCGCCTTCGTGCCCGAGACGCTGGAGCTCGACCGCCTGCTCAAGCGGATGCGCACCGAGCGCTTCCACCTGGCGGCGGTGATCGACGAGTACGGCGGCGTCTCCGGCATCGTCACCATCGAGGACGTCATCGAGGAGATCGTCGGCTCGATCCAGGACGAGTTCGACGTCGAGAAGCCCGAGCTGGTCGAGCGCGGGGACGGCGTCTACCAGGTCGCCGGCGGCATGCTGGTCGAGGATCTCGAGGAGGCGCTGGGCGTCGAATTCTCCGAGCGCGACGAGGACACCATCGGCGGCGTCGTCCTCTCCGAGCTCGGCCGCAATCCCGCCGTGGGCGACCACGTCGAGCTGGGACCGGTGACGATCGAGGTGATCGAGGTCCAGCACAACCGGGTGGCCACGGTGCGGATCAACGTGCATCAGGCGGAGACGGTGGCGCGCGAGGAGGAGTAGGGCTTCAAGGGCTCGGTGCCCGCTGGGGTGGCGTGCGCTCCGAAGCCTCACCCTCGGTCCCTCTCCACGATTGGAGAGGGAGGGCGCATGGAAAGAAATCTGTCGTTGATCGCACCTGGGGTTGAAACCCCAGGCTGATCAAAGCCCGCCCTTCCAGGGCGATCCCCCACCCAGGGCCGATTTCAAGGAAGCTTCCTACGCGGGCCTTCCCTCTCCACTCGTGGAGAGGGACCGAGGGTGAGGCTTCGCAGGGCACGCCGCCCCAGAAAGCAAGACGGCTCTGGACCCGGCGCCTCAGTCCTTCGCCCCCTCACCCTTCTCCTCCTTCACCGCCGGCGCCGCGCCGATCGCCTTGAGGTCGATCTCCCGGTTGGCGGGCTTCTCCGCGACCACCGCCGCCAGCTTTGCCCGCACCGCCGCCCAGCGCTCGTCCGGCAGGCCGCCGCGGAGGGCCAGGACGCGGGTGGGGCCGGCGCTCTCCACCTTCCACCCCGGCATCGCCTCCAGGGCGCTCCGGAACTCGCCGGAGTCGGTCTCGGTGTCCCATTCGGTGATCCAGACGACCTTCCGGCCGCCGGCCCCTTGATAAACGGCGAAGCGGTCGCCGCCCCATCCGGCCGCGGCGGCGCTGGCGCGTTTCGCGTCCTTCAGGCCTTCGCGCAGGAAGATCCGCACGCTCAGCTCCCCCATCTCCCCCTCGGCGTCCTTGCGGTAGCCCGGCAGCTCGGCGGCGAGATCCGGCAGCTTCAGGCCGATGGGATCGTCGCGCTGGGTGTGCCACTTCTCGGGGTGCAGGATCTGCTCGGTCGAGCGCGGCGGGTCGGTGGTGAAGGCATAGTCGAGCAGCGCCTGGCCGCCGCGGCGGCGGGCGCTGACGCAGAAGGCGGCGCCCTGGAAGTAGCTGAAGACCAGGGTGTCGCGGAGCCAGGGGGGAGCGGCGGCCATCTCGCGGGCGCCGGGGAGGTCGGGCGAGCCGTCGAGCAGCTTGTCCGGGTCCTGCATGGTGGCCAAGACCGAGTCCACGCCGGGCATGGTCTCGAGATTCCCCTGCAGGCTGAAGTCGAGCATGGTCAGCGTGGCGTCCCCCTCGACCAGCGCCGTCCGCGCCGTTCCCCCGTCGGACAGCGGATCGCGCTCCTCGAAGCGGCGCAGGTCGAAGGTCTGGTCCTGGAGGGCGTGGGTCAGCTCGTGGACCAGGACCACGTCCTCGCCGTTGTCCGGGATGCCGTGCTTCCCTTTCCGGACGGCCGGCAGGTCGACCAGCGCCAGGAACTTGCGGTCCGGATCGTAGAAGCCCGCCACCTGGCTGCTCAGCAGCTCGGGGAGATAGCGGCGCAGGTCCATGGTCTCCGGGATCAGGCCGAACGCCTTGAGGCTGACCTCCAGCGCCTTGAGCTCCGCCGGCGGATAGTCCTCGGGCATCGACTCGACGATCTCCGCCTTCAGCTTCCGCGGGCTCAGGGAGCCGGCGGGCACCGTGGCGCGCGCCTTCAGCCCGCGGTAGGTCTCGGCGGCGCGCATCAGCTCGGCCACGTGGCGCGCCCGCGCCGGCGTCAGGGGGGAAAAGCCGGCCGGCAGATGAGGAGGCGACGGCGTCTCCGCCCCGCCGGCGGTGGCGAGCAGGGAGAGCGTCAGGGCGAAAGGAACGAAACGGGACCGTCGGGCGGCCATCGATGTCTCCTGCCGGGATGCCGCCCGGACCGGAGTCAGGGATCGGAGCCGGCATTATAGCGAGCGGGATAAATAGCGGGCAGGATAAAAGTGGGCGGGCGAAGAAAACGAGAATTGAGGGAGAATGTGCGCCATGACACGCACTTGGCACCCGCTGCTCGAAGGTCCCCTCGCCGAACAGGCGTCCCGCGTCGTGCGCGAGATCGCCGACGCCCTGCCGACCGCCCCATCGCGGCCGGGAGGCCAGCCGGCCTCGCTGGCCGGCGGCATGGCCGGAGAGGCTGTGTTCTATTCCTACCTGGCGCTCGCGACGCCCGACGAAGCCGCCGCCGACCGCGCCGCGGAGCTCGTCGAGCGCGCCGCCGACGAGCTCTCCAGCACGCCGATGGCTCCGAACCTCTATGCCGGCTTTGCCGGCGTCGCCTGGGCGATGGAGCACCTGCAAGGGCGCCTGTTCGAGAGCGGCGGCGAGGAGGAGGGCGAAGATCCCATGCTGGAGATCGACGAGGCCCTCCTCGGCCCGCTGAGCCGTTCGCCCTGGGCGGGCGAGTACGACCTGATCGGCGGCCTGGCCGGCCTCGGCGTCTACGCGATCGAGCGGCTCCCCCGTCCCAGCGCCGTGGCGATCCTCGAACAGGTGGTGACGCGCCTGGCGGAGCTCGCGGAGGAGATGCCGGACGGCACCGCCTGGTTCAGCGCGGTCGACCGCATCCCCGAATGGCAGCGCGAGTTCCATCCGAACGGCTACTACAACCTCGGCGTGGCGCACGGGCTGCCGGGCGTCGTGCCGGTCCTCGCCGCGGCCTGCGCCGCCGGCGTGGCGGTGGAACGGGCGCGGCCGCTGCTCGACGGCGCGGTCCGTTTCCTCCTCGCCCATCGTCTGGAGCCCGGCGCGATCTCCTGCTTCGCCGGCAGCTACGCTCCCGACGAGGCCTCGACGCCCACGCGGCTCGCCTGGTGCTACGGCGATCCCGGCATCGCCTCCACCCTCCTCGCCGCCGCCCGCGCCGTCGGCGAGCCGGAGTGGGAGCGCCACGCGCTCGACATCGCCCGCGTCGCCGCCGCCCGGCCGGAGGGTTCGAGCTACGTTCGCGACGCCGGCATCTGCCATGGCGCCGCCGGCCTCGGCCACCTCTTCAACCGGATGTACCAGGAGACGGGCGACGAGGAGCTCGCCCGCGCGGCCCGCTTCTGGATCGAGAAGACGTTCGCCTTTCAGACCCCCGGCGAGGGCGTCGCCGGCTTCCGCGCCTTCGACCCGAATCCCGAGGGCGAGCCGGGGTGGCGGACGGACCCCGGCTTCCTCGAGGGCACCACGGGAATCGGCCTCGCCCTGCTCGCCGCCATCTCCGACGTCGAGCCCGCCTGGGATCGCGTGCTTCTGGCTTCGCTGCCGCCGGTGGCGGAGCTTTCACCCGTCAAGGAGGATTGAGATGAAAAAGCAGATCCGGAAGCTCGCCCTTCACCGCGAGACCCTGCGGACCCTCGACGACCTCGCGCCGGTGGTGGCCGCCCGCGCCGCCCAGGCGGACAACCCGTCATTTCAGAGCGGAGAGACTTGGTGCTGGTGCTCGAACCCCTGCGATCTCCCCTGGACCGCCGGGCCGGTCGAGACGGACTGACCCAGGATCGGGAGCAGGATCTCCAGGCTCGCCATGCATACCGACCTGACGCCGCACCACCGCACGATCGCCACCAACGGCATCCGGCTGCACGCGGTGGAGGCGGGTCCCGAGGGCGGTCCGCTGCTGATCCTGCTCCACGGCTTTCCCGAGCTCTGGTACGCCTGGCACCGCCAGATCGCGCCGCTGGCCGCCGCCGGCTTCCACGTCGTCGCCCCCGACCTGCGGGGGTACAACCTCAGCGACAAGCCGAAGGCGATCTCGGCCTACAACCTCGACACGCTGGCCCGCGACGTCGTCGGGCTGATCGACGAGGACGGCGCGGAGAAGGCCTGTGTCGCCGGCCACGACTGGGGCGGAGCGGTCGGCTGGTGGCTGGGCGTCAAGCACCCCGAGCGGCTCGCGAAGCTGATGCTGCTCAACATTCCGCACCCCCTGGTGATGAAGCGGGCCGTCCGCAAGGACCCGGCGCAGCGGAAGAAAAGCTCCTATTTCTTCTATTTCCAGCTCCCCTGGCTCCCCGAGCGCGCTTTCCGGAAGCATCATTTCGCCCGCGGCGTAGCCTCGCTCCAGAGCTCCAGCCGTCCGGGCACCTTCAGCGAGGAAGACCTGAACGTCTACCGCGAGGCCTGGTCCCAGCCCGGGGAGGTCCGCGCGATGATCAACTACTACCGCGCCTCCCTGCGCGCCCAGCCCGAGCCCCCCGCCTCCCCGCGCGTCCGCGTCCCCACCCTGCTGCTCTGGGGCAAGCAGGACCCCTTCCTCGGCAGCGAGATGGCGCAGCCCAGCATCGACCTCTGCGACGACGGCCGCCTCGTCTTCGTGGAGGAGGCGGGCCATTTTGTCCAGCATGAGGAGCCGGAGCGGGTGATCCGGGAGATGCTTGGGTTCTTTGGGTGAGGACCAAGCCGCTGGGGTATCCTTGTCCTCTGAGGAGGTCTCTATATGGAATCCGAGCTGGTCTTTCATTCAAATCCCAAGATTCTGGGAGGCGTCCCTGTGTTCATCGGGACACGCGTGCCAGTCCAGACCCTCCTCGACTACCTCGAAGGAGGCGAATCTCTCGATACCTTCCTGGATCATTTCCCGAGCGTTCGGCGCGAGCAGGCCGTAGCGGTCCTTGAGCTCGCGAAGCGGATGCTGATCGCTCATGCGCGTGCTGCTTGATGAGTGCGTTCCCCGGCCGCTCAAGCGGGAACTGAGCGAGCATGCCGTCAGCACGGTCGTCGAGATGGGGTGGGGAGGCATCGAAAACGGAGAGCTTTTGGCTTTGATTCGAGGAGCCGCCTTCGATGCCTTCGTGACCGTAGATCAGAATCTTCCCCACCAGCAAAACCTGCGAACGTTGGGCATCGGAGTCATCGTCCTCGTCGCCCGAACGAACAAGCTCCAGGATCTTCAGCCTCTTGTTGGTTCCTTGCGAAAGGTTCTGGGTGGGTTACAGCCTGGTGAATTGATTCGGGTCAACTCCTGACAGCCTCAAAACCCCATCCTGAACTCCGCCCCCCCGCCCTCGCCGGGCCCGAGGCTGAATTCGAAGCCATGAGCGGAAAGGATCTCCTGCACCAGCGTTAGCCCGAGGCCGCGGCCGTTCCGCTTGGTCGAGAAAAAGGGGGTGAAAAGGAGCGCGCGGACCTCTTCAGGAATCCCGGGGCCGGAGTCGTGGATCGCGAGGAAGCTGCGGTCGAGGCGGAGCAGGATCTTCCCGTCCTCGCCGATCGACTCCATGGCGTTCTTGAGGACGTTCACGAGCACCTGCTCGATCTGGTTGCGGTCGAGATCGATCGGCGGCAGCGGCTCGGCGCGCTCCCACTCGACGTGGATCCGCCGGCGGTCGAGCTCCGGGCGGAGCAGGATCAGGATCTCGTCGACCAGCCGCTTCAGGTCCTCCGGCCGGCGGTCGGGGGGCGGCAGGCGGACGACCTCGGCGAAGCCGTTCATGAAGGACCGCAGGTTTTCCAGACGGGTGATCGCCACCGCGATCCCCTGCAGATAATCGTCCCGATCCTCGCCCTTCAGCTCGCCGCCGTAGCCGCGGAACGAATCGAGGAGCGAGCCGACCGCGCCCACGGAATTATTGATCTCGTGGGACATCATCCGGATCAGCTTGCCGTAGGCCGCCTTCTCCGACGCCCGCAGCTCTTCGGTGAGCTCCTCCAGCAGCAGGAAACCGCGCGGGAAGCCGCGGTCGAAGAGCTCGGCGCGGGTCGCCTTCAGCCGCCGCCCTCCTTGCAGGGCGAGCACCTCCGAGCCTCCTTCGGGGAGGGCCGCCAGCGCCGCGCCGGCTGGCGAGGCGAGCGCGGCGAGATCCTTCCCGCGCGCCTCTTTCGCCGTCACCTGAAGCAGGGTTTCAGCGGCGGGATTGAGCGTCGCGACCTTACCCTCGAAATCCAGGGTCAGGATGCCGGCGGGCGAGGCGGCGAGGACCTTCTCCAGAAAATAGTGCTGTTCCTGGAGCTTCAACCGCTCCTGTCGCAGACGATCGATCATCTGGTTGTAGATGCGGACCAGCGCGTCCATCTCCGGCTGTCCCACCTCGCGGAACTGCGAGGTGAAATCGCGCTCGCCGATCAGCTCGGCGCCGGTGCGGATCAGGTCGAGGGGGACGAAGAAGGTGCGCACCAGCAGAATCCCGAAGACGATCGAGAGGGCGAACAGCGCCTCGACCGCCAGCAGCCAGAGCCGGTTCTCGCGCAGGACGACGAACGAGATCGCCGCCAGGACGGCGTGGATCAGGACCAGGTAGACGATGATTTTGGCGCGCAGGCTCATTTCAGCGAAGTCTTCTCCGTCCGTCGAAAGCAGGGTTCACGATCGAGGCTGAGGGGGCTCGCAATTCCAATCGCCCGCACCTTTCCCTATAGAGACTGTCAACCACGCTGACAAGGAGGCTTCATGCGCACCAGGCTCCACATCCTCTCACTGGCGATTCTCCTGACGACCGCGGTTTCGGCCTTCGCGGCGCCGACAGCGAGCCAGCCGTCCGCTCCCCCCGCCGCACGGCCGGCGACCTCGGCGAATCTCCTCGACGCCATCCTCGGAACCGGATCTCCCGCTCCGACGAATCTTTCCCTGGGGGTTGCTTATACCGGATATTGCAGCCAGACCTGCTCGCGCTGCTACTCCCTCGACGGCTGCCCTCCGGACCCCGATACGGGCTTCCGTCAGACGTGCACGCGCGTTCCCCTGTGCTGAGAGGACCGCGCACCGGCACGGAGGATTCGCTCAATACGGTCCGAGCCCATACTTCTCGAACCGGCGGTAGAGCGCGGCCCGTGACAGCCCCAGCGCCTCGGCGACGCGGGTGACGTTCCCCTCGTAGTGGCGCATGCATTTGACGATCATCGCCTTCTCCATCTCGTCGAGCGTCATGGTGCCGGGACTGGGGAGGGCGGTGCCCCCTCGCGCCTCGCGCTCCTCGAGACCGGAGAGGGCGACGAGATCGGCGGCGTCCAGCCGGTCGCCGTCGACCACCAGCACGGCGCGCTCGATCGTCTGCTTGAGCTGGCGGATGTTCCCCGGCCAGGGCTGGTCCTGGAGCCAGGCGAGGGCGCGATCGGCGAGCGCGATCGGCGGCCGCCGGTAGCTCTGAGCGGAGAGATCCAGGAAGTGGCGGGCGAGCAGCGGGATGTCCCCACGCCGCTCGCGCAGGGCCGGCAGGCGCACGGCGATCAGGTTCAGCCGGTAGAGGAGATCCTCGCGGAACGCGCCCGCCGCGACCCGCTCCGCGAGGTCCCGGTTGGTGGCCGACACCACCCGCACGTCCACCGTGCGCGTGTGGCTGGAGCCCAGTACCTCGTACGAGCGGTCCTGGAGCACGCGCAGCAGCTTCACCTGCGCCGCCGGATCGACCTCGCCGATCTCGTCGAGGAAGATGGTGCCGCGGTCGGCCATCTCGAAACGCCCCTTGCGGTCCGCCCGGGCGTCGGTGAAAGCGCCCTTGACGTGGCCGAACATCTCGCTCTCGAAGAGGGTCGAGGAGATGCCGCCGAGATTGACCTTGACGAACGGCCCCTCCCGGCGCCGGCTGTTGCGATGGATCGCCTCCGCCACCAGCTCCTTGCCGGTGCCGCTCTCGCCGGTGATCAGCACCGAGGCGTCGGTGGGCGCGACGCGGCCGATCAGCTCGAGGAGCTTGAGGAAGCGCGGCTCGACGCCGATCAGGGCGCGGAAATCGAACCGGCGGTCGAGCTCCTCGCGGCTCGCCGGCGTCCCCTTGGCCTCTCCCTGGTGGGCGAGCGACAGCGCCGTCTCGACCGTCTGCACGAGCTGGGCGTTCGACCAGGGCTTGGTGATGAAATCGGCCGCGCCCGCCTTCATCCCCTCGACCGCCAGCGCGATCGATCCCCAGGCGGTGATCAGGATCACCGGCAGCCGCGGCCGCAGCCTGCCGATCGCGGCGAGCAGTTCCAGCCCCTCCTCGCCGGTGGTGGCGCGCGAGAAGTTCATGTCCTGGAGCACCAGGTCGACGTCCTGTTCGCGCAGCACGGCCAGCGCCTCCTCCCGCGACCGCGCCGCCCGCGTGGGGTGACCGTGCCGCTTGAGAAGGAGGCTCAGGGAAGCCACCACCGACGGATCGTCGTCGACGATCAGAATCATGCGGAGGTTTTATCACCCTTCGCAGGGTCTTCGCGCATTCACCCTCAAAGAGGGCGCACCCCGCGGGACACGGCCTGGCCGCGGGTGTCCTACAAAGCGGCGGATTTCTCGACAGGCGGCGCAGCCTGTTGGGGAAAGAATCGCTTCACCTGTGCGGTATCGTTCGCCGCGCCGAGGATGTGGGTCGTCAGCTTCCAGAGATCCCGGCAGTACACGGTAGGATTGGTGAAACCGTTTATATTGCTGTACCGATTCGGAAGATAGCCGCCACCACAGATGTCATGCAAGGGGCATGCTTTGCATTTTTCACACAACCCATCCTGTCCGGAGATAGCGGCCTGAAAGAGCGGCTGATCGTATACGGCCTCGAGAGGATCCTTCAGGATGTTCAGCCCCATCTCGGTAAAGCCATCGCCGCAAGCCTTCAACGAATCCACCGGCTCGATCCCGCCATCCGAGTCGATGCTGATGATGCTCACAGGATTGCCGCCCAGAGCATCCACTCCTCCCCTCCGCGCGCCAAATATATTTTTTATCAGCTGGGTGAAATAGCGGATTTTTATCGCGCCATTCCCCTCCTGCCACCACTCGTCGAAGATCGGAATCAGGTAGTCCGCGTAAGGGGTGGCGTCCTCGCTCATGAGGCTTGGCGGCGGAGCATCCCAGTTATGGTCGAGAGGCCAAAGAAAGTCGATCTTCTCGACTCCAAGCTCCCGGAAATGGTGATACACCTCCAAGCCGTCTGTCGTCGGATCCATCACGCAAAGCACGCCACCAAAGATGTTGGGGTGTCGGCTTGCCAGCGTTACTCCACGCGCTACCTCATCGTAAGAGCCACGACCAGCGAAGTTGATCCGAGTCTTATCATGGATATGCCTGGGACCGTCCATGCTGATACCAACCGTGACATTTTGTTCTTCCAGGAACTCCAGCCACTCCTCGTCGAGAAGAACACCGTTCGTCTGGGTGATGAAACTGAATTTCACCGTGTCTCCCCCCGCCTGCCGCAGGATGCGAATGGCCGATCTGAACCACTCGCGTCCCGCCAGAAGAGGCTCGCCACCGTGAAGAGATACGGTCAGCCTGCGAACGCCCTGGCTCTGAGCCAGAGCAACCGCCTTGGGCGCAAAGGCCTCCACGATTTCCAAGGGCATGAATTTGGGCTTGGCTTTATAAGCAAAGTCCCGCAAGTTGAACATATAGCAGTAAGGACAATTAAG
>DATBAW010000578.1:0-6382 GCA_036271335.1 Thermoanaerobaculia bacterium
GCGGCAGGTGGCCGTGCGGCGGGTGGTGCTCCACCTGCTGCGGCACGGCGCGATCGGCGCGGTCTCCACCCACGACCTCCAGCTCGCCGAGGTGGCGGAGCTGGAGTCGGTCGGCATCCCCGTCCACTTCCGCGAGACCGTTCACCCCGGAGGCGATCCGCCGATGACCTTCGACTACGTGATGCGGCCCGGGGTCGCGACGACGGTCAACGCGCTCAAGCTGATGGAGCTGGTGGGTCTGCCCGCGGAGAGCTGAAAAGGATCTTCTCGACCCACGGGTCGAGCACCGCGACCCACGGGTCAAAGACCGCGACCCACGGGTCAAGAACCGCGACCCGCGGGTCAAGAACCGCGACCTACGGGTCAAGAACCGCGACCTACGGGTCAAGAACCGCGACCAACGGGTCAAGAACCGCGACCCACGGGTCAAGAACCGCGACCCACGGGTCAAGAACCGCGACTCACGGGTCAAGCACCGCGACCCACGGGTCGAAGACCGCGACCCATGGGTCGAGCTCTCAAAGAAAAAGGGCGCCGCCCTCAAGGCAGCGCCCTTTTCATCGACCCGGGATGCCGTCGATCAGGCCTTGGCGTGGCCGGTCGAGTCGACCGGAATCCGCATGCCGTAGAACGAGCGCCAGACGAAGACCATCGAGAGCACCAGGAAGACGGCGGAGAGGATCAGCCGCGTCGAGGTCGCCATCTCCACCGCCAGCTCGACGGCGAGGAGGCCGAAGAGGGTGGTGAACTTGATGACCGGGTTCATCGCCACCGAGGAAGTGTCCTTGAACGGATCGCCGACGGTGTCGCCGACGACCGTCGCCTCGTGGAGCGGCGTGCCCTTCTCCTTGAGCTCGACCTCGACGATCTTCTTGGCGTTGTCCCAGGCGCCGCCGGCGTTGGCCATGAAGATGGCCTGGTAGAGGCCGAAGATGGCGATCGAGATCAGGTAGCCGATGAAGAAGTAAGGCTCCAGGCAGGCGAAGGCGAGCGTGCTGAAGAAGACCGTCAGGAAGATGTTGAACATCCCCTTCTGGGCGTAGGTGGTGCAGATGGCGACCACCTTCTTGCTGTCCTCGATCGAGGCCTTCTGGGAGCCGGAGTCGAGGCGGATGTTCTTCTTGATGAACTCGACGGCCCGGTAGGCGCCGGTGGACACCGCCTGGCAGGAGGCGCCGCTGAACCAGTAAATGATGGCGCCGCCGGTGATCAGGCCGAGCAGGAACGGCGGATGGAGCAGCGACAGATTGGCGACGAGCGCCGGATCGAGGCCGTGGGTGAGCACCACGATGATCGAGAAGATCAGCGTCGTGGCGCCCACGACGGCGGTGCCGATGAGCACCGGCTTGGCGGTCGCCTTGAAGGTGTTGCCGGCGCCGTCGTTGGCCTCCAGGTGGTGCTTGGCGATCTCGAAGTCGGGGGTGAAGCCGAAGTCCTTCTTGATCTCGGCCGCGATGTTGGGCAGCGTCTCGATGGTCGACAGCTCGAAGACCGACTGCGCGTTGTCGGTCACCGGACCGTAGGAGTCGACGGCGATCGTGACCGGGCCCATGCCGAGGAAGCCGAAGGCGACGAGGCCGAAGGCGAAGACGGCGGGGGCGATCATCAGGTTGCCCGGCAGCGTCGTGCTGACGCCGTAGCCGGCGCCCATCAGGGCCACGATGGTGAGGCCGAGCCAGTAGGCGCTGAAGTTACCGGCGATCAGGCCGGCGAGGATGTTGAGCGAGGCGCCGCCCTCGCGGGAGGCGGTCACGACTTCCTTGACGTGGGCCGACTCGGTCGAGGTGAAGACCTTGACCAGCTCGGGGATCAGAGCGCCGGCGAGCGTGCCGCAGGAGATGATCGTCGACAGCTTCCACCAGAGAGTGCCGTCGCCATTGAGGTTGGGGATGAGCAGGTAGGAGGCGGCGTAGGTGACGGCGACGGAGAGGATCGAGGTGAGCCAGACCAGGGAGGTCAGCGGCGCCTCGAAGTTCATGGTGTCGGCGTTGCCGAACCGGGCCTTGGCGATCGTCTCGTTGATGAAGTAGGAGACGGCGCTGGTGACGATCATCATCACGCGCATGGCGAAGATCCAGACCAGGAGCTGGGTCTGGATGGTCTGGAAGTCGGGACCCGCGACCTTCGCGTTCACCGCCAGCAGGATGAAGGTGATCAGCGCGACGCCGGTGACGCCGTAGGTCTCGAAGCCGTCCGCCGTCGGGCCGACCGAGTCGCCGGCGTTGTCGCCCACGCAGTCGGCGATCACGCCGGGGTTGCGGACGTCGTCCTCCTTGATGTTGAAGACGATCTTCATCAGGTCCGAGCCGATGTCGGCGATCTTGGTGAAGATGCCGCCGGCGATGCGCAGGGCCGCCGCGCCCAGCGACTCGCCGATGGCGAAGCCGATGAAGCAGGGGCCGGCGTAGTCGCGCGGCACGAAGAGGAGGATGCCGAGCATCATCAGCAGCTCGACGCTGATCAGCAGCATGCCGATCGAGATGCCCGACTTCAGCGGGATAGCGTAGGTCGGGAACGGCTTGCCGCGGAGGCTGGCGAAGGCCGAGCGCGAGTTGGCGAAGGTGTTGATCCGGATGCCGAACCAGGCGACGCCGTAGCTGCCGGCGATGCCGATCAGGCTGAAGACCAGGATCGTGATCACCTTGCCGAGGTCGTAGCCGCGCAGGGTGTAGAAGTAGATGAACATCACGATGCCGATGAACAGCTCGAGCAGCAGGATGAACTTGCCCTGCGTCTGGAGGTAGGTCTTGCAGGTCTCGAAGATCAGCTCGGAGATCTCGCGCATCGAGCGGTGGACCGGCATGTTCTTGAGCTGGGTGTACATCACCAGACCGAAGAGCAGCCCGAGGACGCAGACGAACAGGCCGCCGAGCAGCAGGTTGTGCCCCGTCATGCCGAAGAACGTCACGTTCGGATTCGACAGGTCCGGCAGCACGAGGTCGGCCTCGCTGGCGGAAGCGGGCGTGGCGGTCAGGATGGCGAACAGCGCCATCAGCCCGAGGACCGGCAGCCGTTTCAACGACTGGCCGAATCGGGCGAGAGAGTCACGTAGGGGCATAATTCCTCCAGAGTCCTTGGCAAAGCCTGCACAGATTCACAGCGCGAGCCGGGAGCTTCCGACCGGCGGAAAAGCCGGGGCCGGAAGCACGTCGCGCTGACGGGGTTAGGGACCTTTCGAGTCTCCCAGGCGGCCGCGATCAGGCTCTGAAGCAGGGCGGCGCCGATCTGGACCCACCGGGAAGATTCGGGGGAAGCTATCACAACTGAGGGCAAAACCGGAGGGGGGCGGCGCGCGAGCCATGGCTCAATTTGTTCGCAGGCGCCGCCCCGCCCGGGCCTGAAGGCCCGGGCTACGCTTGAACCAAGAAGCCTCCTGAAGGAGGCTCAATCCCTCCGGCCGCGTTTGGAGCCGGCTTCAGCCGGCTTTTCGTTTCCACTGTAGCCCGGGCATTCATGCCCGGGCGTCGGAGCCGGAAGGAGCCAAACGGAGCCACGACCTCGGCCCCTAGCCGTGGCGTCGCTTTTCATTGAGGACCCTCTATACTAGGCCGGCCGGAAAGACGACGAGACGACCGTGCGTACCGGTCCGGGGAGGGACCGTGGCGATGCAGTTCCGTGAGATCACCGACCGCTATCAGCTCGAGAAGATCCTGAAGTCGAACCGCTTCGGCACCGTCCTGCGGGCTCGCGACACGACGTCGGGCCGGACGGTCGCCGTCAAGCTGATCACGGTGACCTCGCCGCCGCGCCTCACCGCCGGCGCGCCGGCGTTCGAGGCGCTGGCGGCCACGCTCGCCGCCCTCCGGGTCCCCAGCCTGCCGGCCGTCCTCGACTCCGGCTTTACCAGCGACGGCAGCGCTTTCCTGGCGATGGAGCTGCTGGAGGGCAAGGGGCTCGACGCCTTCCATGGCGTGCCTCCCGAGCAGGTCCTGGCGTGGATCGGCCAGGCGCTCGACGGCTTGGTCGCCCTCGCGGCGCAGGGGGTCGCCCATCTCAACCTCTCGCCGGACAACCTCTTCGTCGTCGGCCCGGCCCCCGGCGAGCCCGGCGGCGAAACCGTGACGCTCCTCGGGCTCGGCACCGCCATTTTCCGCCCGCGAGGCGCCGAGGCGGTCGGCACCGTGTCCAGCGAGAACGCACGCTTCCAGGCCCCCGAGGTGGTGGCCGGCGCGCCGGCGGACGGCCGGGCGGACCTCTATTCGCTCGCTCTCATCACTTGCCATGCCCTGGGCGCGACCGTCGGCTTCGGCGACTCGCCGGTCGTCCAGCTGCCGCTCTCGGTGACCTTCGAGCTGGCGAACGACGAGGCGCTGCGGCAGGCCCTCGAGCGCGCCCTGCGGCAGCGCCCGGAGGAGCGGCCGTCGCTCCGCGAGCTGCGCGAGGCATTGCGGCTGGCGATCGGCGCCTCCCCGGCCACACCGGCGGCTCCCGTCGCCGCTCCCACTCCGAATCTCCAGGTCGTCCGCCCAGCGCCACCGGCGCCTGTCGCCGCCGCTCCCGCGCCGCCGCCCCTCCTGAGCACGGCCGACGTGTCGCCGCCTCCGCGGTTGGTGCCATCCCCGTCTCCCGCCGCTCCGTTGACGGCCGCTCCGCCCATGCCGGCCCTGCCGCCGATCGCCGCGGCGCCTTCTCTGCCGCCGCTCGCTCCCGTCGAGACGCCGCCGCCGGCGGCCGCCCCTCCCGAGGAGCCGCGCGACGTCCTCTCGTCGGTGGACGACGATCTGCTCAACGCGATGATCGCGCCGCCACCGGCCGCGCGGCCGGCGGCGGCGGCGGCGGCAGCGGGGGCACGACCGCAGACCGGCGCCAGGGTGGTGCCCTTCCTCAAGAAGCCCGCCACACCCGCGCCTGCTGCCGGCGCTCCCGCGCGCGGCGCGTCCCCGCTGCGCAAGCCGGCGGTGCTGGCGGCGGGCGCCGGCGTGGTGGTGCTCGCCCTGCTGGCCGGCTACTGGCTCTGGCAGCGCCATCTCCAGGCCGCCGAGGACGTCCAGCCGGCGTCGACCGCGGGTCTGCGCCAGCCGTTCACGCAGCCCCCGATCGACCGGCTGGAGGAGGCGAAGCTCGACCTCGCGGAGGGGGATGACCTCAAAGCCCGGCGGGCGATGCGGTCGATGGCCTGGGGAGAGCAGGGGCTGCTGCCGCCGGGGGGGTGCCGGACGCTCGACGCCATCCAGGAAAACCTGGCGCTCGCCGCCTTCGAGCGGCTGCCGGCCGATCTCGAGAGCGGCCTGAAGTCGGGCAACCTGGAGATTCTGGAAAGCGCGGTGGAGGCCGGCGCCGGGCAGCAGGCGGCGCTCGCGCCGGACGTCCGCGCTTCCTACGACCGGGCGAAGAGCGCCGTCGACGCCTACTCCCAGGTGCGCGCCGCGGCGGCCGAGGGCAATTCCGTCCAGGCCCTGGAGCGTTTCGCGGCGCTGGCGGCCGTCCTCCCCAAGCCGACCGATCCGGACGATCTGCGCGGCAAGGCGGCGAAGGCGATCGAGGGGCAGGCCGAAAAGCTGGTCCAGGACGGCCAGTACGCCGAGGCGGTCACCGCGCTCGGGCCGTTGCAGCGCACCTGGCCCGACCGCTCCGGCCTGCGCGAGCGGCTCGCTTCCTACGAGACCTACCGGCAGAACGAGGCGCGGCAGGAGCGCATCCTCGCGGACCTGCCCAACCTCGAACGCCACAGGAAGCCCTGGGACGGCCTGCAGATGTTGAAGGGCGTCGAGCCCACGCCGCATCTGGCCCCGCAGTTCGAGGCGGCGCGCGCCCGGCTCGAGGACCAGCTGGCGCGGCTCGACAAGGAGCCGCCGACGCTGGTGCTGCGCGACGGCTTCGAGCTCACCTACGCCCGCGGCACCATGGTGAACCTCAGCTTCCGCGCCACCGACGACTACGAGGTGCGGGACGTCAAGATGATGGCGCGTCCCGAGGGGGGGAAGTACCGCGAGGTGCCGCTCGACAAGACGCGGGTCGGCACCTATACGGTGGTGATTCCGCCGAGCTTCCACCAGAACGGTACGGTCGACTTCTACGTCGTGGCGACCGACCTCTCCGGCCACGAGACCTCGCTCGGCAGCCGCGACCAGCCGATGCAGCTCAAGCGCCAGCAGGGATTCGACCGCATCCTGCGCTGAGCCGCGAGCGCCGGAAGTTGGTCCGATCTTTGCTTTTCCCTTGAGGCAGTAGCCGCGCTGGACCGGCGGCGTCATCCCAAGGAGGTTTCGTCATGCCAAAAGCCTGGAGCAGCAAAGACGAGAAGCAGTACAAGCACGTGCAGGCGAGCGAGAAGAAAGAGGGCAAGTCCACCGATCGCGCCAAGGAGATCGCCGCGCGCACGGTGAACAAGCACCGCAAGGAAGAGGGGCGGACGAAGAGCTGAGGGGGTTGGGCTCGTCTT
>DATBAW010000579.1:0-2426 GCA_036271335.1 Thermoanaerobaculia bacterium
TCCACCGGCCCCGGCGAAGCGTCCGCCGGCAATTTCAGTAGACCCGCCGGCTCCGGCCAGAGGCCCGCCGGCAATTTCGGTCGACCCGCCGGTCCCGGCGAGGACCTCGCCGGCCATTTCAGGCGATCCGCCGGCTCCGGCGAGACGTCCGCCGCGCATTTTTTCTAAGGCGCCGTGCATATTCGGCACCTCGCCGGCTATTTCGTAAAGCCCGCCTGGGCTTTCCCGGCATTCGCCGGCCTCGGGGCCTGCGATATGATTTGCTGCCGCCAAGGAGATCGCATCAATGCACAACGAGTGGACCAGCCGTCTGTTGACCCGGGAGCTGTCGGCGTTCTCGCGGGAGCTCGACCTCTTTCCGGACGAATCCCTGATCTGGGAGACCGTGCCCGGCATCACCAACTCGGCGGGCACGTTGACCCTGCACGTCTGTGGGAACCTCCAGTACTACATCGGCACCATCCTGGGGAACACGGGATACGTCCGGAATCGCGGCCTCGAATTCAGCGCGCGCGACGTTCCGAGAGCCGTCCTCAAGGCCACCTTGGAGAAGACGGCGGAAGTCGTTCGCACGGTCCTGACGGACCTCCCTGACGAGAGCCTGGAGGAGGAGTACCCGGACGTTCTCGGCGGTCCGAGAATGCCCACGGGTCTCTTTCTCGGCCAGCTCTCCAGCCATCTCGCGTTTCATCTGGGGCAGGTTGGGTATCTCAGGCGAATCCTGACCGGTGCGAATGAGAGCAGTGGGGCCTTGGCGCTCCGGGAGCTCTCAGGAGCAGGAACTGCGGAGTCTCCCCTGGGACCGCCGGCGTCCCGCCGGCTCTAACTAAAGCTAATCGAAAAGCGGAGTTAGAGCCGGCGGGACGCCGGCGGTCCCAGGGAGTTCTACGGCGACCCGAACAGCTGCCCCAGGGTCTTCAAGATCCCTGAAGCACCCGATGCACGAAGGAGATCGCGATCGATCCCTCGCCGACGCCGGAGGCCACGCGTTTGATGCTGCCGCTGCGGACGTCGCCGACCGCGAAGACGCCGGGGAGGCTGGTTTCGAGGAGGTAGGGGAGGCGGGGGAGCGGCCAGCGCGCGTCCTCCAACTCCTCTTTCGACAGGTCGGGCCCGGTCTTGATGAAACCCTTCTCGTCCAGCGTCAGGCAGCCGGCGAGCCAGGCCGTGCTGGGAGCGGCGCCCGTCATCACGAAGATGTGGCGGATGTCGTGCGTTTCGGTCGTGCCGGTGCGCTGGTCCCGCCAGGTCATCCGTTCGAGGTGGTGCTCCCCCTCGAAGGCGACGACCTCCGTGCGAGTGCGCAGGGTGATCGCCGGGTTGTCCTCGATGCGCCGGATCAGGTAGCGCGACATGCTCTCCGCCAGCCCCTCGGCCCTCACGAGCACGTGCACCCGCTTGGCCGTCTGCGCGAGAAAGACCGCCGCCTGGCCGGCCGAGTTGGCGCCGCCGACCACCACCACCTCCTCGCCGGCGCAGAGCTGCGCCTCCATGAACGTGGCCCCGTAGTACACGCCCGCTCCTTCGAGCCGCGTCAAGCCGGGGAGGGCCAGCTTCCGGTATTGGACGCCCGAGGCGATCACCACGGCGCGCGCCGGGATGCTGGGGCCGTCGCCGACTTCGAGGGCGTAGGGCTTCCGGCCGCACTGGAGCTTCTGGGCGTCCCGCGCGATCATCAGCCGGGCCCCGAACTTCTGCGCCTGCGTGTAGGCGCGCGCCGCCAGCTCTTGGCCCGAGATGCCGGTGGGGAAGCCGAGATAGTTCTCGATTTTCGAGCTCGATCCCGCCTGGCCGCCGGGCGCGTTCGACTCCAGCACCAGCACGTCGAGCCCCTCCGAGGCGCCGTACACGGCGGCCGCCAGCCCCGCGGGACCGGCGCCGATGATCACCAAGTCGCGAAGCCGGCTCGGATCGATCTCCTCGTTGAAGCCGAGGCAGTCGGCGATCTGGTGGTTCGTGGGGTTGCGGAGCACCAGCTCGCCGCGGCAGATCAGAACGGGGATGTCCCCCTCCGTGACGTGGAACTGGTCGAGCAGATCCTGCACGCCTTCGTCGTGGTCGAGGTCGACGTAGGTGAAGGGATGGCCGTTGCGGCTGAGAAACTCCCGCGCACGTAGCGTCGCGGCGCAGAAGTTCGATCCCAGGAGCACCACGTCGCCCATGCCGTGCGCGATCAGCTCCAGCCGGCGGAAGATGAACGCCCGCATGAAGATGTCGCTGAGCTGGGAGTCGGTCTGCACGAGCGCGAGCAGGTTGTGGCGGTCGAGCTCGATCACCTCGCCCGCCTCGGTCGCGCGAGCCCGCAGGAGCGAACGGCGTCCGGAGAGCATGTTGACCTCGCCGGTGAACTGGCCGGGCTCGTGCGCGGTGATGAGCGTCTCGCCGTCGCCGGAAGGGCGGACGACCTCGAGCCGCCCCTTGATGAC
>DATBAW010000580.1:0-3637 GCA_036271335.1 Thermoanaerobaculia bacterium
TCGTTTTTCATGATGACAAGGGCCGGCCAGATCTCGTGCTCTCCGATGTCGTCGTCGGTCTCCGGCGGCTCGACCTCACGGCTCTCCCGGAGGCGGTCCGCCGCGGCGAGATGGAACGGGTTGCGGCGGCTTTGGGAGGGATGCACATCGCGCTCGATCGCGGCCCCTTGCTGCAGGGTTATCTGATCGATCTGGACGAGTGGGATCACTCCCTTCTGATCACCCTGCACCACATCGTCGGCGACGACTGGTCGATCTGGGTGCTCGCCCACGAGCTCGCGAAGCTTTATTCCGCTACGGTCGCAGGGCGGAATGCAGATCTTCCGGCGCTGCCGTTGCAGTTTTCCGACTATGCGGCCTGGCAGCAGGAATGGATCGAAGGGGCGGAAGCCCGCAGGCAGCTCGCCTTCTGGAGGGAACGTCTGGCGTCGTCTCCAGAAGTGCTCGATCTGCCCACCGACCATCCCCGTCCCGCGGTGCAGGGTTTCCGCGGCGGCCAGATCGTTTCGGTGCTGCGGCAGAGCGACTCCGAAGGTCTTCTGAGCCTCGCCCTGCGAAGCAATGCCACCCTTTTCATGGCGCTTTTGGCGGTACTGGATATATTGCTCTACCGTTACTCCGGACAGGACGATCTGACGGTCGGCGCGCCGGTGGCGAACCGGCATCGAGCAGGGACGCAAGAGCTCATCGGCCTGTTCACCAACACGCTCGTCTTCCGCGCCGACCTCTCCGGCGATCCGGGTTTCAATGACCTGCTGCAGCAGGTCCGGGAAACCCTGCTTTCCGGGCTCGAGCGCCAGGATTTTCCATTCGACCGTCTGGTCCGGGAGCTGCGCCCGCAACGGCGGCTGAGCCTTCCCGCCCTGACCCAGGTGATCCTGTCTTTCCAAAACGTGCCGCCGCTGCCCCACCAGCTCGGTCCCGGGCTCGGTCTGAGGCTTCACGAGCTGGGTAACGGCATCTCCAAAGTCGATCTCTCCATCTATCTTCGCCAGCAGGAAGGGAAGCTCGTCACCGTCTGGGAGTATGCCTCCGACCTGTTCGACGCCACCACCGTCATCCGGATGTCGGGCCACTTCCAGCGTCTTTTGTCGGCGGCTGTCGCCGACCCCTCCCGCCGGGTTTCCGAGCTGCCTCTACTGACGGTGGCGGAGCAGGAGCAGATCGCGGGCTGGCAAGGGGACGTGAAGCCGCGACCGCAGGGTCTGACCCTGCAGGCGATGTTCATGGCGCAGGCGGCTCGCACGCCCGCGGCTCCGGCGGTGATCGCCGAAGAAGGAACACTCAGCTACGCGGACCTCGACGAGCGTTCGGATGTCCTCGCCCATCGCCTGCGCGCTCTGGGCGTCGGTCCCGAGGTTCTGGTCGGTCTCTTTCTGGAGCGGTCGCTGGAGATGGTCGTCGCTATTTTCGGAGCTCTCAAGGCGGGAGGTGCGTATGTGCCGCTCGATCCCGATTACCCCGCCGATCGGCTCTCGCAGATCGTAGGCGACGCGGGAATCCAGATTGTCCTCACCTCGCGGAGACTTCTCGCTGCTCTGCCAGAGCCCCATCCGTCCTCCATCCTCTGTCTGGACGATGACATGCCGGTCTCGGCGGCCGTCGACCGCCGCTCCTGGGCATCCGGAGCCGAAAGCGAGGCCGGTGCGGAGAGTCTGGCTTATGTGCTCTTCACCTCAGGCTCGACCGGGCGGCCCAAGGGAGTGGCGATCTTTCAGCGGGCGGTCGTCAATCACATGCTCTGGATGCAGGAGGAGTTCCCTCTGCGCTCCGGGGACCGGGTTCTCCAGAAGACCCCCTTCGGCTTCGATGCCTCGGTCTGGGAGTTCTACGCTCCACTGATCGCCGGGGCCGCTCTGGTCATGGCCAGGCCAGGTGGGCAGCGGGAGCCGGATTATCTGGCCGAGATCATCCGGCAGCAGAACGTCACCATCTTCCAGGCCGTTCCCGCCCTCCTGCGCGCGATGCTCGACGACGGCCGGCTGAAAGAGTGCAGAGCTCTTCGCCGGGTCTTCTGCGGCGGCGAGGCGCTGACGGCGGATCTCGAGCGGGATTTCTTCTCCGCGCTCGACGCGGAGCTGATCAACCTGTACGGGCCCACCGAGACGACGATCGAGGTCACCTTCTGGCGGTGCGACCTGGAGAGGAGAGCGCGCGCCCCCCTTCTCGGCCGGCCGATCACCAACGCGCGGGTCTATGTCCTGAGCCCGCGCGGAGAGCTCTGCCCGTGCGGAGTACCGGGCGAGATCTGCGTCGGCGGCGTCCCGGTGGGGCGCGGCTATCTCGGCAGGCCAGAAGAGACGGCTTCCCGTTTTGTCCCGGATCCCTTCGCCGCCGGTTCCGGCCGCCGGCTCTACCGTACCGGTGATCTCGGCCGCTGGCTGCCGGCCGGCGATCTCGAGTTCCTGGGCAGGATCGATCACCAAGTGAAGGTCCGTGGTTTTCGGATCGAGCTCGGCGAAGTGGAGGCGGCGATCGTCTCTCATCCGGCGGTCGCGGATGCCGCCGTGCTCGCCGATGGACAGCGCCTCTGCGCGTACGTGGCATTTCGTCCCGAGGCCTACCTCCCGCTTGCCGAATTGCGGAGTTTCCTGAGCGAGTCCCTCCCCGACTACATGGTACCGGCCGTCTGGACTCCACTGGAATCTTTGCCCTACACGCCGAGCGGCAAGGTGGACCGGCGGGCGCTTTCCAGGCTCCGGCCCGAGGCGGCCGGTGACCTCCCGCCAGCGGGCGGAAAACCTGGCGGTCCCATCGAGGAGATGCTGGCCGCGACTTGGGCCGAGTTCCTCGGTACCGGGACGATCGGCGTCCACGACAATTTCTTCGATCTGGGCGGCCATTCACTGCTGGCGACGCGGGTGGTCTCAAGGGTGCGCGAGGTGTTCGCCATCGAGCTGCCGGTGCGGCGTCTATTCGAGCGTCCGACGGTGGCCGCTCTGGCAGGCAGCATCGAGGCGATGCTGGGGACGGGCGGCGCGCTGGAGGCGCCGCGCATCGAGCCGGTGCCGCGCAGCGGTCCGTTGCCCCTCTCCTTCGCCCAGCGCCGGCTCTGGTTCCTCGACCAGCTCAGCCCGCACTCGGCCGTCTACAACCTCCCCTTTCAGCTGCGCTTCGAGGGGAGGCTCGATCCTCGGCTTCTGAAGCAGGCCCTGGCGGAGGTGCTGCGGCGGCACGAGGCGCTGCGCACCACCTTCCCGAGCGCCGGCGACGAGCCGCGGCAGGCGATCGTCCCGGCGGTTCTCGCCGGCGCGTTCCCGTTTCCCGAGGTCGATCTTCGCGGCCTGGCCGAGACGGCTTGGGAAGGAGAGGTTACGGCTCTCGCGGCGGAGGAATCCCGGCGGCCGTTCGATCTCGCGTCCGGCCCTCTGCTGCGGGCGACGCTGTTGAAGCTCGGGAGCGAGCGGCACGTGCTGCTGCTGACGATGCACCACATCGTCTCGGACGGCTGGTCGATGGAGATCCTGCTGCGGGAGCTGATGGCGCTCTATGCGGCGTTCGCCGCGGGCCGTCCGTCGCCGCTGCCAGAGCTGGCGGTGCAGTACGCCGACTTCGCCGTCTGGCAGCGGCGGTGGCTGACCGGCGAGGCGCTGTCCCGCCAGCTCGAGCACTGGCGACAGCGGCTCGCGGGCGCGCC
>DATBAW010000581.1:0-3302 GCA_036271335.1 Thermoanaerobaculia bacterium
CTGCGCGACGCGGATCCGCTGTCGCCGGCTCCTTACCGTCTCCTGCGCACGCTCAAGTGGGAAACCGCCGTCGAGCCCCCGCTCGATCCCAACAGCCCCAATCCCGGCACCACCCGCATCCAGCCGCCGCGCCCGCAACAGCGCCTCGCCCTGGAGAACATGCTCGCCGCCGCCAACTGGACCGCCCTGCTGCCGGCGAGCGAAGGAGCGTTCCTGGATGCCGGCGGGACCTTCTGGCTCGACCTCCACCGCTATACCGCCACCGCGCTGGAAGGCCTCGGAGCCACCCGCGCTGCCGAGGCAGTGAAAGAGGAGGTCGCGCGCGTCGTGGGCCGTCTCAAGACCCTCACCACCCTGGCCTTCGCGGACCGCACCGTGATCGATCCCCGCCGCCCCACCGAGCGCACGATCGAGCGCACCCCCTTTGCCTCAGAGGAGACGCGCCAGTGGATCGAGACGCTGAAGAGCGACGCGGCGGGAGAAGCCGCGCCGGCGCTCGCGCTCCCCACGTCCCGGGCCGTCGAGCCCTCCGAGCCCGCGCTCTCCCCCGCCGACGCGCGGACCATTCAGGAAATGCTCAACCGGCAGCAGTCCACCGCCGCCTTCGATCTCCTTCAGGCGGCTGTCGACAAAGCGCCCAACCAGCGCGCCCGTTTCCGCACCCGTCTCACCGCTGCCCGTCTCTGCCTTCAGGCGAATCAGACCGCTTGGGCGCGGGCCCTGCTGGAGACGCTGCTGACTGAGACCGAAATCTTTCGATTCGAGGACTGGGAGCCCGAGACGGCCGCCGATCTGTACCAACTCCTCGCCCTTTGTTATTCGCGCCCGGCGAGAAAGGGCGGTCCGCAAGACCCGGAGGCCGCGCGCGTGCAGATCGAAGATCTGCGAAAGAAGCTCTTCCGGATTGATATGCGGGCGGCGGCGGGGTTGGAGGAAGCCCTACGACGGTAACGGCTGTTTTGTAGAGACGTTCCCAGCCCGTCCACGGCACCCTTCCGCAGGCCACGGGGACGGCGGGACGTCTCCCCTGGGGCACCGCCGCCGCAACCGGCACCGACGACTGGGGAGCACGCTGTATTCCGTCGCTTCGACCCTTCTCGCGAGGTGTTGAAAAAACTGAACATTGCGGCCTTCTCATTGCACTCGGCCTGCCGTTGACATGCCCTCCGCCGGAGACGTCCCGCCGTCCCCGTGGCCTATGGAAGGTTGTCGTGGACGGGTTGGGAACGTCTCTACAAAACGACAGCGCCGAAAACTAAGCCCTATCCACGCTTCAGGCATGCGATGATATCCTTTAAAGATACTTGGAGAGGGGATGCATGCCAGACAACCTGCTGTTCAGGAACAGATACCGCATTCCCTCGACGCGGCTCAAGGGTTGGGATTACGGAGGTGCCGGGGTCTACAGCATCACCCCTTGCGCCCGAGGTAGGATCTGTTGGTTCGGAGAGGTCGTGGAGGATCGGGTGGAGCTATCGCCACTTGGCGAGGTCGTGGCAGAGGAGTGGAGAAAGATCCCTGACAGCTTCGATCGAGTGACGTTGGACGAATGGATCGTCATGCCGGATCACCTGCACGGTATCCTGGTGTTCAAAGGAAGGCCGCCGGAAGACCTCAGAGTATCGAGCCGTATGACGCCTCAATCGCTGGGAGCCGTCATGGGTCAATTCAAATCCAACGCCTCCAAGCGGATCTGGTGGAATCTCAGGCACCGCGATTTCGCATGGCAGGACCGTTTTCACGATGCCATCGTACGAGATACCGATGCCCTCGACAACCTCCGTGCCTACATTCGAGGAAATCCCAGACGCTGGACCGAATCCAGACCATCCGGATCCAATTCCGTTTTGTAGAGACGTTCCCAACCCGTCCACGACAACCATTCGCGGGCCACGGGGACGGCGGGACGTCTCCGCTGGGGCACTACCGCCGCAAGCGGCACCGACGATTGGGGGCACGTTGTATTCCGTCGCTGCAACGTTCTCGCGAGGAATTGAATAAACTGAACATTGCGGCCTTCTCATCGCACTCGGCCTGCCGAGGACCTGCCCTCCGCCGGAGACGTCCCGCCGTCCCCGTGGCCTGCGAATGGTTGTCGTGGACGGGCTGGGAGCGTCTCTACAAAACCGCAATAACCAACCCGAAGCTGAATCGAAACGATCAGAGTGCGCAGAAGGGAACCCACGTCTCTGCGCCCGTGGGTAAACTGAAAATCAAAAGCGGTTCTTGCAGGTTACGGCTTCACCCAGTCCGTAGGAATTCGTTCCTTGGGCTTGCGTTCCCCAACATCCTCCGCCAACAGCTCCGCGATCAGCGTCTGCACCTCGACGTGCACGGTCTGGCGATTGAACAGAATCCCGTGCAGCCGCCGCAGCAGGTCCTCCGCTTCGGCCTGAACCTCGTCGAGATGGGCGACGGGGTTGGCTTCGTTGAAGCCGTAGGCGCCCCCCTTCTCGGGGGTGAGGCCGAAGCCGGGGCCGCGGCCGATGAGGCGAAGGGCGAAGAGGAGGACGCCGGTCCAGATCTCTTCCGGGATCGAATTGGGACGGCCGGGGCCGCGGTCGGTCTCGCGGTGAAAGAGATTGGCCTTGGCGAGACGCTCGGGCTCGGCGGCGAGCATGGCGGAGAGCGCCTCCTCCACCGTCCGTCGGGAGCCGCGCACCGACTGGCTCGTGCCCTGCGGCACGGCTTCGATCAGCGGCTCCAGCGTCGAAAGGGCCTGCGTGTCGTTCACCAGCAGGATGCGCAGCAGCAGGATGCCCAGGGAGTAGATGTCCTCCGGCGCGCTCAAGGACGAATAGATCTTGTAGCGCACTCCGGGGACGCGGAAGCCTCCGGGACGGCTCAGCCGCTGGGCGAGCGTCACGTCGAGCTCCAGCGGCTCGGTGGTGATCGCCATCTCGACGCTCTCGGGGGCCGATCGCGGATCGAGCCGGGCGGTGGCCGTGCGCACGCGGCCGAAAAGCTCGCGCGGCCAGGCGAGCTGGACGAAGTCGCGCAGCGTCGGCGGAGGGTAGAAGCCGTGCGGGTCGAGAAGCGTCCCCTCGATGCGCCAACGGTCGGCTCCTCCCTTCTCCGGCAGGACGCGCTCGATCATCAGCTCACCGGCCGCCGGGCTCGCCAGCCGGGCGGCGCGGATGGCGGGCGAGGCGAACGGCGGGCGCGGATCGCGCGGCGGCAGCGGCACCGCGAGGCCGGCGCCGAGGTGAGCCAGACGCGACGGGGAGGCTCCCAGCAGCTTCACCCGGAAGCTCCAGAGCGCCGGCAGGAAACCTCCCTGCGGCGCCGGCTCGACCACGAGA
>DATBAW010000582.1:0-7311 GCA_036271335.1 Thermoanaerobaculia bacterium
TCCAGGGCGATCCCCCGCCCAAACAGCAAAGATCTGGAACCAAGCCGCCATGCCCCATCTCCGCCGTATCTACCTCCTCCCTCCCGACCAAGAGGACGCCGCCGTCGCCCTCCTCTGGATGGCGGGCACGCTCGGTGTGCAGTCCACGACCGCGACCGACGGCCGGCTGCGTCTGGAGGCCTGGTTTCCTCTGGAGACCGAAGCTTTCGACGATTCGATGGGGATGATCCCCGGCGCCGAGCTGGAGATCGAGGACGTCATGCCCGACGCCGACTGGTTCGCCACCTGGCGCGAGCGGGCGCAGCCGTTTCCCGTCGGCCGATCCCTCTATCTCGATCCGCGCGAGCCCGAGGACGCGACGCCGGAGATTCCCGAAGGGCGGCGGCTCCTCCGTCTCCCGGCCCGCGCCGCCTTCGGCACCGGCAGTCACGAGTCCACCTCGCTCGCCCTGGAGCTGCTGGAGGACGCCGACCTGCAAGGACGCCGCGTGATCGACGTCGGCACCGGCACCGGCGTCCTCGCCTTCGCCGCGCTCGCGTTCGGAGCCGGCTCGGTGACGGGCTTCGACGTCGATCCCGCCGCGCCTTTCCACGCGCGGGACAACAGCGCGCTCAACGGCCTCCACCCGCGCCTCTTCGCCGGCCGCCTGGCGGCTCTCCGCGATCGGCCTCTCTTCGACCTCGCCCTGGTCAACGTCGTGCCCGAGCAGATCCTGCCCGAGATGCCGGCGCTCGTCCGCCTTCTCCGGCCCGGCGCCGAAGTGATCCTCTCGGGTATCCTCGCCGAGCGGGGGCGCCAGGTGCTCGACCGCATGCGCGGCCTGGGCTTCGTGGAACGGGACCGGCGGGAGGCGGGGGATTGGGTGGCGTTCCGGGTGGGGAGGGAGCCGGGCTGATCTTGGCCTCCGGAGACGCCCCACGGGGCGTCTCTACATTGGGACCCTGCCGCTGCCTCTCGACGGAGCGACGCCTCCCCGGGGCCATGGCGCTGTCGTTCCCGATTCTCAAACGGCGCCCCCCACTGTAGAGACGCCCCGTGGGGCGTCTTCGATACGCCGTGATCCTCTCGCGCTACGGCCGCCTTGGACGCTATCCAACGCCTTCACCGTAGAATACCCACCATGATCACCCTCCTCGTCGAGCCCGCCACCTTCGACCACTCCTCCGTCCGTGTCGAGGGAGAGCCCTACCAGCACCTCTTCCGGGCGCGCCGCGTCGCCGTGGGCGAGGAGATGCGGATCGTCGACGGCCGCGGTCGCGCGCGGTGGGGAAAGGTCGAGCGGGTCGACCGCACCACCGCCACGGTGGCGTTGGGCGAGCCGGCGCCGGACCACGAGCCGGCGTTCCGGCTGGAGCTGCTGGTGCCCACCTGCCGGCCGGAGCGGGCGTCGTGGCTGGTCGAGAAGGCGACCGAGCTGGGGGTCATCGCCATCCGTTTCACCAACATGGCGCGGGCGCCGCGCGAGCTCGGCACCATGACCTTCGACCGGCTGCGGCGGGTCGCCGTGGCGGCCGTCGAGCAGTGCCACCGCTCGCGCCTCCCCGAGATCACCGGTCCCCACGCCTGGAGTCAGGCCGTCGGCCTCGCCGGCCCCGAGGTCCGCTGGTTCCTGGACACCGAGAGCACGGACGATCCCGAGCTCTCTGTAGGGGCGGCCCTGCGTGGCCGCCCTGGAGAGCTCTCGGTAGAAGCGGCCCTGCGTGGCCGCCCTGGAGAGCAGGGCGCCCACATAGGGGCGCCCCTACATGACGCCAAGTCCGGCGCGCTGCTGGTCGGCCCCGAAGGCGGGCTCGATCCGGCGGAGCGGCGCGAGCTCCAACTCGCCGGCTGGCGCCCCGCCGGGCTCGGCGACCGCACCCTTCGCCTGGAGACCGCCGCCATCGTCGGCGCGGCGTTTCTGGTGCTGGGAGCCCACGGTTCGTAGGCTTTACGACATCGAAACCCTGAAATTGACCGCCCCCGCTGTTCAAGCTAGCATCATGTTTTCCTCGTAGACCGTAAAAGGAGGTCCCCCTTGTCCGATTCCTTCGCCGATGTCCGCTGGATCTGGAAAAACGGCCAGCTCATCGACTTCGAGAAGGCCACCGTCCACGTGCTGAGCCACGCTCTCCACTACGGCTCCGGAGTCTTCGAGGGGATCCGCTGCTACAACACGTCGCAGGGATCGGCCGTGTTCCGTCTGCGCGAGCACATCCGCCGCCTCGAGAGCTCGGCGAAGGTCTACCGCATGCCGGTCGCCTTCACCACCGACGAGCTGATGGACGCGGTCTGCGAGACCATCCGCGCCAACGAGCTGGAGGCCTGCTACATCCGCCCGATCATCTTCCGCGGCTTCGGCAAAACCGTCGGCGTCAACCCGCTGCAGAACCCGGTCGAGGTGTTCATCGCCTGCTGGCCCTGGGACAAGTACCTGGGCGAGGAGGCCGAGAGCGGCGTCGACGTCTGCGTCTCGTCCTGGCGGCGGATCTCGGCCGACTCGATGCCGGCGGTCGCCAAGGCCACGGGCAACTACCTGAACGCCCAGCTGATCAAGGTCGAGGCGATCACCAACGGCTACGTCGAAGGGATCGCGCTCGACGCCCACGGCTACGTCAGCGAGGGCTCGGGCGAGAACGTCTTCATGGTCCAGGACGGCGTGCTGATGACGCCGCCGCTGGCCGCCTCGGTGCTGCAGGGGATCACCCGCGACGCCGTGCTCCAGATCGCCGTCGAGCTCGGCATTCCGGTGCGCCAGGAGCAGCTGATCTCGCGCGGTCAGCTCTACACCTGCGAGGAGCTGTTCATGACCGGCACCGCGGCCGAGATCACGCCGATCCGCTCCGTCGACCGCAACCCGGTTGGCCGCGGCTGCCCGGGGGAGATCACCCGGAAGATCATGGAGCGCTTCCGGGGGATCGTCACCGGTAAGATCGAGGACCGCCACGGCTGGCTGCACGCGGTCCACCATGAAGCCAAGGTGCAAGGCCAGGCGGAGGCGCGCGTTCCGGCGGCCGCCGCGGCGCCCCAGGCGCGGTAGTTGATCTGGTAACCAAGCGGCTGGTTCTGTAACAAGCCGGCGCGGATGGCCGGCAGGAGGCTCCCGAGATGAACATCAACGACCTGCTCAAGATCGCGGTGGAGCGGAAGGCTTCCGACCTCCACCTCAAGGTCGGGAGCCATCCGGTGATCCGCGTCGACGGCGACCTGCTCCCCCTGGGTGAGCTCAAGCGGCTGATGCAGGAGGACACCATCGCGATGGCGTTCTCGATGATGAACGCCCGCCAGAAGCAGCGGTTCAAGGAAGAGCTGGAGCTCGACATCGCCTATTCGGTGCCCGGGCTCGGCCGCTTCCGCTGCAACGTCTTCCAGCAGCGCGGCGCCGTCGGGCTGGTGCTGCGCGTCATCCCGGCGCGCATCCAGAGCATCCGCGAGCTGATGCTGCCGCCGGTGCTCGAGCGCATCTGCGAAGAGCGGCGGGGAATGATCCTCTGCACCGGCACCACCGGCTCCGGCAAGTCGACCAGCCTCGCGGCGATGCTCGACTACATCAACTCCACCCGCACCGAGCACATGATCACGATCGAGGACCCGATCGAGTTCCTCCATCGCGACAAGAAGTCGATCGTCAACCAGCGCGAGATCGACGTCGACACCCACTCCTTCGCCGGCGCCCTCCGCGCCGCCCTCCGCCAGGACCCCGACGTCCTGCTGGTCGGCGAAATGAGAGACTACGAGACCATCGAGACCGCCCTGCTCGCCGCCGAGACCGGCCACCTCGTATTCTCGACCCTGCACACGCTGGACGCTACCGAGACGGTCAACCGCATCATTTCCGTGTTCCCGCCGCACCATCAGAAGCAGATCCGCATCCAGCTCTCGCAGGTGCTGAAGTCGGTGATCTCGCTCCGCCTGGTGCCGCGCGCCGACGGCATGGGCCGCGTGCCCGCCGCCGAGGTGCTGATCTCGACCGCGTACATTCGCGAGTGCATCGAGAACAAGGAGAAGACCAAGTACATCCGCGAGCAGATCGCCCTCGGCACCAGCCAGTACGGCATGCAGACCTTCGACCAGTCGCTCTTCCAGCTCTACAAGAGCGGCCTGATCACCCTCGACGAAGCCCTCAAGCGCGCCACCAACCCCGACGAGTTCCGCCTCAAGATCCAGGGCGTGCAATTCACCTCCGACATCTCGCGCGATCAGATGGACGAAGCCATCTCGATCCCCGGCGAGAGCGACTTCATGGGCGGCGGCGAGCTCTCCTTCGAGATCGATCACGTTTAGCAAGGCATGAATCGTCCGCCCGGGAAGCCCCGGGCGGCGTATTTCCCGCCTCACAGAACATGAGAGAGAGATTCCACTACGACGGGACGCTTTTTTTCCCGGATATCGAGGAGAAGCGCTCTCGAATGGAAAGCGTGGCTGCATCTCATCGGGCGTCGCTCTACTTCTCCACGGGCCTTGTGGAGCTTCGATATATTGGGCGTGACACAGGGCGGTGGTATTGGGAGTTTCTGTCCGAGCTTGCCGAAGTCATAGGAGACGCGGAAGGGGAAATCGTCTGTGAGATCCCTGACGACGAAAAGGATGACCCCGACTTTGAGTTCTTCTCGATCGCTGGGGGGAAATTGTACATCGAGAACGGCATGATTGTTCGGAGCAACAAGAGGCCGGTCGCCGCCGACATAAGCAAATGAAAGCCACTATACGCCGGTTTCATAGTCCCGACGTTTATGATTTGGAAGGTTGGGTTCCTGCTGACCCGGCATGCTTCGGATTTCTCCTGCAAGCCCTCATCGGTCCTGCCGACGGAGAAGGAGAGGAGTCCTTCGACTTCATCGTCTGCAGTCCTGAGTGGTTGAAGGAGAAGTATGGTGAAGCCGGAGTCATCCTTGGCCGTCACCACATAATTATGTTTGACTACAACTTTGAACATCTCCGGAGGACCCTTGAATCTCTCGTCGCAAGAATCGAGGGAAAGGATTGGCGTGGCCTGGCCACCAGGATTGCGCGGTATGGGGCATGGGAGTTTGAGGATTATTCCGAATGAGGCAGGGAAAGCGGGCTTTTAGGCTCAGGTCTTGAATCGAATGAAGCGAGCCGTTTAAAGCGGCAGCTATTAGAACCGGGAGATCAGTCACGTGGTCAAAGACCGTAACAGCTTAAGTCGGATCATGTCCCATGCCCTTCGTCACGAACCCTGGCTCTACGAGCTTGAGCTTGATGAGGAGGGGTGGGTTGCAGTCGACTCCTTGCTTACCGCGCTACGCCAAGAATCGCCGGCCTGGTCGAACCTGACAGGGCAGGATCTGGCGGAGGTGATTCAGGGGTCCGACAAGCAGCGGCACGAAATGATGGAGGGGCGTGTTCGCGCTCTGTACGGTCATTCCGTGCCGGGCAAGCTTGGTAAGGCGAAGGCCGCGCCGCCGGGTCTGTTGTTCCACGGCACGGCTCCCGCCGCCGGACTGAGAATCCGGGAGGAAGGGCTGTTGCCGATGGGGCGGCAGTACGTTCATCTCTCCGTCGACAGGGACACTGCCGTTGCCGTCGGAAAGCGAAAGTCTCCGGACCCGGTCATCCTCCTGATCAAGGCGCATGATGCCTGGGAGGCGGGGGCTTCTTTCTATGCAGGGAATGAAAAGGTCTGGCTGGCAGACCACGTGCCGGCCGGGTTCATCGACCTTGAGACGTAAGGTTCGTTGCCGATTATGAGCCGTGATGAATCAAAGCGGGTGCGAAGGAGCCGCGCGGTCCGGAATATGGCGGCAGCCAGGCTGCGGACGGGGGCTTACCGGAGAACAGATGAGCGTCAGGGGCTAGCACAGCGTGGATTTATCCTTCCTGCTGATGGTTGACGGGAATCGGTCCTTGGATGAGATGGTGAGTACCATTCTCGGTTCTGTTCAGACGGGCCGCCGGGTCGTTGGCGCATCGAAAGTGACGTTTGGACTCATGAAGCCTCAGTGATCACCGAGGATTCCGGGCTGATTAAGGATCTGGATCTGTAATGAGATTCTTCGGAGAAAGCGGCTTCGATCGACTGGTTCGCGAGGTGAAGCCCGACGGGAGCTCTATCGACTTCAGCTGCGCGCGCGGTGATATCGTGACGGACGCGCGCTTCGTTCAGCGCATAGTTCACCTGCAGCGACTGGCGGCCGCGATGCTGCGGAGGAAGGTTTACCACCACCCCCAGGACGCTTTCGCCACCCGGAAGAAAGCCGAGAGGTAGTCGAAGCGGTCCGCCGGAGCCGGCGGATCGCGTGGAGGCCCCGGCGGATCGTTTACCGGGCATTTCAAGCAATTCGCCGGCCCCGGCGAAGAGCCCGCCGGTCCCGGCAAGGAATTCGCCGATCCTTTTGAGAGGCTCGCCGGCTCCGGCGAGGAGCCCGTCGGGCATTTCGAGCGGCTCGCCGGTCCCGGCGAGGCGTTCGCCGGACAATTTATGAGATCCGCCGGCCCCGGCGGAGAGCTCGCCGGGCGTCTGATGGGGTCCACCGGTCCCGGCGAAGTGCCTGCCGGTCGGAACGAGCTCATCCTGTGAGGTAAAGCTCAGCCTTGGCTGCTTCCTGGCGGATGCCGAGGCCCCGGAGCTCTTCGTAGATGTCGTTGGCCATTTGCCGGACCTGGATGCCTTTGCCGGCATTACGCCAAAGGGGCAGCAGGTCGAGACCCACGAGGGCTGCAAGGTATCCATGCTGGAGATCCAGGAAATGATTCCTGACCTCGACCAGGACTCTTGAGGCGCCGGCGGAGTTGCCAGCGCCGTCGAGGATTCCTCCTTCGGTCCAGCGGAGTTTGAGGAGTAAAAGGTCGTCCCTGGCGAAGGCCTGACGCAGGCCGCTCTTCAAGAGAATCTCGCCAGCTCGTCGGTGTTCTCCGGATCGGGTGAGAACGTCAAGGACGTTGAACGTTCCAATGAAGCCGAGCTCCGGGTCCCGGTGTGAATCGATCAGGGCAAGACCTCTCTGATGGGCTTCGAGGGCGCGACGAAAATCAAGATGAAACGCAAGGACTCTGCCCTTGGAGATCAGGGCCCGTCCCGCGCCCTGGCGGTCTTCCAGGATCATGTAGAGACGGTGAGCGCTTTCGAGAAGCGCCTGGGCGGCTTTCAACCTTCGCTGAGACATCGCCAGGACTGCTTCCTTTTCCGCCAGGTTCGCGAGGAGAAGGAGGTCCCCGCTCCCTTGTCGAACGAGGAAGCGCATTCTCCTCATGGCTCCTTCGGCTTCCGCGAGCTCGTCGTTGAGCCTGAAGGCGTTGCCCAACGCTGCCCAGGCACGCGCTTGTAGGTCGAAACGAAAGCGAGGATCGATTCCTGCGGGCAGTCCTTCCGCG
>DATBAW010000583.1:0-3644 GCA_036271335.1 Thermoanaerobaculia bacterium
TCGACGGTGAGGTCGAGCCCCTCGTAGAGGCCCAGGCGCACGCCGTAGTCGATCTTCCGCCAGTCCCACGCGAAGCTCGGGCTGGGCGTGAACATCGGGTTGTTGAAGCCGTCGTCGAGCTTCGAGTAGCGCACGGCCGGCGCGATCGAGGTGAAGACCTGGCGGCCGTGGATCGCCCAGAAAAGCGGCAGGTTGAAATGCCAGGCGACCTCTCCCTCCAGCCCCGTGCGCTTGAGGCCGGCGAGGTCCTGGTCCACGTACTGGCCGAAGAAGGAGAAGCCCCCCAGATAGAGCCAGACGTTGCCGCCGTCCTCGCGCTTCCGGTCGTTGGTGATCGGGTAGGTGATCTCGGACGTCGGCAGGCCGACCTCCGGGCCGTTGAGGATGTCGATGTCGCCGCCGTAGAACGTGCCGTGGATCGACGCCCGCCGCGCGAGCTGGCGCTCGTTCCCCCAGGCGAGCACGTCGAGGCCGTTGCGCCCCCCCTCGTCCGCGATCCGCCAGCCGATGCCGACGCCCGTCTCGAGCTTGCCGTCGACGTCGAAGTTCGCCTCGTGGGCGTTGTAGAGGATGTCGATGCCGGTCTTCAGCCGCGGATCGGGGTTCGGCTGCAAGAGCACCGCCGTGCCGTTGTCGCCGGCGAGCGCGTTCGGATCGCGCAGGAACACCGGATTGCCGGAGGCGCCGCGGACCTTGACGTAGAAGTGCCGGCCGAGGTCGGCGCCCAGCTCGGCGCCGGTCTCCTCGAAGCGGTTGAAGGCGGTGGAGACCAGGCCGTAGCTCTGGAGGTGGCGGTCTTCCTGCCGCTCGAACTTGCCGATCTTGCCGAGCTTGAAATAGGCCCCGCTCCGCGACGCCAGGGTGGCCGTCTCGGTCTCGCGGCCGACGCGGATCCACGCCTCGTCGATGTCGACGTTCTTGCCGGTCGAGGTCGGATTGCGGTCGTAGAGGTCGATCAGGTCGACCTTGAGGTGCGTCGTGAAGACGTCACCCCAGCCGGCGTCCGCGGACACGGTGACGTCCGAGAACTCGTAGTGCGTGCCGGCGTTGACCGTCTCCTCGAACCCGTGGGCCTGGCCGACGGGCAGGAACGACGGCGGGAACGGAAAGGGCACCTGGAAGCGGTTCTCCTCGCTGTGCCGGTAGTTCGCCCGCACCTCCAGGCCGAACCTGTAGTCCCATTTGCGGGGCGCCGCCGCCTCGGTCTGCGCGCCCTCCGCGGGAGGTTCCTGCGCCGCGGCCCAGGCGCAACCGGCGCCCGGCGCGAGCCCGAGCAGCAGCAGGACGGACCCCGCCCTACGTGTCTTCTGCAGCACCATCTGTCAGGTGACCTCCAAGCAATGATACGGCCTTGGGGGTAGCTTAGATGGATGCCGCTCCGCAGTAAAGCGAACGGGCCCTCAGCACGGCTTTGAAGCAAAGCCGCGCGCGCTCAGGCGTACCGCTGCTCGCGGCGGCGGGCATGCACCGCCTTGGCCACGACCACCAGTCCGACCACCCAGAGGGGCACCGAGAACAGCCCCAGCCGGACCTTCTGGTTCAGCACGCCCTTTACGGTCGACTTGACCTGCTTCATCTTGCTCATCGCGTTCTCCCGGTGGCGCGCGCCACCCGTTCGGTCGATTCCCTGGTTGGTTTCCATAAAATTCCGGAAGCGGGCTGTCCACAACTCGCCTCCTCGCCGCACTATGGTTTTGCAACTCAGATGCCACTTATGAGTCCTGGGCTATACCGGGACGTTTACAATGGAGGGGGTTCTCATGTTGGTTCAAGAGCAGCCGGTGCAGGAGCAGCGCGTCCAGGTGCAGGGTGAGGAGGAGTCGCGAGTGATCTCGTCCGAGGATTTCCGGAAGGCGTTGCGCCACTTCCCCGCCGGGGTCACCATCGTGACGGTCCGGTCGGGCGACCGGATCCATGGCCTCACGGTGTCGGCCTTCTCGTCGGTGTCGGCCGAGCCGGCGCTGATCTCGATCACCATCGAGAACCGCCACAAGGCCTGGGCGATGCTCCAGGAAGAGGGCGCGGTGTTCGCCGTGAACATCCTGGGCGAGGGGCAGTCGGAGCTCTCCAACCGCTTCGCCTGGGTGAAGGACGAGGACCGCTTCTCGCTCGGCAACTGGGCGACCGCCGAGACCGGCGCGCCGGTGCTGCTCGACGCGCTCGCCTATCTCGACTGCCGGATCCAGGCGCGCTACCCGGCCGGCTCGCACACCATCTACGTCGGCGAGGTGGTGGCCAGCGAGGTGCCGGTGGAGGAAGCGGCGCCGCTCGTCTACTGGAACCGGGGCTACCGCAAGCTCGGGCTGTTCGAAGAGCCGTCGTAGCGGCCGGACCGGCGGACAGGGCCAAGGCTGTGCCATCATCGGCACCGCCATGGCCCTGACCTCCACGATCTACAACTTCGACGTCGAGCTGGCCGACGCGGACCGCGGCGTCTACGAGACGCTGCCGATCCGCGCCGCCCTCCACCCCTCGGAGACCGAGGAATACCTCTGGACGCGGGTGCTCGCCTACTGCCTGGAGTACGAGCCGGACATCGCCTTCTCGAAGGGGCTCTCGGACGGCGACGAGCCGGCCCTCTGGGTGCGCGACCCCGTCGATCCCACGGGCCGCGTCAAGGCCTGGATCGAGGTCGGCACCCCCGACGCCGCGCGCCTCCACAAGGCGGCGAAGGCGGCCGACCGCGTGGTCGTCTACACCCACAAGGATCCGCACTCCCTTCTCCGCCGCCTGGAGGGCGAGCGCATCCACCGCGGCGAGGAGATCCCGATCTTCGCCGTCGACCGCCAGCTCCTCGCCGATCTGGTCGAGCTGCTGGACCGGCGGCTGAAGGTGCAGCTGTCGGTGACCGGCGGCTCGCTGTACGTGGATGTGGCGGGGAAGAGCCTGTCGGGAGTGGTGACGGAGCACCGAATCGGGTGAGAGGGCGATGGCCAGGCCCGATCTCGTAGGGGCGCAGCATGCTGCGCCCTTTCCTCGATACGCACCTTCAGTGGGCGCAGCATGCTGCGCCCCTACGAGATCTGTGATGATTTGCGCGAACCCAAAGGAGTCCCCTTGAGTACCGATTTCAACAGCGCCCTCGGCCTGCGCCCCGGCGACGAGCCCGGCACCCTGATCCTCGATCCCCGGCCCGAGCATCAGGTCGCGCCCGACGTCGTCCACTTCGCCGTCCTGACCACCCTGGCGGAGATCTCCGCTGCGAGCGCCGTCGGTGCGTCGGTGGTACCCGCGACGGTGACCGTCCATCTCCTCAGCCGTGCCCGCCTCGCACCGCTGGTCGGCAAGGGACGGCTACTACGGAAGGGGAAGCGCTCAGCGGTGGCCGAAGGGGAGGTCACCCAGGACGGCCAGCTCGTGGCCAAGGCGACCGTGCAGTTCGCGGTGCTGGGGTAGAAAGATCACGGAGCCGCCGTCGATCGTAACGCTCCAACGCCTTGCAGATCCTTCTGCGGCCCGTCGTAACGATCTGCGGACCGTTGCATTCTTCTGCGAGCCGTCGCAACCATCTGCGGCTCGTTGCTATCTTCTGCAGGCCGTCGTAACGATCTGCGGACCGTTGCATTCTTCTGCGGCCCGTCGTAACCATCTGCGGCTCGTTGCAATCTTCTGCGAGCCGTCGTAACGATCTGCGGACCGTTGCA
>DATBAW010000584.1:0-7635 GCA_036271335.1 Thermoanaerobaculia bacterium
GCGAGACGCGGATCATCCGCGGCGCCTACGGTCCGGACCGCCTCTACGTCGACTGGACCGCCCGCTCCTTCACGCTCTGGAAGGAGGCCGAACAGCGCTGGGGCCGCCGCCTCTACCGCCGTACCGGCGTGCTCTGGATGGCGGGGGAGGACGATTCCTACGTTCGTGCGTCCCTGCCGTTCCTGACGGAAGCGGGACTGGCCATCGAGGAGATCTCCCCGGAGGACGCCGGAAGGCGGTTTCCACAGATCGATTTCGCGGGAGTCCACCATGTTTTCTTCGAGCCGGAGGCCGGCTACCTGCTCGCCCGCCGCGCCTGCCAGGCGGTGGCGGAGGCGGTGGTCGCCGAAGGTGGCGAGATGCGGCTGGCGGCCGGCGCCCCGGACGCCTTCCAGGACGGCGCTCTGCGCGGCCTGGAGCTCACCGACGGCTCGACGCTGCGGGCGGATCTCTACCTCTTCGCCTGCGGCCCCTGGCTCGGCGGCCTTTTCCCCGACGTGATCGGCGAGGATCTTCTCCGCGTCACCCGGCAGGAGGTGTTCTTCTTCGGTCTGCCGCCGGGCGATCCCTGGTTCCACGAGGACCGCTGCCCGACCTGGGTGGACCTCAGCGGCGAGCGGATCTTCTACGGCATGCCGGGCAACGAGAATCGCGGCTTCAAGGTGGCGGACGATACGCGCGGCGCCCCCTTCGATCCCACCCGCGAAGAGCGGCTGGTGACCCCGGCCCTGCTGGAGGCGGCGCGGGAAGCCATGGACCGCCGCTTTCCGGGCATGGCGAGCCAGCCGGTCGTCGAGACCCGCGTCTGTCAGTACGAGAACAGCCCGGACGGTCACCTCCTCTTCGGCCGCCACCCCCAGGCTGAGAACGTCTGGCTCCTCGGCGGCGGCTCCGGCCACGGCTTCAAGCTCGCCCCCGCCCTCGGCGAATACGCCGCCCGCATCCTGGTCGAGGACGGCACCCCCGATCCCCTCTTCCGCCTCGACCGTCCAGGCCATGCCGAAGGCGCGGTGCGGACGCAGTTCGAGCGTTGAGGCGCGAGTGCTACCATGACTCCCATGGCTCTCCAGGATCGCATCCGCAAGCTGACCTACGGCGACTATCTCCTCATCCCCGAGGACGGCCGGCGCCACGAAATCATCGACGGAGAGCACTACGTGACCGCTGCCCCTTTCATTCCTCATCAACGCCTCTCCTTCGAGCTCTCCGCAAGATTCCGAAATTATTTGAAACGCCGTCGACTTGGACGAGCCCTTGCGGCGCCGGTGGACGTCCTGCTGTCGAGGCACGACATCGTCCAGCCGGACCTCCTGTTCATCTCCAATGAACGGGCCGGAATCGCCGCCGACGGGAGGAACGTCAAGGGAGCGCCGGACCTTCTTGTGGAGATCCTTTCGAAAAGCACTCGCAAGCTGGACGAGGTGCTCAAGCTCGACCTCTATGAACGATCGGGCGTCTTGGAATATTGGATCTTCGATACCGACCGGCAGTCGGTGCGAGCCTTCCGTTTGGAGAACGAACGGCTCGTCCTCGCCGCCACACTCTCCGCCGCGGCCGGCGACGTGTTGATGACCCCAATGCTCCCAGGCTTCAAGCTCCCTCTCGCCGAAATCTTTTCAATCTAACGGAACATCTGATCGCAAAGGGGGACCTCGCGTGGAAAGGATTTTCACCCTCCTGATCCTCGCCCTGCCGCTCCTGGGCGCCGCGCCGGTGCCGGCGTCGCGCTCCTCCCAGGCGCTCACGGCTCTGCTCGCGGATTTCGACGCGTTCCAGCTCGACGAGGAGCCGGCCGTGCGGATTCAACGCGGGCTCGACGTCACGAAGCTCCCGGACGAGTCGTACGAGGGGTTTCAGAAGGTCGCCACAACCTTGCGCGGGCTCCGCAAGCGGCTGGCGGCGATCGATCCCAAGGGGCTCGACCCCCAGGAACGGCTGTCCCGCGAGGTCCTCGACTGGGAGCTTGCCAACGACGCCGCAGGAGCCGAAAGCTTCTGGGATTTCTTTCAGGTCACCCCCTACGCCTCCTCTTTCCGGTCTCTCCAGGAGGTCTTCACCAGCGTCAAGCTCCGGGACCCGAAGGATCAACGGCGCTATCTCGATCTCCTGCGGCAATATGCGCGGGTGATCGATCAGCTCCGGACCAACCTGGAGATGCAGCGGACGCGAGGGATCCTCCTCCCCAAGGCGGAGATCGACGCGGCCGTGGGACTGGTGCGCTCCTTCCTTCACAAACCGGAGGAGAGCTCCTTCGCCGTGAGCTCCGACCGGCTCGAGAAATTCGCTCCGGAAGGGGCCAAGGCGTTTCAGGCCGAGGTTCTGAAACTGATCGGAGCTTCCGTGAATCCGGCGCTCGAAGCGCTCGCCGCGCTCCCGGATTCGAAAGCCTATCGGGATGCCGCGCCCGAGGCGGTCGGTCTCGTCCATTATCCCGGCGGACAGAAGGCTTATGCCTACGTGGTGGCGCTCCACACGACGCTCGACGCCCAGGATCCCAAGGCGGCTCCCATGGCGATCCACCAGCGCGGGCTCGCGGAGGTCGCCCGCCTGAACGCCCGGCTGGACGCGGTGCGCCAACAGGTCAAGTTCGCGGGAGATCTGGCGGCCTTCCGGCGGTTCCTCAAGACCGATCCGCGCTTCTACGTCAAGACGCCCGCGGAGGTCGCCGAGCGCCTGCTGGCGCCGGTCCGGCGGATCGAGCCGCGCGTCAAGGATTATTTCCTGCGCGTTCCCAAGGCTCCGTATGGCGTGGCTCGCCTGGAGCCCGAGCTGGAAGGCGGCATGACGTATGGCTATTACCGGCCGCCGATCCCCGGCCGTCCCGAAGGGGACTACATGTTCAACGGCTCGCAGCTGGACGAACGATCGATGCTGTCGGCGGCGTCGCTGATCTATCACGAGCTGGTCCCCGGGCATCACTTCCAGCTCGCGCTCCAGCAGGAGGCGACGAGCCTGCCGGAATTCCGGCGGAATTCCTATCCGACCGCGTTCGTGGAAGGGTGGGCGGTGTACGCCTCGGAGCTGGCGGAGGAAATGGGAGGTTATGCCGATCCTTACGATCTCTGCGGCATGCTCGCCCAGAACCTCTTCCTCGCCTCGCGCCTGGTGGTGGACACCGGCATGAACGCCCTGGGATGGACGCGCCAGCAGGCGATCGACTACATGCGGGAGAACACGCTCGAATCCGACACCCAGATCGGCACCGAGACGCTCCGCTATGCGGTGGACATCCCCGGCCAGGCGCTCGCCTACAAAATGGGATCGAGCACGATCTGGGAGCTTCGCCGGCACGCGGAGAAGGAGCTGGGAGCGAAGTTCGATCTCCGCCGCTTCCACGACGCCGTGCTCGGCAACGGCGCCCTGCCGATGACCGTTCTCTCCCGTCAGATCGAGACGTGGATCGATCAGGAGCGGCGGCGCTGACGCGCCGGCACGGTCACCGGGAGAGTGACCGACACGGCAACGCCCCGCCGCAGGGACCGGCAGGGCGTTGGTATCGAGACGAAAAGCAGCTCAGGAAATCTTGACGACGTTCTTGGCCTGCAGACCCTTCGGGCCCTCGACCACGTCGAAGCTGACGCGATCGCCCTCGGCCAGGGTACGGAAGCCCTCGGCGATGATCGACGCGTGGTGGACGAAGACGTCCGCGCCGCGCTCCCGCACGATGAACCCATAACCCTTGGCGTCGTTGAACCACTTCACGGTACCTTGCTCAGGCATACTCTTGCTCCTTACAACAAATGAAACAGGGTTGTTGTTCTTGCCGCAGTCAGCGGCATCCTCCACCCCACGAGGGGGCCAAGTCATTCAATTCAATCGAGAAACTTCCGTTACTGCTCTCTCCTCCTGAACGACCCTGCCAATCGGGTGCTGCGAGCTGAGCAAGGAGTCGCGCTAGGGAGCGTGCCGCGCTGAGGTTGGTTGTCCGGGGATTGCCTGGGCCCTCTCGATCCTTCGATCCTGTTATCTGGACGCCTGGTGATCCGCGAATATCTGGAACGTCTTGAGTCGGATTGCTACGGGGAGTTTATGGCGGGACGATCTCGTCAATCTCTCTGCAAGCCCTATGGGTGTAACCGCTTCGCGACCTGCCTTCTTGGGTACGGCCTTCGGTGTTTGAATGGACTATGGCATCTCTCCGGAGGGAAATCAAGAGGCTTCGATCCAGTAAGATCGACGAATGTCGACCCGCATTCCAAGAAAGCTCGATCCCGTCGAGGTCCGGGTGCTCGGCTCGCTGCTGGAAAAGGAGCAGACGAACCCCGAGACCGTCCCGCTCTCGGTCAACGCCCTGATCGCGGCGTGCAACCAGAAGACCAATCGCGAGCCGGTGATGCAGCTCACCGAGCACCAGGTGGTGACCGCTCTGGACTGGATGCGGCAGGAGGTGCTGGCCTGGCGCACCGAGGGAGCGCGCACCGAGCGCTGGCAGCAGAGCGTGGTGCGCCGCTGGGGGCTCGACCGCGCGGGCAAGGCGCTGCTGACGCTGCTGATGCTGCGCGGCCCCCAGACGGCTGGCGAGCTGCGCACCCGCAGCGAACGGCTCCATCCGTTCGCGACCCTCGAGGAGGCTGAGGCTGCCCTCCGCCGGATGGCCGCTGAGGACGAGCCGCTGCTGGTGGAGCTCGCCCGCCGGCCCGGTCAGAAGGAAGCCCGCTGGGTCCATCTGGTGGGAGAGCTGGCGCCGGAGCCCGAGCCGGAGGAGATCTACGTCGCCGCCGCCGATCCTTCGATGCCGCCACGGCCCCCCCTGGGCTCGCGGGTGGAGCGGCTGGAGGAGATCGTCGAGCGGCTGGCGACGGAGCTGGCGGAGCTGAAGAAGCAGCTGGGCGTGTAGGGGCGCAGCATGCTGCGCCCGCGGAGGGCAGTGCAAGGCGCAGCATGCTGCGCCCCTACGGTGTGGCCCGGAACGGCAGGAACGAGCATCAGGGAATCTCCGCCGGCCTCCCACCCGTTCTCTCCTCCATGACCAGCGACAGCCCTGCCCCGACCCGCCGCCCTGCCCGCCAGGGGCTCTTCGGCGGTCTCGTTTCGTCGAAGCAGCCGAAGGCGTCCGTTCCGCCCTCCGAGGCGAAGAAGGCCGCCACGCCCCTGAAAACGCGCACCGTGCTCAACGATGCCATCGAGCTGGTGAAGGCCCGCAAGGGACGCCTGCTGCTGGGGCTCCTGCTGATGGCGATCAACCGCGCCGCCGGTCTGATCCTACCGGGCACCACCAAGTACCTGCTCGACGACGTGATCAAGAAGCACAACCAGGCGCTGCTGATGAACCTCGTGCTGGTCGCCGGCGCGGCGACGCTGATCCAGGCGGTCACCTCCTTCGCCCTCTCCCAGATCCTGGGCAAGGCGGCCCAGCGCTCGATCACGGAGATGCGCCGGGCGGTGCAGAAGCACGTGGCGCGCCTGTCGGTGGGCTATTTCGAGCAGACGAAGGCCGGCGCGCTGCTCTCCCGCGTGATGAACGACGCCGAGGGGATCCGCAACCTGGTGGGCACCGGCCTGGTCGACGCCGTGGGCGGCATCGTGACCGCCGTGCTGGCGCTGGGCATCCTCTTCTACCTCAACGCCAAGCTGACGTTCATCGCCATCGTGGTGCTGTCGCTCTTCGCCTTCATCATGCAGTACGCCTTCCGCACCCTGCGGCCGCTCTTCCGCGAGCGCTCGAAGATCAACGCCGAGCTCTCCGGGCGGCTCACCGAGTCGTTCTCCGGCGTGCGGGTGGTCAAGGCCTACCGGGCGGAGCGGCGCGAGGCGCTGGTCTTCTCCAAGGGCGCCCACCGCCTCTACCGCAACGTCGCCTCGACGCTGACCGGCTTCTCGGCGATCAGCGCCGCCTCCACGCTCCTGCTGGGGATCATCGGCGTCGCCATCATGGCGATCGGCGGCAACGACGTCCTCGCCGGACGGATGACGGTGGGCGACTTCTTCGCCTACACGATGTATCTCGCCATGCTGGTCGGCCCGGTGGTGCAGATCGTCAACATCGGCAGCCAGGTCACCGAGGCGTTCGCCGGTCTCGAGCGCATCCGCGAGATCCGCAACGAGATCCCCGAGGACGCCGGCGAGGTCGACCGCAAGCCGCTGCGGGAGGTCGACGGCAGGATCGAGTTCCGCGACGTCCGCTTCGAGTACAACGCGGGGCAGCCGGTGCTGAAGGGGATCTCGTTCGTGGCCCAGCCCGGCACCTCGACGGCGCTGGTGGGGCCGTCCGGCTCGGGGAAGAGCACGCTGATCGGCCTGGTGGCCGCCTTCCATCATCCGACCACCGGCGAGATCCTGGTCGACGGCCAGAACCTCTCCGACCTGCGGCTCGGCGACTACCGCTCGCATCTCGGCGTGGTCTTCCAGGACAACTTCCTGTTCGACGGCACCGTGCTGGAGAACATCGCCTACGCCGACCCGCACGCCTCGGAGGACGAGGTGATCCGCGCCGCGAAGATCGCCCGCTGCGACGACTTCGTCTCCCGCCTCCCCGAGGGGTACGACACGATCGTCGGCGAGCGTGGCGTCAAGCTCTCGGGGGGCGAGCGCCAGCGGGTGGCGATCGCGCGGGCGATCCTGGCCGATCCCCGCATCCTGATCCTCGACGAGGCGACCTCCTCGCTTGACAGCGAGAGCGAGGCGCTGATCCAGGAGGGGCTGACCGAGCTGATGAAGGGGCGGACGACCTTCGTGATCGCCCACCGCCTGTCGACCATCCGCCGGGCGGACACCATCCTGTTTCTCGAAGGGGGCCTGATCGTCGAGCGCGGGCGGCACGAGGAGCTGCTGGCGCTGGGCGGCCGCTACCATGCCCTCTACACCCGCCAATACAACCTCGAATCCAACCTGTTCCGCAATACGGGAGAGGCCGATCCGGAGGAAGAGGCGAAGGCCGCGCCGGCGATGGCCGACGCGGCCGTAGGCGCGGGGCGGCTGCCGCTGATGCCGGCATAGGGAGGGGACCGCCCTGCAAGGGCGGGCTTTGAAGAGCCTGGGGTTTCAACCCCAGGCGGACCGCCATGGGTGCCCGTGTAGGGCGGGGGATCGCCCTGTAAGGGCGGGCTTTGATCCGCCTGGGGTTTCAACCCCAGGCGGATCGCCATGGGTGCCCGTGTCGGGAGGGGGATCGCCCTGTAAGGGCGGGCTTTGAAGAGCCTGGGGTTTTAACCCCAGGCGAACCGCCATCGGTGCCCGTGTAGGGAGGGGGATCGCCCGGTAAGGGCGGGCTTTGATCAGCCTGGGGTTTTAACCCCAGGCGGACCGCCATGGGTGGTGCCCGTGTAGGGAGGGGGATCGCCCTGCAAGGGCGGGCTTTGACGAGCCTGGGGTTTCAACCCCAGGCGGGTACCCAGGCGGGCAGGCCACGGCGGGGCACCCAGGCATGGTACGCCACGGCGAGGTACGCCACGGCGCGAGAATTAACCGCAGCGCCAGGAAACGCCGCGGCTCCGTTCGCGCGCCTGGGGTTGAAACCCCAGGCTGATCAAAAGCCGCCCTTACAGGGCGGAAAAGAAGACGAGCCCAACCCCCTCAGCTCTTCGTCCGCCCCTCTTCCTTGCGGTGCTTGTTCACCGTGCGCGCGGCGATCTCCTTGGCGCGATCGGTGGACTTGCCCTCTTTCTTCTCGCTCGCCTGCACGTGCTTGTACTGCTT
>DATBAW010000585.1:0-4708 GCA_036271335.1 Thermoanaerobaculia bacterium
GGCGGGAATTACGCCTTCCCCTCCGGGGTTGGACGGAGGGCACCGTGTTCTTTACTTCCCTGATCCCGCGACATAGCATGAGGGCCTCGCAGTGGCCCACGAAGGGTTCGGGTCCTGTGCATCGGCCACTACCGAACCTCGTCAGGCCCGGAAGGGAGCAGCGATAAGGTATGCGGACGAGTGCCGCAGTTCAACCGGAACCCTTCGTCGACCACTGCCATCTGCCATTACCCTCGATGAAGTACCCTCGATGAAGTGCCCTCGATGACGTGCCTGCCATGACGTATCAGGTCCTCGCCCGCAAGTGGCGCCCGCAGAACTTCTCCACCCTCGTCGGTCAGGAGCCGATCGTCACCGCTCTGCGCAACGCCCTCCAGGAGGGGCGGATCGCGCAGGCGTACCTCTTCTCAGGCATCCGCGGCGTCGGCAAGACGACCGCGGCGCGCGTCCTCGCCAAGGCGCTCAACTGTGAGCGCGGTCCGGCGGCCGATCCCTGCAACGAGTGCGCGTCGTGCCTCGAGATCACCCGCGGCTCGGACCTCGACGTCATCGAGGTCGACGCCGCCACCTATTCGAAGGTCGAACAGGTCCGCGACCTCACCGAGAGCCTGAAGCACGGCTCGGCGCACGGCCGCTACAAGGTGGTGGTGCTCGACGAGATCCACCGCCTGTCGCGCCAGGCCTTTGACGCGCTGCTGAAGATCGTCGAGGAGCCCCCCCCGCATCTGGTCTTCATCTTCGCCACCACCGAGATCGACGCCGTGCCGGCGACGATCCTGTCGCGCTGCCAGGAGTTCCACTTCCGGCGCGTCCCCTCGCCGGCGCTCGCCGCCCATCTGCGCACGATCTGCGAGGCCGAGGGGATTCACGCCAGCGACACCGCCCTGCGGCTGATCGCCCGCGCCGGCGAGGGGAGCGTGCGCGACTCGGTCGCCCTGCTCGACCAGCTCGCCACCTTCGGCTCCGGCGCCATCGCCGACGAGGACGCCGTGCGGCTCCTCGGCGGTCTCGACACCGCGCTCTTCCATACCTTGCTGGAGGGAGTGCTCGCCGGGGACGCCGCGGTGGTGTGGACCGCCGTCCGCCGGATCGAGGACGAGGGGTGGGATCCGCGCCACGTCTACGGCCAGTTCCTCGCCTTCTGCCGCGACGCCCTCCACCTCGCGATGGGCGGCGCGCCCGGCCAGGTGGACCTCCCCGGCGAGGAGGCCGAGGCGCTCGCCGGCATCGCCCGCGCCAGCGGCTACGAGAACCTGCTGCGGCTGATGAACCTGCTCCTCACCAGCGAGCAGCTGGTGCGCCGCAGCGACACCGGCGCCCTGGCGGTCGAGATCGCCTGGCTGCGCGCCGCCGAGCTCCCCAAGCTCACCCGCGTCGAGGAGCTGCTCGCGGGCACCGCCGAAAGCGCCGGCGCCCGGCCCGCTGCCGCGCCACGACCGGCTCCCGCGCCGCCGCCGGCGCGCACCCCTCCGCCCCAGCCCGCTCCCCGGCCGGCCGCCGCGCCCTCACCGGCTCCTCCTTCTCCTGCCGCGCCGCCCGTCCAGCCGTCGGCGCCGGCGCCAGCGGCGTCTGCGGCGTCTGCCGCCAAAGTGGAGGCGGCGCCGCGGCCGGAGCCCTCCCGCGCCGCCGCGCCGGGACAGGCCCGCGATCCGATCACCGCCTTCAAGGAAGAGGCCGGCCGGCGCAAGCCGAACCTCGGCGGCTTCCTCGACGCGGCCGAGGACATCCGCTACGAGGAGGGCCGGGTGACGATCTTCTGCCCCCACGGGGACAGCTATCTGAAAGGACGGCTGGAGGCCAATCGGACGATCCTGGACGAATCGGCGGTCGCGGTGTGGGGTCCGGGCGCTCGGCTTGATATCCTGGAGGGCCTGAACGCGCCCAAGGCCACCGCGCCGGACGCGAAGCCCGCGCCGGTCCAGCAGGTGGAACAGATCCCGACCGTCCAGGCCGTCCTCGACATCTTCAAGGGGCGGATCGAGACGGTGGAAGAGCATCGCAGCTATACGGAGGATTGAAACGATATGAGCAGCATGCGGCAACTGATGAAACAGGCTCAGGAGATGCAGGAGCGCCTGCAGCGCGAGCTGAACGAGCTGGTCGTCGAGTCCAGCGTCGGCGGCGGCATGGTGACCGTCCGGATGAGCGGCCACAAGCAGCTCGTCGGCTGCAAGATCGATCCCGAGGCGATGGACAAGGACGACACCTCCATGCTCGAGGATCTGATCGTCGCCGCCGTCAACGAGGCCGGCCGCAAGATCGAGGAGACGATGCAGGGGAAGATGGGCTCGATGGCGTCGAGCATGCCCGGCCTCTTCTAGCTCCGCGCGTCGACGATGTCCGACCCTCTCGCCCGTCTCATCGGTGAGCTTTCCCGGCTTCCGGGGATCGGCCCGAAGACCGCGACCCGCCTCGCCCACTATCTCCTCAAGGTGCCGGCCGCGGAGGCCGCCGCCCTGGCGGCCGCCATCGTGGAGGTGAAGGAGAAGCTCTTCCACTGCTCGCAGTGCAACAGCATCACGGCCGTGGATCCCTGCCGCTACTGCGCCGACGAGCAGCGGGACCGCGGCCGGATCTGCGTCATCGAGGAGGCCTTCAACCTCGAGCCGATCGAGCGCACCGGCGAGTATCGCGGCCTCTACCACGTCCTGCTCGGCGCCCTCTCGCCGCACCGCGGGATCGGCCCCGACCGCCTCGCCATCCCCGGCCTGCTGGCGCGGCTGGAGGGGATCGAGGAGGTGATCCTGGCCACCAACCCCAACGTCGAGGGGGAGGCCACCGCGATGTATCTCGCCCGCCTGCTCAAGCCCAGAGGCCTGCGGGTCACCCGCCTCGCCTTCGGCATGCCGGTGGGCGGCGACATCGAGTACACCGACGAGGTGACGCTGGGCCGCTCGCTCGCCGGCCGGCGCGAGATGTGACCTTCGGCGACCTCCTCCCCGAGATCGTCGTCCCGCCTCCCGGTCCGCGCTCGCGCGAGCTGTCGGCGGCCCTCGAAGCCTTCGAGGCGCCGGGCGTCAACACGATCGCAGACGGCCAGCCCGCGATCGTGTGGGAGGAGGCGCGAGGGGCGAACGTCCGCGACGTCGACGGCAACCTCTATATAGACCTCACCTCCGGCTTCGGGGTCGCCGCCGTCGGTCATCGCCATCCACGGGTCGTGGCTGCAGTGCGCGAGCAGGCCGGCCGGCTGCTCCACGCTCTCGGCGACGTCATGGCGCACCCGCTGCGGGTCGAGCTGGCGCGCCGGCTGGCGGCGATCGCGCCTGTCGACGATCCCCAGGTCTTTTTCGCCATCTCGGGCGCCGAAGCCGTCGAGATCGCTCTGAAGACGGCGCTGAGCGTCACCGGGCGGCCGGGGGTCGTCGCCTTCGAGCCCTCGTACCATGGGCTGACTCTCGGCGCCCTCAACGTCACCTCGCGCGAGGAGTTCCGCGCTCCCTTCGCCGCGCACCTCCATGGGCACGTCCGGCGGCTCGCGTACGCCTGCGACCTGGCGCGGGTGGAGGAGGCGCTGGAAGGAGGCGGGATCGGCGCTGTGATCGTCGAACCGATCGTCGGCCGCGAGGGCGTGTTGATCCCTCCCACGGGCTGGCTCGCGGGGCTCGCCGAAATCTGCCGGAAGCAGGGGGCGCTGCTGATCGCCGACGAGATCTTCACCGGCTTCGGCCGCCTGGGGACCCTCTTCGCCGTCGAGGCCGAGGGGGTGCGGCCGGATCTCCTCTGCTGCGGCAAGGCGCTGGGCGGCGGCCTGCCGATCGCCGCCGTGATCGGCCGCCGCGACCACTTCCGCTGCTGGGAGACGCCCGGCGAGGCGCGCCACACCGCGACCTTCCTCGCCAACCCCCTCGCCTGTGCCGCCGCCCTCGCCGTGCTCGACGTCCTGGAGGAGGAAGACCTGGTGGCTCGGGCTTTGCGCCTGGGCGAATCCCTCGGCGAGCGCCTCGCCACGTGGCCGGAGCGCTTTCACGACGTCGAGGCGATTCGCGGCCGCGGGCTCTTCTGGGGCGTCCAGCTCCGGACCCCCGAGATCGCCAAGAAGTGGATGCTCGGCGCCTGGTCGCGCGGCATTCTCCTCCTCGCCGGCGGACCGGAAGGGCGGGTGGGGCAGATCGTACCGCCGTTGAGCGTTCGGGAAGAGCAGCTGGCGGCGGCGGTAGTGATCCTGGAGGACCTTCTCGGCTAAGTGCCCTGCGCGGAAGAAAGGGATCACGGACGAGCACGGACAGCCAGGGACGAACACAGACGCAGGCCGGACTGCGTCCTCAATGTCCGTGAAGGTCCGCGTCTGTCCGTGTCCGTCCATCTTCCAGGAAAGAAAATCGGCCTTCCGCCTCGGCGGGCGAACCGATGCGCGCAGGAGGGCGGGCTTCGGCCTCGCTGGGCGGATCGATGAGCGGAGCAGGCCAAGCGTCCGCCGCGCCAAGCGGACGGATGAGCGAGCAGGCCAAACGTCCGCCGCGCCGGCCGGACTGATGAGCGGAGCAGGCGATGCGTCCGCCTCGCCAGGGGAACGGATGAGTGGAGAAGGCCGAGCGTTCGCCTCTCGGGGGGAATCGACAAATTGCACGAGCGAAGCTTCCGCATCGCGAGGCGGATAGGCGGTGAAACCGGTCGTTCTCGCTTTACGCGACGCAGGGCTCGTGCTGAGGCGTTCTCCACCGGGTCGGAACGGCGTATAATATCGTCATGGGAGACTTCAAGATTC
>DATBAW010000586.1:0-12331 GCA_036271335.1 Thermoanaerobaculia bacterium
ATCGCGAGCCCGGCGATCTCCCGATCGTTCAGCAGAAGCTCCTGGGGAGACACGATGCCGCGGAGCAGCGCGCCCGCCCCGGGACCCCGGCCGGTCGCGAACACCAGCCGTTGCCCCGGCCGCAGCCAACGCTCGGCGTCCACGATCCACTCGGGGCGTGGCGCGCCGTTGGCGACGAGCCAGGGAACGCCCGCCTCATACGCGTCCGCGATCGCCGCCGCCAATTCCTCTTCGCTTGCCAGCACCGCCAGGGAAAGCGCCCGCCCCCCGAGCCTCGCGAGCAAGGCCTCCAGGATGGCCGCTCGCCCGCTCCCCGGCCACCCCCAGACCTGGACGACCGGCGCGTCCAGCGATTCGATCCTGGAGATCACCCGGTCGAGCTGTGGGTAGTTGAGCTGGAAATAATGAACGGAGTCAGACATCGGGCGGCGTCCGCGATCCGGCACGAGCCGTCGGCTCCCCGCGGCCTGTGCTTCAGCGGGAGCCGCGCTCGGAGGTGGGAAAAATCTCCATCAACCCCGATGCCAGCATCTCACGAGACAGGGCGGCGAGGCAGCGTGTCGTGATCTTGCCGATGCTCGATTCGCGGTACCCGAGCAGCCGCGCCACTTCGGGCGGCTCGTACCCCAGCCGGAAGCGCAGCCGGAGCACCGAACGGCAGCGGGGAGGGAGCCGCTGGATCAGACTCTCCAGATCGCAGAGGAGATCCGAGCGCTCCTGCGAGGGGGCGATCGGCTCCGACAGCCACTCGAGGATCGCCGAATCGACCGCCGAATAGATCCGCCGCCGGTGCGTCCGCCAGTACATCAGGCAGTGGCGCCGCACCGTGCCGAACAGCCAGCACTCGGGATCGCGCACCCGGTCCCATTGGTAAAGGAGGGCGAGCAGCGCCTGCTGGAGCACGTCCTCGGCATCCTCGCTGGGAATCCGGTAGATCGCGAGCAGCCGTTTGAGCCTTGGCTCGACAGCCTTCAGGAAGTCCTCGAAGGAAGCGGCGGTCTCGATGGGTTCCGGAGTGAGCATCCAGGCCAGACTGGGATTCCGATGGAGCCCCAAATTAACACTCTTCTCAAGAGCTGTCCAGCTTATAGCTGTATTGGAATCAAAGACTTCCGGCATGCTCTGCGAGCAGAAAGTCGCGTACTTGCTGCATGTCTTCCCACGTCGGACGCTTCAGGGCGGCATTCCGCAGCAGCGCGGCGGGATGGTAGGTGACCATGGTGGGGATGCCCTGGACCTTGAACCACTGGCCGCGCATGCGGCCGATCGGCGAGTCGTTGCCGAGGAGGGTCTGCGCCGCCACCCGTCCCAGAGCGACCAGGACGCGGGGGCGGACGAGCGCGATCTGCTGATCGAGATAGCCGCGACAGGTGGCGACCTCGTCGGGCTGGGGATCGCGGTTGCCGGGCGGGCGGCACTTCACGACGTTGGCGATGTAGACCTGCTCGCGGGTGCGGTCGATCGCCTGGATGATCTTGGACAGGAGCTCACCGGCCGCGCCCACAAACGGCAGGCCCTGGCGGTCCTCCTCGGCTCCCGGACCCTCGCCGACGAACATCAGGTCGGCGCTGGGGTTGCCGGAACCGAAGACGACCTTGTTCCTGCCGTCGGAAAGGCGGCAGCGGGTGCACCCCGCGGCCACCCCGGCGAGCGTGGCGAGCTCGGCCGCGCGCCCCGCGGACGCCTCGTCGGACGGCGGGCCGGCGACGGCAACCGGCGCCAGAACCGGCAGGACGGGAGGCGTCGCGGGAGCCGGAACGGCACGCGACGAGGGCCGGCCGGCGTTGAGCCGGTTTGAGTTGAGGTAAAGATCGCCATACCCCATCTCGCCGAGGTAGGCGAGGAGGTCAGACAGGACGGGGCGCGGATTGCTCACGGCTGGAGAGTGTAGCGGCGAAGAGGTCGAAGAGCGAGGCCGCCAGCTCCCCCTTCGGCCGCCGCGAGAGGAACACCGGCTCCCCCTCCCGGCGATAGACGGTGACCTCATTGTCCCCGCTGCCGAAGGCGATATCCGAGCGCGAGACGTCGTTGGCGATCAGGAGGTCCGCGCCCTTGCGCTCGAGCTTGGCGCGAGCGTTGCGCTCGAGGTCGTGGGTCTCGGCCGCGAAGCCGACCAGCAGAGCCTCCGGCGCTACCGCCCGCAGGCCGGCCAGGATGTCCGGATTCTCCTCGAGCTCGATCGCCGCCAGACCCTGCTCCTTCTTGATCTTGCGGTCGGCGGGATGACGGGGCCGGTAGTCGGCGACCGCCGCCGCCATGACAATCACGTCGGCCGCCGGTGCATGCTCGTGGACCGCGCGCTCCATCTCCCGCGCGGTGACGACGTCGACCCGGGTGACGCCGGCGGGAGTCGGCAGTGCGACCGGCCCCGCCACCAGGATCGTCCGGGCGCCGCGCCGGGCCGCCTCGGCGGCGAGGGCGAAGCCCATTCTGCCGCTCGAACGGTTGCCGAGGAAACGGACGGGATCGACCGGCTCGAAGGTGGGCCCGGCGCTGACCAGCACGGTGTGGCCGGCGAGCGGTCCGCCGCCACCGGCGGCCTCGATCGCCTTAACGATCTCTTCCGGCTCGGCCATCCTCCCCATGCCGACCTCGCCCGAGGCGAGCGGCCCCTCGACGGGGCCGGCGAACCGGACGCCCCGCCGCTTCAACGTCTCCGCGTGCTGCCGCGTCGCCTCCTGCCCCCACATCACCGGGTGCATGGCGGGCGCGACCACGACGGGACCGGCGAAGGCGAGCGCGGTGGTGGTCAGGAAGTCATCGCCGAGGCCCAGTGCCAGGCGGGCGAGGACGTGCGTGGTCGCCGGCGCCACGCAGAGCACCTCGGCCCAGGCGGCGACGGTGATGTGCGCCTCCTCGCCGGAGCCGGTCGCCGCCAGGTACTCCTCCTGGTAGACGCGATGGCCGGAGAGCACCTCGAGCGTCAGCGGCGCCACGAAGGAGACAGCGCCGCGGGTGAGCGCGCAGCGCACCTCGTGCCCCCGCGAGCGCAGGCGCCGCACCAGCTCGGCGGCCTTGTAGGCCGCGATGCCGCCGCTGACGCCGAGCAGGACTTTCAGAGGGCTCATGGTCGGAAGGATAGGCCAGAAACTGTAGGGGCGGCCCTATGTGGCCGCCCTGGTCTGAGGAATTGCCGATCGCCCCCAGGGCGGCCACGCAGGGCCGCCCCTATAACGATTGGTGTTTCAGTGCACCTCGGCCGGCGCCGTCTCTTCGGCCGCCGGAGCCTCGGCCTCTTCGGGCTGCGGCGCCGGGCCGTAGCCCCAGTCGATCAACCGAAGCTCGACCTCTTCGAGGGCGATCCGGGTGGGCTTGCGCTTCCCCGCCTCGACCTTGGGGCGGGCGCCCCGCATGAGTTGCTCGGCGCGGCCGGAGGCCACGAGCACCCGACGGAACTTGCTGTCCATCGCCGGCCCTTTTTCATCCATGGAAACCATCTCCTTGGCGGCGTTGCGGATCGCCGCCGGTCAATCGTCAATCATTGTCTGGCAATGTCTAGATCGGAGGGGTGCTCCGGTCCTGGAAGTCGTGAAGGATCGCCTGGACTCTCGACTGCATGCGCTCCCGGCGGTGGCGCTTCTCCAGAATGATGGCCGCGAGCACCTCGCTGGCCCGGCTCGCGTCCTCATTAATAATAACATATCGATACCGATCGTAACGTTTCAGCTCCGTCAGAGAGGCGGCGAGGCGGCGGGCGATCGTCTGGTCGTCGTCGAGCGCCCGGCTGCGGAGCCGCCGCTCAAGATCCTCGTAGCTGGGGGGCATGACGAAGATGCCATGGGCGTCCGGATAGCGGCCGATCACCTGCTCGGCGCCCTGGACGTCGATGTCGAGCAGGACGTCGATCCCCCGCTCCAGGCGGGGAAACACCTCGTCGCGCGAGGTGCCGTAGAAGTTGTCGTGCACCTTCGCCCATTCGAGGAAGGCGTCGGCCGCGATCATCCCTTCGAAGTCGGCGTGCGCGACGAAGTGGTAGTCGCGGCCGTCGACCTCTCCCTGGCGCGGGCGCCGGGTGGTATGGCTCACTGAGAACGCCAAGCCGCCGCGGTCGGCGAAGCCGCCCGCAAGCAGGCTCTGAATAAGGGTCGTCTTGCCCGCTCCCGAAGGCGCGGAAAGGATGAACAGCTCACCGGGTGGCATCGATTCGCTCAAAAAGTGCTGAAAGGGAGTACGCCGGCCAGTATCTGGCCAGCATGGTATCACCGACTCGCCGTTCCGCTACTCGACGTTCTGCACCTGTTCGCGGATCTGCTCGCAAGTGACCTTGGCGTCGAGCACGGCGCGGGTCATCTCGGCGTTCCGGCACTTGGCGCCCAGGGTGTTGAGCTCGCGGAAGACCTCCTGGGTAAGGAAGTCCAGCCGCTTGCCGGCCGCGGCCCCCTCGCGCATGACGGCCCGGAAGTGCTCGACGTGCGAGCGCAGGCGGTCGATCTCCTCGCTGACGTCGCAGCGGTCGACGAGCAGGGCCACCTCCTGGGCGAGGCGCCCCTCGTCGAGCGCCTGGCCGGCGAGCATCTCGGCGAGCCGCTTCTTGAGGGCCGTTGCCATCTCCTCGCGCACCGGGCCGCGCAGGGCGTCGAGCTTCGCCACCGCGCCCTCCACCCCGACCAGCTTCTCGTCCATGATCGCGACGAGGCTCGCCCCCTCGCGCTCGCGGCTGGCGACGAGCTGGGTCACCGCGCCTCGGGCCGCCTGGAGTAGCAGCTCCTCGTCCTCGGGCGTCCACTCCTCGGTCTCGAGATCGACTCGGAAGGCCTCGGGGAGCCGCATCAGGTCGCCGGCGGAGAGCCCGCGGTCGATCAGCCCGGCGTCGACGAGCTGGTGGACGGCCACATGCGCCTCCCGGATCACGCCCATGTTGACCTGCACGCTCGCCTTCCGTTCCGCCACCGATCGCATCTCGACCCGCGCCTCGACCCGCCCGCGTGAGACCTCCTTGCCGATCACGTCCCGCAACGCCGCCTCGCTCCCCCGCAGCTCCTCGCCGATCCGTAGCTGGAGATCCAGGAAGCGGTGGTTCACCGCCCGCAGGCTCACCGTGATCCCGTGCCGGGCGTTTTCCGCCGACGCTTCGCCGTAACCGGTCATGCTGCGCATGGATGGTTCCTCGCAATGTCTCTCATTGGGCCGAGATCCTAGCACCGGCTTGGCTCTCCGCCAGTTGCTCCACCCCTTCCAGCCGCCGCTTCAGCTCCGCCGCGGCCGCCTCCAGGTCCCCACGGCGCTCGACGATGAGCGGCTCGCCGTAGACGACATGGACCGTCGAAAAGGGGAGCGGGACCAGGAAACGATCCCAGGAGCGGAGCAGCTTGGCCCGTGAGGCCGCGATCGCCACGGGCAGGATGGGCAGGCCGGTCGAGGCCGCGGCCAGGATGACTCCGGGCTGGACCTCGCGCAGGGGTCCACGAGGGCCGTCGGGCGTGAAGGCGATGTCCCAGCCCTCGGCGGCCTTGCGCAGCAGGGACCTCATGCCCGCGATCCCCCCCCGGCTGCTGGAGCCACGGCTGGAGTCGATGCCGAGCCGGGCGACGGTGCGCGCGATCAGCTCGCCGTCCTTGCTCTGGCTGACCAGCACCGAGATTTTCTTGCCGTGATAGGCGTAGGGCATCAACAGCAGGTGACGATGCCAGAAGGCGAGGATGAAATGCGTCCCCTTCCGTTCCCACTCCCGGATCCGCTCGTCGCCCTGATACCGCAGCCGCAGAGTCGCCCGCAGGCCGCGAATGAAGGTGGCCGCCAGGAGCGAGATCGCAGCGACTTTCCAGCCCTTCTCCCCCTCTCCCGGTGAGGGAGGGTGGGAGGGGACGAGAGAGGGGGCCGGGGGGTGAGGGCTCACACCCGGAACTGAAGGTCGAACAAGCGCTTGTAGGAGCCGCCGAGGGCCAGCAGCTCGCTGTGCGAGCCCTCCTCAAGGATCTTGCCGGCTTCCAGGACGACGATGCGGTCCGCCCGGGTGACGGTCGAGAGGCGGTGGGCGATGACCAGCGTCGTCCTCCCCTGGATCAGGTTGTAGAGCGCCTTCTGGACCAGCGCCTCGGACTCGCTGTCGAGGTGGGAGGTCGCCTCGTCGAGGATCAGGATCGGCGCGTTCTTGAGCAGCGCCCGCGCGATCGCCAGCCGCTGCCGCTGCCCCCCCGAGAGGCGGACGCCCGCCTCGCCGATCACCGTGTCGTACCCCTTCGGGAGCTGCATGATGAACTCGTCGGCGTAGGCGGCCGCCGCCGCCTCGCGCACCCTTTCGAGCGGCAGGTCGACGCGGCCGTAGGCGATGTTGTTGCGGATCGTGTCGTTGAACAGCACCGTGTCCTGGGTGACGATGCCGATCAATGACCGCAAGCCCTTGAGCTTGAGATCGCGGGTGTCCACGCCGTCGATGCTCAGCCGGCCGGCCGTGGGATCGAAGAAGCGCGGCAGCAGATTGACCATCGTCGTCTTGCCGGCGCCCGAGGGACCGACCAGGGCGACGATCTCCCCTGCCTTGATGGCCAGCGAGACCTCCTTCAGCACCGGCCGGTCGTCGTAGGAGAAGGAGACCCGCTCGTAGGAGATCCCGGAGCGGACGGTGTCGACGTCCCTGGCGGCGGGCTTCTCGACGATGTCGTTGGGGACCGCGATCAGCCGCGACACCCGCTGGCTGGCGGCGGTCGCCTCCTGCAGGATCAGGTTGACCTTGTTGAGCTTGCGGATCGGGTCGTAGAGCATGAACAGCGTGGTCAGGAACTGCACCAGCTCGGGGGCCGAGAACTGGTGGGCGCGGATCGCCCTGCCGGCATACATCAGCAGCGCCGCCGCGCCGATCACGGCGAGCGATTCGACCACCGGCCCGGCGGAATTGGCGAGCATCTGCGCCCAGAGGTTCACGCGCAGGTGGCGGCGGGTGGCCTCGCGGAAGCGGCCGAGCTCGAACTCCTCCATCCCGAACGCCTTGACCACCCGGTGGCCGCGCACCCCCTCGGTCATCAGGCTGGCGAGATCGGCCATCCGTTCCTGGCTGCGATGGCTGGTGCGGCGCATCCCCTTGCCGAAGCGGATGATCGGATAGAGCAGCAGCGGCGCCGCGATCAGCGAGATCAGCGCCAGCTTGAAGTGGGTCGAGAGCAGCAGGGCGAGCAGGGCGACCAGCGTGAACGACTGCTGGAAGAGGTCGAGCAGCCGGTTGGCGACGGCGTTCTGCATCATCGACACGTCGTTGATGACCCGCGCCACCAGCTCTCCCGACGGATGCTCGGCGTGGAAGCGGCTCGACTGCTCCAGGATCGACCGGTAGAGGTCGTTGCGGATGTCGGTCGTCACCCCCAGGCCGATGTGCTGGAAGGCGTACCCCGAGATGAAGTCGGCGAGACAGCGCAGCAGGAAAACGACGACGAAGAGGGCGGGCAGGAAATAGACGACGTTGTCGCGGTTCACGCCCAGCCGCCGCTTCAGCGACTCGTAGGTGTCGTCGATCTGCTGGGCGACGTTGAGCCGCCGCTTCAGGTCCGCGGCGATGCCGGTCTGCGGCTTGCCTGAATGGGTATCCGGTTTCGAGGTGAACCCGGCCAAGGGATTGACGTCGTCGCCGGCCAGCAGCACCTCGCCGAAGATCGGCTTGATCAACGCCGCGGTCCCGGCCGTGGCCACCGCGTAGACGAGGATACCGGCGGCCGCCAGCATCGCCCACCCCGCGTAGCCGCGCAGGTAGTGCCAGAGGAAAGCCGTCGTCTTGGACCTCAACTCCCGGCAACCTCCACGGGCATCTCTCCCCTCGTCTGCGTTGTCGTTCCGTTCATCAGCGCCGCCACCTCGGCGGCGGCCCGCCGGCTCGCTCCACCCTCCCCCAGCCGGCCGCGCACCTCGGCGAGCGCCGCGCGCATCCGGCCGCGCTCGGCGGCGTCGGTCAGCAGCCGCGCCGCATCGGCCGCGATCCGCTCCGGGTTGGCGTCGCCCTGGATCAGCTCGGGGACGACCCTTCTTCCTAATACGAGATTGACCAGACTGACGTTGGGGAGCTTCACCAGGAGGCGGGCCAGGGCGTACGTCCAGGCCGCCAGCCGGTAGACCATGATCATCGGCGTTCCCAGCAGCCCGACCTCCAGCGTCGCGGTGCCCGAGGCGCAGAGGGCGAGGTGGGAGTCGGCGACGGCGGCGAAGCGCTCCTCGGCGACGATCTCGACCTGCAGCCCGGCGAGCTCGACGGCCTCGTCCACCAGCTCGGGCGGGACGGTCGGCGCCCGGATGATCCGCACCTCGACCGGCAGCTCGGTGGCGAGCCGGCGAGCCGCTTCGAGCAGGGTGGGGAGCAGGGCCTCGACCTCGCTGACGCGCGATCCGGGGAGCAGGGCGACGCGGAAGGGCCCGCCCGTGGACGGATCCAGATCCCAGGCCTGCGGCAGCACCGGCACCTCGTCCACCAGGGGGTGGCCGACGTGGACCACGTCGACGCCGTGATCGCGGTAGAAGTCCACTTCGAAGGGAAAGAGCACGAGCATACGGTCGACCACGCGGGCGATCGTCTTGATCCTCCCCCGCCGCCAGGCCCACACCTGCGGGCTGATGTAGTAGAGCACGGAGACGCCCCGGCGCTTCAGCTCCTTGGCCAGACGGAGGTTGAAGTCGGGAAAGTCGATGAGCACGGCGAGCGCCGGGCGCCGGCGGTCGACCTCGCGGAGCAGGTCGGCGAAGACCTCGCGGGCGCGCGGCAGGATCTTGAGCACCTCGGTGATGCCGACGACCGAGATCTCGGAGCTGTGGGCGACCGGCGCCAGGCCGGCCGCCCGCATCTCGTCGCCGCCGAGCCCGAACGGCGCCAGATCGGGAATGAGCCGGCGCAGCTCGGTGAGCAGACGCGCGCCGTGCAGATCTCCCGAGGCTTCCCCGGCGACGACCAGCAGCTCGCGGGGGACCGCCGTCATCTCAGCAACGCTCCCGTCATGGAATCGGCGCCGGCGGGCCCGAGGGGAAGGGGTACATCAGCCAGGCCACCAGCAGGCCGCCTCCCACCATGCCGATGAAGATCTGGAGGAACAGCCGGATCTGCTCCTTGCGCTCGCGGCGCCAGAGAAGGGTGAAGAACAGGCTCACGATCAGTGCGTACAGCACCATCAGCAGAAAATGGCTCAACACGGTCTACTCCTTCTTCCCGCGGACGATGTCCCAGGCGTCGAGCACCAGCAGCAGATTCATCAGCCCCGCCGTGAGCAGGAAGGCGGTGCCGTACTCAAAGCCCGCTCCCATGATGTTCCCCTGGTAGTGGAGACCATAGCGGAGCAGGAAGTAGAGGAAGCCCATGCCCATCGAGGCGCCTGTCGCCAGGAGGGTGAGCGGTTGGCCCTGGACGACCTGATAGAGGTTCCCCTCGAGATGGCAGCCGACGAGGGCCGAGACGACGACCAGCACGAAGAAGACGAGGCCGCGCATTGGGCGCTTGAGATAGACGTGCCCCAGCCCCGGAACCAGCCAGGCCGAGAGCACCGCCACCGCCGGGTTGCCCAGACGGATCTGTGGCGCCGATGGCTGCGGCGCGGAAGGGTTGCCGGAGTCGGCCAATCAATTCTCCTCTCGAGCGAACAGCGCCCGCAGGCGCTCCCGCGTCTGGCGCAGGTCTTCCGGGATCAGCCGGACCTCCGCCAGGACGGTCATGAAATTCGTGTCCCCCGCCCATCGCGGGACGAGGTGAAAGTGGAAGTGCCCGGGCACGCCCGCACCGGCCGGCGTGCCGAGGTTCATCCCGAGATTGAACCCCTGGGGATTATAGGCCGCCGCGAGCACTCGCTGCGCCTTGAGCACCAGCGGCCAGAGCTCGGCCTGCGCCTCGGGAGCGCTCTCCTGCGGGGAGGCCAGGTGCGCGAACGGCGCCACCATCAGGTGGCCGCTCGAATAGGGGTGGAGGTTGAGCATCACCAGGTGATGGCGGCCGGTATGGACCACCAGGCCGTCGGGATCGGCGGGCCGGGCCGCCGCGGCACAGAAGAAACAGCCGGCGTCCGACGACGAGCCCGCGGTGATGTACGCGTTCCTCCAGGGGGTGAAAAGCTGTTCCATCCGGGCTGTCAACACTCGTCGTTGAGCAGCTCCCTCAACTCTTTGCCCGGCTTGAAATAAGGGATCCGCTTGGGCGGCACCTTCACCTTGTCGCCGGTCTTCGGGTTGCGCCCGGTGCGCGCGCCGCGGTGGCGGATGCGGAAGCTGCCGAAGCCGCGCAGCTCGATCTTCTCTCCGTCCTTGAGCGAGTGGACGATGCTGTCGAACACCGTGTTGACGATGATCTCAGCGTGCTTCTTGGTCAGCTGAGTCGTCCGGGCGACCTCCTCGACCAGCTCGGCCTTGGTCATCCCGTCCTTCAAGGGCTCCGTCATCTCCCACCCCTTTTGTCGACATGGCAACGGCGGACGGCCTCAAGGTTTGAGCCCGCCCGCCGCTTCCGGGTCCCAGGACCTACTCCACGTCTGCCTCGGACTCCTTCTCGGACTCAGCCGACTCCTTCGCGCCGTCGCGCTTCTTGCCGCGGGCCTCCTCCTCGCCGCCGCGCCGCTCGCGGTCCTTGGCCTGGAGCTCGGCGATCTCCTCCTCGGAGGGTTGATCGACGCCGCGCATCGAGAGACCGACCTTCTTCTCCTCTTCCTCGACCCGCAGGATGCGGGTGCGCACGAAGTCGCCGACCTTGTAGAAGTCCTCGAGCTTGGCGCCGGCCGGAACCTCGATCTCGCTGACGTGCGCGAGACCTTCCAGGCCGTTGTAGATGTCGATGAAGAGACCGAAGTCGGTGACGTTGACCACCTTGCCGTCGAGCAGATCGCCGGGGTTGTGCTTGTCGGCGAACTCCTCCCACTCGTTGGGCATGAACTCCTTGATCGACAGCGAGACACGCTGGTTCTCGACGTCGATGTTGGTGATCCGCGCCTTGACGGTGTCCCCCTTCTTGAGGACCTCGCTCGGGTGCTTGACGCGCTTGGTCCAGCTCATGTCGGAGACGTGGATCAGGCCGTCGATGCCGTCGGTGATCTCGACGAAGGCGCCGAACTCGGTGAGGTTGCGCACCTTCCCCTCGATGACGCTCCCCTCGGGGTGGGTGTCCTCCAGCTCCTCCCACGGATTGCGCTCGGTCTGCCGCAGAGAGAGGCTGATCCGCCGCTGGTCCATGTCGAGCTCGGAGACGATCGCCTCGACCTCGTCGCCCACTTCCAGGATCTTGGCGGGGTTGACGACCTTCTTGGTCCACGACATCTCGCTGACGTGGATCAGGCCCTCGACCCCCTCCTCGATCTCGACGAAGGCGCCGTAGTCGACGATCGACACCACGCGGCCGTGGACGCGCGAGCCGATCGGGTACTTCTTGTCGACCAGCGTCCACGGATCGTCGCTGCGCTGCTTGTAGCCCAGCGAGACGCGCTCGGTGTCGGGGTCGAACTTGAGCACCACCACCTCGACCTCGTCACCCACCGTGAAGTGCTCGGAGGGGTGGTTGACCCGCCCCCACGAGATGTCGGTGATGTGCAGCAGGCCGTCGATGCCGCCGAGGTCGATGAAGACGCCGTAGTCGGTAATGTTCTTGACCGTGCCGCGCAGGCGCGCGCCCTCTTCCAGCCGCTTGAGGGTCTCGGCCTTCTTCTTCACCAGCTCGGTCTCGAGCACCGCCTTGCGCGAGAGGACGATGTTGTTGCGCCGGCGGTCGAGGCTGATCACCTTGAACTCCAGCTCCTGGCCGCGCAGCGACTCCAGGTTCTTGACCGGCTTGATGTCCACCAGCGATCCAGGGAGGAACGCGCGCAGTCCGACGTCGACCGTCAGGCCGCCCTTGATCCGGTCCGTGATCCGGCCCTTGATGATCCGACCGTCCTTGTAGGCCCGCTCCACCTCCGTCCAGCGCCGCATCCGCAACGCCTTCGAGTAGGACAGGAGCACGTGCCCCTCGAGGTCCTCGGTCTTCTCCAGCAGGACGTCGACCTCCTCGCCGACCTTGACGGACAGCTCGCCGCCCCGGTCGGTGAACTCCTCGATCGGGATCAAGCCTTCCGACTTGTATCCCACGTCGACGATCACCGCGTTGGACGTGACGCCAATGATCCGCCCCGTCACAATCTCACCCTCGGTGAGATTCCGCATGCTCTCGTCGTACAGTTCGAGGAGCTTGCGGTACTCGTCCGCGTCCCGCTCCTCCTCGGACTCAGACGCGAGCAGCGCCTGGTCCTCGAGTTTTTCGCTAGCCGGCATAGAAAAACGTACCTCCTTGGACTTTGGATTCAGGCTCTCGGAGCCTGTTGGGCCCCCACGGCCGTGGGAGCGCGAGCTCTTCTTAACTCATTGAGAACTCGGGCCGCCGAGTATAGGGCGCGGGGAGAGGGGTGTCAATGCG
>DATBAW010000587.1:0-1837 GCA_036271335.1 Thermoanaerobaculia bacterium
GAGCCCCGAGCCGGGGAGGAGGCCGAACGGCGCCACCTTGCGGTAGCGCCCCCAGAGGTCGTCGAGATCGGGCGAGGTCTGGGTGGCGAGGTCGTGCTGCATCGCCGCCGCCTCGCCGCGCACCCAGACCTGCGAGGCGGCGACCAGGGCTCCCACCAGCAGGAAGGTCACGCCGGCGCCGCGCAGCGCGAAGCGCCGCCTGCGGGTGGGCGGCGGCGCCGGCGGCGGCTCCTCGGCGGGCATCGCGACGACGGGCGCGATGGGCGGCGGTGGCGCGGACGGCGCCGTCGGCAGGGCCGAGGTCAGGGCGGCCGGGATCGCCATCGGCAGCGGACCGGTGCGCCGCGTCTCGGAGCCGCGGAACGATCCCGAGTCGTCGAGCGGCCGCGAGGTGCGGCGGGTGGCGTTGATGTCCTCTCCCGTCCCCCCGGTCACCGCGGGCCGCGCCACCTCGCTGGGCAACGGCTCGCCGGCGAGCCAGGCGTCGAGGTCGGCCTTCATCCCGGCGGCGGTGGCGTAGCGGCGGGCGACCTGGAATTCGAGGCTCTTGCCGATGATCCGCCGCAACCCCGGCGCCACGTTGTCCGGCAGCGGCGCCGGCGGATCGCCGCGGCGGATCTTTCCTTCGATCGACTCCGGGTCGTCGCCGTCGTAGGGCGAGTAGCCGGCGACCATCAGGAAGAGGACGACGCCCACCGCCCAGAGGTCGGAGTGGCGGTCGACGCCGCCGCGGTCGAGCCGCTCGGGAGGGGTGTAGGGGAGGCTGCCGAAGAGGTTGACGGTGAACTTGCGGGTCTGCGACAGCAGCTTGGCGATGCCGAAGTCGAGCACCCGCACGCGGTCGTCGTCCTGGAGGCGGATGTTCTCCGGCTTGATGTCGCCGTGGATGATGCCGTAGACCTTGCGGCCGGCGATCTCGGCCGAGAAGTTGTGGCAGGCCTCCAGCATGTCGCAGAGCTGGCAGGCGATCGACGCCGCCTTGTCCTCGGGGAGCGGACCGCGGGCGAGCCGCTGCGAGAGGTCGGTGCCGGCCACGTACTCCATGGCCACCCAGAACAGGGCGCCGTCCTCGCCCTGCTCGTAGACCGCCGCCACCTGCGGCGCCACGCGCGACAGCTGCTCCTGGAGCGCGGTGCCGTTCTTCTCCGCCTGCAGCATGTCCGGATCGGTGCGGTTGGCGCGCACCACCTTGAGCGCCACCTCGCGGCCGGCGCTTGGGTCCCAGGCGAGATAGACGTCGCCGATCGCGCCGCGGCCGAGGAAGTCGCGGATCTCGAAGCGACCCACCTGCTGCGCCGTCAGCATCAGGGCTTCTTTCCCGCCGCGGCCGGCGCGGGAGCGGGGACCGGAGCGCGCACGGCGTCGGCTCGGTTCAGGCCGGGGAAGGAGTTCCAGGCGAAGACCTCGTCGCCGCGTTCCGGGCTCGCCAGCAGCACGCCGCCACCGTTGCCCGCGAAGCGGTTGTCGATCAGCTCCGACGTGGCGCCGGCGCGCACCTCGACCGCCGGCCGCGGGGGCGCGCCCGGCGCGCGGCCGTTGCCGGTGATCAGATTGCCGAGCAGCCGCGGCGCGCCCCCCTCGACCAGCACGCCTCCTCCGGGATTGTCGTGGAGGAAGCTGGCGCGCACCTCGGAGCGGTCGTCGCCGGCGACGTCGATCCCCGCCGTCTGCGCGCCGCTGATCTCGACGCCGTCCACCTCGACGGCCGAATCGGCGAGGCGGATCCCCACCTGGAGCGGCGCCTGGGCGTCGCCGGCGATCCGGAAGCCGGCGATGCGCGCGTCGGCGACTCCCTGCGCGGTCACCGCCGGCACGCCGCTGCCGGCCGGCGGCAGGA
>DATBAW010000588.1:0-11915 GCA_036271335.1 Thermoanaerobaculia bacterium
GAGAACGCATTGTTACAGCACGTGGTATCGCCGCCGCACTCGGGATGGAACGTCCCTGCGTAGCAGTTTTCCAGCTTGGGCTCGCAGTTGGTCTCGCAGTTCGTGATGTCGTGGCACACCACGAACGCCTGGGCCTTCTGAACCGAAAGACCGGAAGCGACCGTCAAGGCGAGAACCAGCAGCAGAAGACGCGCTTTCTTCATGGGGATCTCCTCGGGATGGGGTGAGCCTCGAAGTTGAAGCTCTCAAAGGAAGGGTGCGGGAAGGGGGCCGTGGCGAGCCGGCGACCTTTCGGTTGGATTAAAAAGGATTCTATACGTCTGTCGGCGGCCTTGGCCCGCACAGGGCTTTGTTGAGCACTTCTGGGCTAAGAGCGCCTAACAAAACTTGGACCAACCCTGGAGCTTTCGTAGGGGCGGCCCTATGGGACCGCCCTGGGCGGGGGTTCGCTTTTGCGAGCAGGGCGGCCACATAGGGCCGCCCCTACAGGGTTTTGACAGGCGCTCTAAAAGCATTGCTTCAACGCGCGAATCAAGACTCATGCCCGCGTAATAGCATCTGTAATGCCGAGCGATTATGATCCGCTGGAGTTGACAGCTTCGGGGCACTGAATGCACCGATTGCGTTATGAATGGTTCGCGGAAAGACGCCTCCCAGGGGGGGGCGGGGCCGCAGCCTCACAGGGAGGAGTCCGGAGTGGCGAATACGAAAGCGAGCATGGACAAGCTGATGGAAATCGACGGCGCCGTAGGGTGCTGTCTCGTGGACAGCAACAGCGGCATGATGCTGGCGCAGGCGGGAGGAGGGTCGGCGCTGAATCTGGAGATGGCCGCGGCCGGCAATACGGAAGTGGTGCGCGCCAAGCGCAAGACGATGAAGTCGCTCGACCTCAAGGACAACATCGAGGATATCCTGATCACGCTCAACCGCCAGTATCACCTCATCCGGCTGCTCAAGAACAACGAAGCCCTGTTCCTGTATCTGGTGCTCGACAAGGGACGGGCCAATCTCGCGATGGCACGCCACGTCCTGGCCGACGTGGAAAAGGACCTCGCCATCTGAGCCACCGCCGGACATCCCCCTGACGGCGCTACGGTGTGAAGCGGGACGGTGGGGATGGTGATGGGGATGACGATGGGGATCATGGGGGGAGGCTCATAGAGCCTCCCTTCACCCGCCTCCGAGCTCGCCCAGCTCCGCAAGCCCGCTCAGCAGGAAGGCCGCGTGGCTCCGCATCAGCAGACGGCAGAAGGCCAGGTTGGCCTGGCTTGAGACGGCGAGCCAGTGATAGTGCTCGTCGCCCAGGCGACGGATCAGCAGGTAGACCTTGGCGGTGGTGATCAGAATGTCTTCGGTCTCTCCCCAGGCATCGCCGGCGCCGAGGACCTCGACGGCCGCGAGATGGCTGTCGACGAGGCGCGCGTAGAGGCGGGCGGCGGCCGCGGCGTCGAGGTGAGAGACGGTGGAGCGGATGGCGACCGGCGCACTGTCGTGCCGGCGGACGACGCTAGTGGCGATGACGCCTTCGACCTCTTCACAGAAGCGATCGATCAGGGTTTCGAGACCGCTCGTCGACCCGTCTTTCGGCGCCTTCCGAGGTTTCGCGGCGAGCGGCGTCGCGGCCGGCGAGCGGATCAGCTCGACGCGCAGGCTCTCCCAGCCCAGGATCTCGGCGGCGGCCCGGGCGCCCTCGCGGTCGCCGGTCTCGGCGCTGCGGATGGACCCCGCTTCGAAGGCGAGGATGCCGGACCGGCGTTGCGACGTCACCATCAGGGTGCAGCTCTGCCGGTAGCGCATCGCCCATTCGATCAGATGGCGGAGGGTCAGTCCGCGCAGGCTGCCGGCGGCCCTCGCGCCGTCGCGGAACCGGCCGTCCGCCATCGGCAGCTCGCAGTTCGGCTCCAGCGTCGCGGCGCGCAGGCCGGAGAGCGATTCGAACTGCCACTGGCGCCAGGAGCGCAGGCTTTCGAAGGCGGCGAGCCCGGCGAGGCCGTCGACAGCGGCATGGACGAGGGTGGTGCCACGGTGGGCCAGGGCGCCCTCGGCGTCGCCCTGACGGATCCGCACTCCCCCGTCGCCCTGGCAGGCCGCGGAGAGCCGGCAGACGTCGACCAGGTCGAGATCGCCTTCCAGGCGCGACAGGGCGCCCGGCCGGTCGATCTCGAGGCTGGCCAGGAGATCCTCGGCGTCGAGCGGCTTGGCCAGCAGCCGGGCGCCGTTCTCCAGCACCGCGTGGTGCAGGTCGTCGGAGGGCGCGGAGGTCATCACGACGATCTTCAGCTCGGGCCGCAGCTGGTGGGCCGAGAGCAGGAGCTGGAGGCCGTCCATCCCCGGCAGCACGACGTCGGCCAGCAGGCAGTCGATGCCGTCCTCGGCGGCGAGGAGCTGGAGGGCCGCCTCGGCGCTGCCGACCGCCAGGGGCTGGAAGGGCACGGGAGCGGCGAGCAGGACCTTGGTGATCAGGTGGAGGATCGCGGGATCGTCGTCGACGACCAGGACGCGCCGCGCCGCCTTGACCGGGGACCTCCGCGGCGGCGCGAAGGGGGAGAGCACGGCCTGAGCCTTCATTTCACACCCCCGCACGCCGCGAGCCAACGATCGAGAAGGGGGAGCAGCCGGCCCCATTCGAGCTCCAGCAGGCGGGTGGCGGCCTGGACGTCCGGCCAGGCGGTGGCCTTCTCGACCAGCCGGGCGGCGGCGAGGAGCGGCAGGGCTCCCACCACGCCGGCGGTCGAGCCGAGCGCATGCGCAGCGCCGCGGGCAGCCGGCAGGTCGGCGTGGCTCACGCCTTCCCGCAACGCGCTCAGACGCTGGGGAGTGAGCTCGACGAGCATCGCCACGAGCCGGCGGAGAAGCTCCTCCCCCCCCAGCTCGCGCAGAGAGAGCACGGTGTCCGCCGCGAGACCTGGGGTTTCCGTATACATTGTCGAAACTCTATCCCAGCTCAGCCGGTGAAAACCTCGAAATTTTGGAGGAAAGGCCCGCGACAACAATTGCATTCCAAGATCATTTTCGATGAAAAGCATTCCAGACATCTCCGCGCCGCCCCGATCGAAGCCGATGATCGTGTCCTCGAGCTTACATCGAGGACTACGGCCACGGGCCCGTCGGGAGATCTATCATTGGATAAGAAATTGGCGAACATACTAGAAGGGTGCAGCGCGGGACGGAATTGGGGACGGTATCTTGACGTAATGAGAGACGTAATGCGGCCCGGCTATGCTGCGGGCTCGGGGCGCCGAGGCTCTCGCCGGCGGCGGAACCGCGATGATCGAAATCCTCTCACGACCTGGGCACCGGAAACGAGTAGCCGATGCCGCGCTCGGTCACCACGTAGCGGGGGACCTCCGGCTGGGGCTCGATCTTGCGCCGCAGGCGGTGAACGTGCACCCGCAGGGTGTCCTCGTAGACTTCCTGATTCGGCCAGATCCGGCCCAGCAGGTGAGCGTTCGTCTGCGGCCGGCCGGCGCCTTTCATCAACAGGTAGAGCAGCTTGCTCTCGATCGGTCCGAGCGGCACTTCGCGGCCGTCGAGAATCGCCCGCTGATGGACGAAGTCAACGCTGAGGCTGGCATCCACCGGCGTCACCGGGTCGAGCACGTAGCCGAAGTCGCCGATGCGGCGCAGCACGCGGTTCACCCGCGCCACCAGCTCGCGAGGATCGAAAGGTTTTATCAGATAGTCCTCGGCGAAGCGCTCGATCGCGTCGATCAGCGTTTCCTTGGCGTCCACCGAGGTCAGGATGATCAGCGGCACGTCGCTCCATTCCTTGATCTGCCGGCAGAGGGCGAGCCCGCCCATGCCGGGCATCAGCAGGTCGATCACGGCCAGATGCGGCAACCCCTTGCTGCGCAAAACCTGCAACCCATCCTCGCCGGAGCCAGCTCTCCACACTTCGAAACCGGCATTGGACAACGCCCTCTCCTCCACCAGCAGGATGGCGGGGTCGTCGTCGACGGTCAGCACTCGAAAGCTCATGCGCTCGCTCTGGAAAAGGTCCAGCAGATTCCCGGACTCATAGCCGGGAGATTATATCCGCAACTCCGGCCGCGCTGTCGCGATGCCGCCAGATTTCTTCGTAAGGATTCGCAAGAATGACGATCTTCACTGAATTTCAGGGTGACGATGGTCTGCTCCCGTCGGCGCTCCCCCCGAATTTTTCGGAGGCGGGAGCCCGCCCCCTGGTGCTGGTCGCGGACGACGATCCGGCCTGTATCCTGCTGCTCGAAAAATTGTTACATCGCATCGGCTGCGAGCTGCTCTATGGGCGGGACGGCTGGGAGGCCCTGGTCCTCTTCCGGCTGCACCGGCCCGACCTCGTCATCCTCGACATCGCGATGCCCGGGATCGACGGCGTCGGCGTTTGCCAGGAGATCAAGAGCGATCCGACCTCGCGCCTGACGCCGGTGATCCTGATCAGTTCCTCGGCGGGGAGCGAGGACCACCTGCGCGGGATCGCGGCGGGCGCCGACGATTTTTTTGCCAAACCGATCAATCCCGACCGGCTCGCCGCCCGGGTGCGGGCGCTGACCGACCGCAAGGCGTTCACCGACGAGTTGGAGGCCGCGGAGACGGTGCTGTTCAGTCTGGCGCTGGCCGTGGAGAGCCGCGACGCCTCGACCGCCGGTCATTGCCATCGCCTCTCCGCGCTGGCCTCCCGGCTCGGCCAGCGGCTGGGCCTGGAGGAGGCCGAGGTCCGCGCACTGCGCCGGGCCGGCATGCTGCACGACATCGGCAAGGTCAGCATCCCCGATTCCATCCTGCTCAAGGCCGGTCCGCTGACTCCGGCCGAGCGCCAGGTGATGGAGCAGCATCCGTTGATCGGGGAACGGATCTGCCAGCCGCTGCGCTCGCTCCGGCTGGTCCTGCCGATCATCCGCCACCATCATGAGCGGATCGACGGCCTGGGCTATCCGGACGGGCTGAGCGGCGAGCAGATCCCGAAGACCGCGCTGGTCCTCCAGGTGGTCGACATCTACGACGCCCTGACCTCGAACCGCCCCTACCGCACCGCCATGGCGCCTGCCACGGCGCTGGCGGCCATGGAGCTTGAGACGGCGCGCCGGCGCCTCGATCCGGCCTCCTTCGCCGGGTTGCGCCAGATGCTGGCCGAAGACGGGCCGGAGGTCTATGCCCTTCTCTCCTCTGCCTCAGAGTCTGCCGCTCCAGGCTCCCCCGCCGCGGACGGCGATGGCTGACCGCGACGATCGCCCTCCGTCCGGCGGCCGCCGCCGCGAGCTGACCGGGATCCATGCCGCCCTGGTCAGCGCCACGGCGTCGCTGATCTTCGAGCTCTGGGCGGGGTGGCAGCAAGGGGCCTGGCGCCTGCCCGAGCAGGGGAAGCTGGTGGAGGCCTTAAGCCTCGGATTCCTCACCTTGACCTTCTTTCTGCTCGGCAGCGACGCGGTGCGGACGCGACGGCTCGTCCGCGGCCTCCAGCGCGCCGCCGCGGAGCAGAGACGCGAGGTGGCGGAGCTGCGGGAGGCGTCGATCACGGCGGGCGCCACGCCGGTCACCGGCGAGCTGCCGTTGCTGACCTTCGCTCTCGATGCCCACGGCCGGTTCGAACGCTTCAACCCCCGCTGGCTGGAGATGCTCGGCTGCTCGGCCGGCGCCCTGAGCCGGCGGCGCTTCACCGACCTGCTCCCCGCCGACCAGCTGGGCGTCTGGAGGGATCTCGAGACCACCGTCCTCGCCGGCTCGCCGGTGCCGCGGTTCCAGATCTCCCTGCTCGCCCGCGGCGGCCGGCTGGTCTTCGTCGAAGGCTCGGCCTGGCCGCGCGGCCGCGGCCGGCGCGAGGACGACCCCGAGCCGCCGGGGATCGCCGGCTCGCTGGTCGACGTCACTCCCCACCGGCAGACCGAAAGCGCGTTGCAAGATAGTGAGGCCCGCTTTCGCACCCTCTTCGAGAACGGCCTCGGCTTCGTCTGCATCCACGACCTCGAGGGGAGGCTGCTGAGCGTCAATCCGGCGGCGGCCGGAGCGCTCGGCTTCACGGCCGGGGAGCTCGGCGGCCGCCATCTCGCCGAGCTGCTGGCGCCGGGCGTCCGCGACGGCTTCCCGGAGTATCTGGAGAGCCTCCGCCAGGGCCGGAGCGCCGACGGGCTGATGCGCCTGCTCACCCGCAACGGAGAGGAACGGGTCTGGATGTTCCGCAACGCGGTGCACTCCCCGCTCAACGGTCCGCCCTACGTGCTCGGATTCGCCTTCGACGTCACCGAGCCCCGGCAGGCGCGCCAGATGATGGAGGCGCAGCGGCGCGCCTACCTGGACCAGATCCAGCGGCAGAACCTGGAGCTCGAGCTGCACCGCCAGGAGGCCGTGCGCGCCAACCGGCTGAAGAGCGAGTTCCTGGCCACCATGAGCCACGAGCTGCGGACGCCGCTCAACGCGATCGTCGGCTTCTCCGAGCTGCTGGCGGACGATCCCGCGCAGCCGCTCAGCGACAAGCAGGGCGTCCATCTCCAGTTCGTCCGCACCGCCGCCGAGCATCTGCTGCGGCTGATCAACGACATCCTGGATCTGTCGAAGATCGAGGCGGGCCGGCTCAAGCTGTCGCCGGAGACCCTCCGCGTCGCCGTCCTGCTGCCGGAGGTGCTCTCCACCCTCGGACCGCTGGTGGCCCAGAAGGGGCTCCAGCTCGACCAGCGCGTGCCGGACGATCTGCAGGTCTTCGCCGATCGCCTCCATCTCAAGCAGATCCTCTTCAACCTGCTCAGCAACGCGGTCAAGTTCACGCCCGCCGGCGGCGCGATCACCCTCTCAGGAAAGCGCCTCTCAGGAAAGCGCCTTTCAGGAACAAGCGAATCGGGATTCTCCCTGCTGTCGGTGGCCAACAGCGGCTCGACGATCGATCCCGCGGAGCAGGAGATGATCTTCGACGAGTTCCAGCAGGCGCGCGGCGGCGGCGAGACCCGGGAGGGCACCGGTCTGGGGCTCGCCATCGTCCGCCGCCTCGTCGAGCAGCACGCGGGCAAGGTGTGGGTGGAGAGCACTCCCGGCACCGGCACCGAATTCGTCGTCCTGCTGCCGGACCGCCAGGAACGCCCTGCCACCACACCGCCCACCCTCCCCCACGTGCAGCGCGCGACCGGCGAGCCGGCCATCCTGTTGGTCAGCGACGACGCGCTGGCGCGGCAGCGCTGGTCCGAGGCCCTGCGGCGGCAACGGTTCAGCGTCCGGGCCGTGGTTTGCGACGACGAGGCGCTGCCGCTGCTCCGGCGCAGCGAGCCCCAGCTGGCCATTCTCGACCTCGCCAGCGCCGGCGCTCGCGGCGCGCGGCTCCTGCGCGAGCTCAGAGCCCAGGAGAGCGCCTTCCAGCCGTTGATCCTGGCGCTGGTGGCGGACCTCGCCGGCCGGCGGCCGGCCTTTCTCGCCGGCGCCCACGGCTGCCTCACGCTCCCGGTCGACGACAAGCTCCTCGTCGAGGCCTGCCGGCGCCGCCTCGAGCCGCTCGATCCGCCGCGGGTGGTGCTGATCGTCGAGGCCAACCCCGAACGGCAGCGGCGGCTGACCGAAGCGACGATCGCCGCCGGCTTCCGTCCGGTGGTCGTCGCCGGCGGCGCGAATTCGCTGCAGACCGCCGCCCAGATCCATCCCCACGCCGTGGTGATGGACCTCCAGCTCCCCAGCCTCGACGGCTATCAGACGATCGTGCGGCTGCGGTCGAACCCGGCCACGGCGAACATCCCGGTGCTGGTGCTGGCCCGCAAGGGCGACGACGCCGTCGAGACCCAGGTCTTCAGCGGCCCGACGCGGCTCCTCTGGCTGCCGGACGACGACTGGCGGGACTTCGTGACGCTCGAGATCCAGCGCACGGTCGAAGCCGAGCGCTGGCTGCTCCCGGCGGCCGGCTGAGCCAAGAAGGAGAGACGCGGATGAAGCGACCGATCCTGATCGCCGAGGACGACCCCGCCAGCGCCGTCCTGCTCACCGAGCTGCTCACCCGCTGGGGGTACGACCCGATGGTGGTGGCCAACGGGCAGGAGGCGCTCGACGTGCTGGCGACCCTGCCCGTCGACCTGCTGCTGCTCGACCTCCAGATGCCGGTCCTCGACGGTTTCGCCACGCTCGCCGCCGTGCGCGGCACCGGCGCCCTGGCGCACCTGCCGGTGATCGCGCTGACCGCCTTCGCCATGCGCGAGGACCGCGACCGCATCCTCGCCGCCGGCTTCGATCACCACCTCACCAAGCCGGTCCATTTCGGCCAGCTCCGGCAGACGATCGAAGCGGCGTTGGCGGCGGCGGACGGAGAGACCGGGACGGGATCAACCGGGCCGGGACTCACCGGGCGGGGATAAAATTGTCGCCAAGCCTATCGAAACGGGCATATGAGTTGCTTACTTCGTCTCGACGATGATGGCTCACACCAGCCGCACTAGAGATCAGCCGATCTCCGCCGTCCCCGCCACTCCAGAGACGGGCGCCAGCCTGACCGAGGAGGAGCGGCTCGCCATCCGCGCCGCGGCGACGGAGGAGGGCTACTCGGAGCTGTTCGCGGACCTCCTCTGCCGGTTCGCCGAGCTGATCGGAACGGAAGAGGTCCTCGGCGAGCTCAAGAAGATGGAGCCCAGGGATCCCTGACCGGGGGTGATCCGCGGGCTCCGCGCTTTCCGGAGCATCCTCCCATTTTTTCGTTTTTACCGATTGCTTGGCTCTCAAGCGGCCCGCATCAGCACCACCACCGCCCGCGCCGCCACCTGGACCTCACCCCCGGCGGCGAGGATCTCCTCTTCTTTCTCGGGGAAAGGCCGGTCGGTGTCGAGCACCCTGCGCCAGCTCTCTCCCCAGTTGGAGCGGGCGGGCAGACGGAACGCGAGGGGCTCGTGATGGGCGTTGAACAGCAGATAGAAGCTGTCGTCGCGCACCGGCTCGCCGCGCTCGTCGAGGCTCTCCATGGCGTCGCCGTTGAGGAAGACGCCCAGCGATTTGGCGAAGCCGTGCCGCCAGTCCTCGTCGTTCATCAGCTCGCCGTCCGGCCGGAACCAGCCGAGGTCGCGCACCGCCTCGCCGTGGATCGCCTTGCCCTGAAACCAGCGGCGGCGGTGGAAGACCGGGTGCTCGCGCCGCAGGGCGATCAGCCGCGCGGCGAACTCGAGGAGGCCGTCGTCCATCGCCTCCCAGTCGAGCCACGAGATCTCGTTGTCCTGGCAGTAAGCGTTGTTGTTCCCCCCCTGGGTATGCCCCATCTCGTCGCCGCCGAGCAGCATGGGGATCCCCTGGGAGAGGAAGAGGGTGGTGAGGAAATTGCGCTGCTGGCGCGCCCGCAGACCGACGATGGCGGGATCGTCCGTGGGACCTTCTGCACCGCAGTTCCAGGAACGGTTGTCGTCCGGCCCGCCGCCGTCGCCGTCCTGGTTGGCCTCGTTGTGCTTGCCGTTGAAGGAGACGAGGTCGCGCAGGGTGAAGCCGTCGTGGGCGGTGATGAAATTGACGCTGGCCGAGGGCTTGCGGCCGGTGTTCTCGTAGAGGTCCGAGCTGCCGGTGAAGCGGTGGGCGAAGTCGCCCAGCGTCTGGTCCTCGCCGCGCCAGTAGTCGCGGACGCCGTCGCGGTACTTGCCGTTCCATTCTGACCAGAGCGGCGGGAAATTGCCGACCTGGTAGCCTCCCGGACCGACGTCCCAGGGCTCGGCGATCAGCTTGACCTGACTGATCACGGGGTCCTGCTGGATGACGTCGAAGAAGGCCGAGAGCCGGTTGACGTCCTGGAGCTCGCGGGCAAGGGTGGAGGCGAGGTCGAAGCGGAAGCCGTCGACGTGCATCTCGAGCACCCAGTAGCGCAGCGAGTCCATGAGGAGCTGCAGCACGTGGGGGTGCTGCATGTTGAGGCTGTTGCCGGTGCCCGTGTAGTCCATGTAATAGCGGGGATCGTCCGGCACCAGACGGTAGTAGGCGGCGTTGTCGATCCCCTTGAACGAGAGCGAGGGGCCGAGGTGATTCCCCTCGGCGGTGTGGTTGTAGACCACGTCGAGGATCACCTCGATCCCCTCCTGATGGAGAGTCTTCACCATCTGCTTGAATTCCTGCACCTGCTGGCCGGTGGAACCGCCGGCGGTGGCGTACTCGTTGTGCGGCGCCAGGAACGCGATCGAGTTGTAGCCCCAGTAGTTCCTCAAGCCCCGCTCGATCAGCAGACTGTCCTGGACGAACTGATGTACCGGCAGCAGCTCGATGGCGGTAATGCCCAGCCGCTTGAGGTGCGCGATCGCCACCGGATGGGCGAGGCCGGCGTAGGTGCCGCGCAGCTCCTCCGGGATCCGCGGGTGGCGCCGGGTGAACCCCTTGACGTGGGCCTCATAGATCACCGAATCGTGTATCGGGACGCGCGGCGGCCGGTCGTTTCCCCAGTCGAAAAAGGGATTGATCACCACGCACCGCGGCATGTGCTCCGCGCTGTCGAGGTCGTTTCGCGAGCCCTCGGGGTCGTCGAAGTGATAGGGGAAGACCGCCTCGTCCCACCGCACCTCGCCCTCGACCGCCTTGGCGTAGGGATCGAGCAGGAGCTTCGCGGGATTGCAGCGCTGCCCGGCCTCCGGATTCCACGGGCCATGGACGCGGTAGCCGTAGCGCTGGCCGGGAACGACGTTGGGCAGGTAGCCGTGCCAGCAGAAGGCGGTGACCTCGGGTAGATCGACGCGCGTCTCGTGGCCCGCTTCGTCGAAGAGGCAGAGCTCGATCCGCTCCGCCACCTCCGAAAAGAGGGAAAAGTTCGTCCCGGCGCCGTCATAGGTGGCGCCGAGGGGATAGGGGTGTCCAGGGTACATTCTCATCGGCCTCTCTCCCGCGCCCGCTCAGCCGGCGCCATCCCGTCGTGATCGGCGGGGGTGAGAGTGCAATTCACGCGCCATTCGCGACTGGCATGAATTCCGCAACTATTGAGAGGTACTCCGGAGAGACAACCGGAGCCCTTCAGACCCCCGCCGGGCCCGGTGGGGACATCTCAGAGACGACGACAAGAAGGAGTTGCCGATATGAAGAGAATCACCACGCTCGCTTTTGCCATGGGGCTTTCGCTGATGGCCATGAACGCGAACCGCAGCACCGCCGTGACCCCCTGTCAGGCCACGTGCCAGAGCAACTTCCAGCAGTGCCAGACGACCTGCAGTGAGAACCCCTGCCTGGTCTCCTGCAACACGCAGCTTCAGTCCTGCCTGGCCTCCTGCCCGAGCCAGTAGCCGGCCCAAGGCGCCGGCCGGATCCCCGGCCGGCGCTCTCTCACCTCTCAGGACCCTTTGACCCTTTCAGGAAATCAGCTCCACCCCATCCGCTCGCGCAGGGTGGTGATGTGCGCGACATGGTGATCTCCGTGCCAGGCGTAGAGGCCGAGGATCTGGTCGAGCGTGATCAGGCCATGCTCCGGATGCCTCAAAGCCTTCTGGAAGTCCGCGGCGGACAGGGCGCGCAGTAGCCCCATCCAACGCTTGTGCAGGCTGTCGAGCAGGGCGAGGGAGACCTCGACCGGCACGGTGCGCGAGTCCGGGAGCTCGGCCCAGAGCCCCTCGTCGTACGTCTTGATCTGGGGCTCGTCCTCGGTCAGCGCCCATTTGCAGCGCAGGTAGGCGTTGAGATGGCTGTCCGGGACGTGATGCACGACTTGGCGCACCGTCCAGCCCTCCGGACGGTAGGGAGTGTCCAGTTGGCCGGCGTCCAGGCCGGCGACCGCCGCACGCAGATGGTCCGGCATCCTCTCGATACGCGCGATCCTTTCCAGCCGCTGCTCGGCCGTTAGCTCGCGTGCCATTTCGGCCTTTCCTATCGGAAACCGTAGATCGGTAGTCATTGCTTTCGTCTCCTGGTCGGCGGCAAGTTACCCCGCGAAGCATAGCGGAGAGCCGTGCCCGGCACGGCGACTGGACGGCACTTTCCGGGAGCTGATTGCGCAATCGCTTCGTCCTTCTTATAATCGGCCCACTTTT
>DATBAW010000589.1:0-7052 GCA_036271335.1 Thermoanaerobaculia bacterium
GTTCCAAGTTTGGCTATCGGTCCGAATTCCGCGAAACCATGGTCAGGACGGTCTTTGGCGGAAGGGTCTGTAGTGACGAAAAAATAGCTCGGCCCTGCATCTTCAAGACTTTACCGCGCAAAGCGTGGAAGTTGGGCTAACTCCGCTTTTAGTTAGTTCAAGTTAGAGCCGGCGGGACGCCGGCGGTCCCAGGGGCGCTTCGCGCTAAGAGCGCCGCGCCACCAGATCGATCTCCACCAGTCCTCCCTTGGGGAGCGCGGCGACCTGGACCGTGGTACGGGCCGGCCGGTGGTCGCCCATCGCCTCGCCGTACAGCTGGTTCATGGTGGGAAAGTTGGCGAAGTCGATCAGGAAGACAGAGGTCTTGACCACGTTGGCGAACGTCAATCCGGCCGCCGTCAGCACCGCCGTCAGGTTCTTCAGCACCTGCCGGGTCTGCGCCTCGAAGCCGCCGGGCACCAGCTCGCCGGTCGCCGGGTCGAGGCCGGTCTGGCCGGAGAGGTAGAGCCAGCCGTCGACCTCGATCGCCTGGCAGTAGGGTCCGATGGCTTTGGGCGCGTCGTCGGAGTGATGGAATTTCATCGATCCCAATCCTTTCAGGAGGGGGACGGCGCGGCGGCCGCCTCCTCGGAATCCAGCACGGCGATGTAGGGGAGGTTGCGGTAGCGCTCGTCGAAGTCGAGGCCGTAGCCGACCACGAAGAGCGGCTCGATGGTGAAGCCCTTGTACTCGATCGGCACCTCCACCTCGCGTCCTTGCGGCTTGTCGAGCAGCGCGCAGAGCTTGACGCTGCGGGCGCCCCGGAAGCGCAGGAGGTCGAGGATGGTGCGCAGGGTGTAGCCGGTGTCGACGATGTCCTCGATCAGCAGCACGTCCCGGCCGCGGATCGGCAGGTCGATGTCCTTGCGGATGCGCACCTCGCCGGGGCTGACGCCCGAGCCGTAGCTCGCCGTCTGGAAGAAATCGATCCGCAGCGGCACGGTCAGCCGCTTCAACAGGTCGACCATGAAGAAGACCGAGCCCTTGAGAACCCCGATGGCGACCAGACCGTCGCTGCTGGCATAGTCCTGGTCGATCGCGGCCGCCAGCTCCGCGATCCGCCGTTCCAGCGCTTCCTGGGAGATCAGGATCCGCAAGCCGTTCTCTCCTTTGCCGGCGCCCGGCGGGCGCCAGGCGCGGTATTCCCCGACAAGTAGCGTAAACTTCCCCGGAAACTCGACTTCGAGCGCAACCGACAGGCCGACTTATGACAACCGTTCAGGAACTGAGCGTTCTCCACCGCCGTTACGCCGATATCTCGCACCGGTTCCGGGCCGCCTGGACCTTTCACCAGTTTCTCCAGAGCCTGGGCAAGACGCTGCTCCAGCGCGTGGAGGACCTGCATTCCACGGAATTCCAGAACCTCTACACCGGGCTGAAGGAGATCTCTCAGAGCCTGAACGCCTCGGAGAGCGAACGGATCCGGCACCGGCTGGAGGCGATCGACCGCCGGCTCACAGAGCTCATCGGATCGCTCGATGAAGAGGATACCAAAGTCACGCCCGACTTGCTCCGCCAGTTCTTCCGGCGGGTGAAAAATTACGACGAGAAGATCCTCAGCCAGCTCGTCCGGTTCTATCTCTACGCCCACGTCGGCGGCCCCTGGCCCACCGAGCGGCTGGACAAGATCGACTTCCTGCTCGCCCGTCTGAGCGAGGAGATCGACGACCGCTCCGGCGAGCTGGTGCTGCGCAACCACAAGCGCCTGAGCGAGATCTTCCAGGGGATCTGGGGGCAGCTCGGCGAGGCGCCCCCCGGCGATCAGCTGATCGAGGAGCGCCGGGAGGCGATCGACGGCGTGCGCCACCAGATGGGCGCCATCGAGAGCCTCGACGCGCTCACCGAGAGCGGGCTGATCCGCCGCTACCGCGAGCTCAAGCACGGCCTCGGCAACGCCTACTTCCACCCCGAGCTGCTGCTCTCCATCCAGGAGACCAACCTGGTGTTCAAGAGCCGCATCCAGAAGCTCTACCGCCAGGAAGAGCAGCGGATCGTGGCCGAGTACCAGCGCGTCTTCGAGCTCGAGCGCGAGGTCCCCTTCGACACCAACCTCGACCGCGAGCTGGGCGCCTTCCGCGAGGAGATCGAGCGCTTCGAGAAGCAGCTCCAGAAAGAGGAGTTCCGCCTCGGCGACATCGCCCAGATCCGCCAGAAGGTGCGCGACCTCCTGCCGCGTCTCAACGCCGGCCGCGCCGCCACCGGCGACCGCCCGAGCGTCTCCAAGATGGGGCAGGACACCGGCGAATACACCCTCTCCCAGGCCGCCGGCGCCGCCGCCTCGCCGATGTCGTCGAGCCACGAGGAGCTGCTGGGCGACTACTACCGCCGCCTGGTGGACATCTTGCGCGACGTCAATCCGCCCGACCTCGCTCCCGAGCGGGTCGTGCTCAAGCCCGAGGTGTTCTCCCTGCGCCTGGAGCCGCGCGAGGTCGAGGCCTACCGCCGGATCTTCGGCAAGGCCGAATGCGACCGCGAGCTGGAGCAGTTCCTGCTCGAATCGGCCGCCCTGCGCATCCGCATCAACGAGGAGGCGCACGACATCGGCAGCCTGCTCGACGAGACCTCGGTGACCGGCGACGCCGTCGTCTTCGCCCGCGCCCGGCTGACCTGCCGCTCGGCCGACTCCTACCTCTGGCGCTTCAACCACGTGCTGCAGGACCTGATGATGGCCGGGAGCATGCCCGAATGCCGGCAGATCAATCTCCTGCGCATGCGCCTGATGCGGGACTACTCCGGCCTTTGGCTCCTGGCCTTCAAGCCGCTCTTCAAGCGGCTGCCCTCCGGCACCCTGGCTTGAGCCTCCTCCATACCCTCCACGACGCCCTCGCCGACCCCCAAGCGCGCGAGGGCTTTCTCCGCCTGCCCGCGGCCGTCTACCGGGGCGATCCCTTCTACAACGCCACGCCGCGCGCGGAGGCCCTGGCGGCCCTGGAGCGGCCGGGGACCGTCCGCGCCCTCGTGGCCGTGGTCGACGGCGAGCCCGTGGCCCGCTTGGTGGCCCGCCTCTCGCCCGCCCTGCGCGACGACGCCGGCCGCCCTTACGGCACGCTCGGCTCCTTCGAGGCGCTCGACGGTCACGGCGAGGCCGTCCGCGAGCTCTTCCAGGCCGCGATCGCCTGGCTCCGCGCTGCGGGCGCCGGTCCGCTCCTCGGTCCCATGGACGGCGACACCTGGCATCGCTACCGGCTGAACGTCGGACCCTGGGACGTCCCCCCCTTCCTGCTCGAGCCCTACAACCCGCCCTACTACGAGGCGCTCTGGACGGCCAACGGCTTCGGGCTGCTGGAGCGCTACTACTCCAAGCGCATCGCGCCTGCCGCCGTGGTCGCCCACCTCGCCGGCCGCGCCCGCGACGCCCTCGCCGCCGGCTACCGGCTGCGGCCGCTCGATCCGGCGCGCTTCGAAGCCGAGCTGACGACGATTTACGAGCTGTCGCGGCGGATCTTCGCCGGCAACTTCCTCTACACCGAGATCCCCGCCGGCGAGTTCGTCCGCCTCTACGCGGGAGCGCGGGCGCTGCTCGATCCCGACCTCGTCCTCTTCGCCCGATCGCCAGCCGGGGAGGATGTCGGCTTCCTCTTCGCCTACCCCGACCTCTTCCGCGCCGTCGCCGCCATGCGCGGCGAGCGCGGCCTCCTGGCCAAGCTCCGGTTCCTCCTGCATCGCAAGACCGACGCGGTCGACTTCAAGACCCTCGGCGTGCTCGCCGCCCACCGCCGCTCGGGCGTCGCCGCGGCGCTCTTCCACGAAGGGCACCGCAGGGCGGTGGAGAAAGGGTATACGGTCGCCAATCATTGCCTGTACAAGGAGGGCAATCCCTCGGGGGATCTCGACGGTGGTCAGGGGAAGGTGATGCGGGAGTACCGGCTGTATGAGTGGAGGGGGGAAGCCGTTTGACGACCCTCCGACGCCCGGGCATCGGAGGCGCCGGGAGCCAAACGGAGCCACGACCATGAGCGAGAACAACGTCCTCACCGTCCTGCGCGACGTCGCCCGGCGCGTTCCGGACCGGCCGGCGCTCTGTATGGAGTCCGGCACCATCTCCTTCGGCTCTCTCTGGGAACGGATCGGCCGCGCGGCGGCGGGATTCCGGCGGCTCGGGCTCACGGCCGGCGATCGCGCCATCGTCATGATCCCGATGTCGATCGACCTCTACGTGGCGATGCTGGCCCTGCTGGAGATCGGCGCCGTGGCCGTCTTCGTCGATCCCTGGATCGGCCGCCGGCAGATCGCCGCGTTCGCCGCCTTCGCCGGGCCCCGGGCCTGGATCGGCATCGCGAAGAGTCATCTTCTGCGGCTTCTCGATCCGCGCCTGCGGGCGATCCCCCTTGCCGTCACCACCGGCCGGCGCCTGGGACCGCTGCCGGCGCCGCTCTCGCTCGCCGGGCTGGAGGTAGGGGCGGCCCTATGTGGCCGCCCTGGAGGGCAGGGCGCCCACGTAGGGGCGCCCCTACACGAGATCCACTCCGTCACCCTCGACGATCCCGCCCTGATCACCTTCACCACCGGTTCCTCGGGCGAGCCCAAGGGGACCAACCGCACCCACGGCTTCCTGCTCGCCCAGCGCGCCGCCCTCGCCGGCGAGTTCCCCGCGCGGGAGGGGGACGCCGAGATGACCATGTTCCCCGTCTTCGCCCTCAACAACCTGGCGGCAGGCGTGCCCTCGATCGTGCCGGCGATGGACTTCCGCCACGTCGACCGCATCGACGCCGGCCGCGTCCTCGCGCAGATGCGGCGCCACGGCGTCACCACCTGCACGGCGTCGCCCCCGTTCTTCGACCGCCTCGCGGCGGCGCTCTCCGGAGCGGAAGAGCGCCCCGCCCTGCGCCGCCTGCTCACCGGCGGCGCGCCGGTCTCCGACGACCAGCTCCGCGTCTGGCGCCGGGGCTTTCCGGAGACCGAGATCCTGGTCGCCTACGGCTCCACCGAGGCCGAGCCGGTCGCCCATCTCACCGCCGAGGAGCGCCTCGCGGCCACCAACCCCGACCGCCCCCTCGCCCCCGGCTACTGCGCGGGCGCGCCCATCGACCGTCTGCGCGCCAAGGTCCTCCGCATCCACCCCGCGCCTATCGAGCTGGGAGCGGAGGGCTGGCCCGCCTGGGAGCTCCCCGCCGGCGAGATCGGCGAGCTGGCCGTGGCCGGAGATCACGTCTGCCGGGACTACTATCGCAACCCGGGAGCGGTGAAGGAGAACAAGATCGCCGACGGCCCCTCGGTCTGGCACCGGATGGGCGACACCGGCTCCTTCGATGCGATGGGCCGCTTCTGGCTCGCCGGGCGGGTCCACTCGACGATCCACCGCGCCGGCGCGCTCGTCCATCCGCAGCTCGTCGAGCAGGCCGCGAAAGGGAACGATCCCCGCCTCCGCCGCGTCGCCGCCGTGGGCCTGCCCGATCCGGCGCTGGGCGAGCGGGTCGTCCTGGCGGTCGAGACGGACGCGACCGGAATCGTCGAGGAGATCGAGGAACGGATCGCCGCCGCCGGTCTCGCCGTGGATGCGGTCCTGCTCACGCGCGAGCCGCTGCCGGTCGATCCCAGGCACAACAGCAAGATCGACTACCCCCGCTTGAGATCGACTATGCTTGCGAGCCGCCATGGCCCCCGGTGATTTTGAATCCGCGTTCCGTCCCCTCCAGGCTCACATGGAAGCCACCTACGGCGTGCGCTGTACGCTGGGGCCGGTCCCCTCGGGCTTTTTCGGCGACCTCAACGGGGCGGAGATCCGGATCGCCGGGCACCTCGACGCGGAAGACTCCCTGTTCACGCTGCTGCACCTGTTCGGCCACACCGTCCAGTGGAACGTGCAGGGGGTGATCGACTTCGACGTCCAGCCGGAAACGCTGAGCGACGAGCTGGCCGCCAAGGTCCTGCGCTACGAGCGGGAGGCCTGCGGCTACAGCATGCGCCTCCTGCTGGACGCCGGCTTCGGCGCCCTGGCCCAGTGGCTCTCCGATTTCTCGGCCGCCGACCTGCGCCACCTGCTACACTTCTACGCCACCGGCGAGCAGCTCGGCGCGCGCCGTTCCTGGCGCTCGGGCGAGCCCATGATGGCCCCCGTCGCCATTCCGCCCTTCGAGCCGAAAGTGCTCCGCTGGCGTTGGGACGGGGTCGTCGTCTAGCGGGTGTTCCAAGCTCCAGCTTGGTTCATTCACCCCCATTCTTCGATTCGGAACAGGCGTCGTGGATGTTTCAAGCTGCAGCTTGAAAGACTCAAGAATTGTCGCGGGTCTTCCCAGCCAATTCTTGGAAGACCCAGGAATTTTAAATTTGATCCGAGAATGTTCGTGGATCATCCACGAATCGGCACACTTTCGCCGGGGTGGCCGTCGTCCGGGGCGAGCGCGAGCTGCCAGTAGCCCACGTCCACCCACCGGCCGCACTTCCAGCCCACCCGCTCGAAATGAGCCACCTTCCGGAAGCCGAGCTTCTCGTGCAGGCCGACGCTGGCCTCGTTCGGCAGGGCGATGCCGCCGATGACGGTGCGCAGCGGACGGCTCCGGAGCTCGGCCAGAAGCTCCGCGTACAGCCGCGCCCCGCGCCCCTGGCCGCCCGCAGACGCTTCCAGGTAGACCGAGCTCTCCACGGCGTACCGGTACCCTGACCGCTCCTTCCAGGGCGTGGCGTAGGCATAGCCGAGCAACTCGCCCTCCTCCTCCAGGACCAGCCAGGGGAGGGCGGCCGCCATCACCTTGCCGATGCGCCTCCCGATCTCTTCCGGCGCCGGGGCCTCCTCCTCGAAAGAGACCACGGTGTGGAGCACGTAGTGGTTGTAGATGCCGCAGATCGCCGCCGCGTCCGCGGCGCGCACCGGTCGAATCATGGGGGAAGATTATAGCGGCCCGGCAGTGGCGCCGGACCTCGCCGTCGCTTAACTCTACTTTGTCAGATTCACCTTGGCTGTGGCGTTGGCCCTCATCACCCCGCCCCTCTTCTCCCAGCCTCCCGCCCGACCTGACGGGAGAAGAGGGAGAAAGCCGAGTCTGTAGGGGCGCAGCATGCTGCGCCCTTTTCCG
>DATBAW010000590.1:0-5056 GCA_036271335.1 Thermoanaerobaculia bacterium
CCGCGTCATCCAGGTGCCGATCAGCGACACGCTCTGACCGGTGAAGAAGAGCCGGTAGTTCCGGTTCTTCAGGGCGCGCACCATGAAGGCGAAGCCCCCCGCGGGCGGAGCGGCTTGGGATGTGGGGGCGGTGGGTTTCATCGCGTGGCGGTATCCTGATTCACGACGGCTTCCTGGTGCAAGGGGTGGGCGTGGTTCGCCCTGCGCAGCGTCGCTGCCGATGGGAGGGGGATCGCCCTGGAGGGGCGGGCTTTGATCAGCCTGGGGTTTCAACCCCAGGCGGCCGCCGGCAGGCGGTCGGCACCGGCGCCAACCCCAGGGGGGCGGCGGCAGGCGGTCGGCACCGGCGCCAGGCGGTCGCCGGTCGGCACCAACCCCAGGCGGCCGCCGGCAGGCGGTCGGCACCGGCGCCAGGCGGTCGGCGGCAGGCGGTCGGCGGCAAGCGGCCGCCGGTCGGCACCGGCAGAAAGCGGTCGCCGGCAAGCGATCGGCACCGGCACCGGCACCGGCACCGGCGCCGCCGCCAAGCGGTCGGCGCCAAGCGGTCGGCGGCAAGTGCCGGCGCCTCCCGCCTGGGGTTGAAACCCCAGGCTGATCAAAGCCCGCCCCTCCAGGGCGGTCCCCCTCCCAGGACGGGAGGCTCGATGCCGCCCCCCCTACATCGAAGCGTCCTCCACGATCTCCCACGAATCCCCGTGCCGCCGCAGCACGAGCAGGGTCAACCCCTCGGCCGTCTTTTTGTCCGGCTGATCGGGATAGGCGAGGCGCCAGCGGGCGGCGACGGAGAGGCCCTGGACGCGGCTGGGACGGGCGTCGCCGAGGGGGGTGAATTCGACGCCCTGAGCGGGTCGGGTCTCGAGGATCTCCAGGGTCAGGGTCCCCATCGCCTGCTGGTCCGGATAGCGGCGGCGGTAGCGCTCCAGGACCTGCTGCCGCCCCTGGGTGAGGCCGGTGGGGGAGAGGAACGAGGCGTCCTCGGCGTAGACCGAGGTGAAGGTCTCCAGGTCGCCGCGGTTCCAGGCGTCGGACTGGACCTTGAGCAGGGCCGCCACGGCGCTCGCGGCGTCGGCGGCGCGGCGGAGGGCGGCGAGGCGGTCCCAGAGGCCGAAGCCGGACGGCCCCACGTACCTCGGGGCCTCCGCGAAGGCGGGATCGGCCAGCACCTCGTCGGCCGCGGCGAAGCGGTAGCCGCGCGCCTCGAGCCAGGTGAACAGGCGGTCCCACTGCGCGGCGCCGACCTCGTTGGCATGGAGGAGCAGGATCTGCGGCGCCGTGCGCCCCAGGATGCGGTCCCCCTTCGCCTCCTGGTCGCGGACCTCGAAGTGGAGCGCCTCCTGGTACTCGTCGCCGAGCGCGGCCATCTCCCGCGAATCCCCCCGGCGCCGCGCTTCGACCCAGGGCTTCTCGAAGTCCCAGTCCTGATCGTCGATCGTCACCGGCAGGCTCCGCTGGCCCGAGCGGTCGAGGGCGGCGCGGACGGCGTCGAGCTTGGCCGCGGTATCTCCTTCGTCCAGAAAGGGATAGCGGAAGAAACGGACCTTCGCTCCGCCCTCGTGGCCGAGGAAATTCGCCAGCCCCGCCCGTCCGGCCTCGACGTCGGCGATGTAGGCTTCGGCCGTCGTTTTGGTAAGATCGAGATGGCTGGCCGAATGGTTGCCGAGCTCGTGTCCGGCCGCGAGCCAGCGGCGGAGGATGGCCCGGTCGGCGTCGCTCTTCACGGTCCCCCAGATCACCAGCCCCACGGCGTGGACGTGATGCCTGGCGAGCACCGCCAGCAGGCCGTTGGCGATCCGCTCCCGCTCGGCCGGATCGGTATGGAGATCGCCGCCCGCGACCGGCAGGTCGTCGACGGAGATCAGCAGCGGGCGCCGGGGCGCCTCGGCGCCATATTCGGCGCCATATAAGGCGGAGCCGGCGAGCAGGACGAGCGCCAGGGCGGCGGCGGATGCGAGCTTCGAAGGGTGCCTCATGGGCGAGGATGCTACTGCATCCGTCCGGACGAGGCGCGGCGTGGAAGATCCACGAGCCGGCTTGGATGACCTGAGCCGCTGAAAGAAATTCCAAGAATCAGCTTGAAAGACGCAAGCTGATTCTTGAAGAACCCAAGCTGCGTCCTGGATGACTCCAGACGCTTCTATCGAGCCCAAGAATCGGCTTGGGTTTTCCAAGCTGGATCTTGGAAGATCCACGCCAGGGCAAAACGCGCGGTCGCGCGTGCCGCCTGGAGGAGACGAGATGAAGAAGGCGCTTCGAAGCACCGCGGGAGCTCTGGTGGCCGCGACCCTGGCCGCCATCCCCGCGCTGGCCGCTCCGCCGGCCGTCCCCGCCGCTCCGGCGCTCTCGGTGGCTCCCGCGCCTCCGCCGGCGCCCTGCACCGCGCCCGAGCTCCACGAGTTTGATTTCTGGGTGGGGGATTGGGACCTGACCTGGCCTGCCCAGGGGCAGATTCCCGCCGGCACCGGCAGCAACCACGTCGAGAGGATTCTGGACGGCTGCGTGATTCAGGAGAGCTTCGCCGCCAGCGGCTCGCAGCCGCTCGTCGGGCACAGCGTCTCGGCATACGTCCCGCGGGAGAAGGGGTGGAAACAGACCTGGGTCGACAACCAGGGGAGCTACATCGCGCTGACCGGCACTTTCCAGGACGGCCAGATGATCCTCACCCAGAGAGCCCTCGGTCCGGACGGCAAGCCGCGCCTCGCCCGCATGGTCTTCCTCAACATCAAGCCCGACTCCTTCGACTGGCACTGGGAGTCCTCGACGGACGGCAAGACCTGGAAGCTCAACTGGCCGATCCACTATCAACGGAAAGGGACGGCCGCGAAATGAAGATCTTTCGCGTGATCGTGCCGGTGTCCGACTTGGAGACGGCGGTCTCCTTCTACGCCCGACTGCTGGACATGCCGGGACGGGCGGTGAGAGGCGGGCGGCATTATTTCGATTGCGGTCCGGTCATCCTGGCGCTGCTCGATAATAAGCTGCTCGACAATAAAAAGCCGCCGAACTCGGACTATCTCTACCTGGCCGTCGCCGGCCTCGAAGCGGTCCATGCGCGGGCGACGGATCTGGGCTGCCTTTCCAAGGAGAGCGTCCACGGCGCCAGCGCGGGGGAGATGATCGTGCGGCCGTGGGGGGAGCGGTGCTTCTATGTTTATGACCCGTTCGGCAACGGGCTTTGTTTCGTGGAGGAGGGGACGGAGTTCACGGGACGGTGAGGGCGCTTTCCGGATCACCTGGGGCCAGCGGACTTCGCGCTCATGTCGGCTCGCCGCGGAAGAGAGCTCGCAGGCGATCGGCGGCATGGACGGCGTCCAGCAGGCTGACGACGCGGATGGCTTGTTGGAACATGGAGTCGAGCTGCCGTGGCTTGGGCTGTGGCTGATTGGTGATCGTTTCCCGGTATTTGGCGATGGCAAGGTCGGTCTCGCCAAGAAGCAGATTGGCCTCGCCCTCGGTCGCCAGGCGCCAGAGGGGTGCGCCTCCCCAGTGCCGGCAGTGCTCAAGAACTTTGTGGGCCATGGCTTTCGCGCCGTCGAGGTCGTTGCCGTAGGCCAGGGTCATGAAGGCGACATTGATGCCGTGGTAGAACGCCTGGTCGTGGCGCTGCGCGGCTTCAGCGCAGTCGAAACCTTGCTGATAGAGCTCCTGTGCCCGCAGGGCATCCGCTTTTCGGCGTTCGACCAGCCAGCGGCGCTTCAGACGGCCGGCGAGAACTCCGATGGCGTCGGTCTGATCCGGGCTGGCTTTTTCGAGCACGCGGATCGCATCCTCCTGGCGCTCGATTCCTTCGAGGGCCAGGGCGAGTTGCACCAGCCCGGCCTCGTCCAGCTCTCCCTCGTGCGGCTCGAGCAGGCGAACGGCCTCATGGAACTCGCGTTCCTCGACGGCCGTGCGCGCGGCATCGCCGAGCCCGCTTGGCGCCGCCTTGCCGATCAGATGCGCGAGAACGAGCTGGACCGAAAGGGCGGTAGGAGCCGCGGGCTTCACAATGCCGAGGTGGTCTCCAGGAACCACGGCCACCAGAGCCTCCGGGAATGGCCCCAGGGAGGAGCGGCGGGGAACGAACTCGTCCTGGTCCCCCGCGATGGCCCAGAAACGGAAGCCGGGTGCGCTGTCGAGGAACTTCTCCTTCCAGGCCTTTCTCAGCGCCAGGATAAACGTGCCCCCTTCGGCCATATCGTCGAGCGAGCGTTTCCAGAACTTGAAGAAAGCCGCCTTGACGAGGCCGTCGCTCGGAACGCCGAAAAAGAAGACTTGTCCAACCCGCGAAGCAAGCTCGCCATCGTTGACGAGCGCGTGCTGGATGACCAGGCCGCCCATGCTGTGCGTGATCAGAGTGAGAGTTTTGTAGCGTGCAAGTTGAACCGAAGCCGTGGTACGGAACAGCTCCGCGACGGCTCTGATGTCGGGGTTCGCGCGCCAGATGCCGACCAGATCGAACCAGAGGCTGGTGGGATAACCGATGCTGAAGATGTCCCACCCCTTGAGCTGCGGGTCCGCCTGGAGGAAGTCCGGAAATTGACCCCAGGTCTTGCGGGGGTCGCCCAGGAAGCCATGGACGAAGACAATTGCGGCATCCTGATTCTCATTGCGGTGCGTGAGGAGGTATTCCTGCATCGTCGGTCTCCTGAAGTCAAAACGGCCGGGACTAGTTTTGCGACAGTAACCCTCTGTGGTCAAATTGCAACGTGTTGATCAGAACAGCCCCTCCGCCCGCCCCCGATACCGCCGGCTCCACGTCAGCACCGAGCCGTCCCGCAGCAGCACGCGGGCGTCGCCGTGGAACCAGGGCTGAAGCTCCTTGATCGCTTCCAGGCGGACGATCTCGGAGCGGTTGAGGCGGACGAATTGCACGGGGTCGAGGCGCTCTTCGAGGTCGCGCAGGGTGCCGCGCTTCCGGTATTCCTCACCTTTGGAAAGAAAGACGAGATAATTGCCGTCGGCGCGGATGAGGTCGATGTCGGCGACGGCGAGCAGGGTCTGGCGTCCTTCGCCGCGCTCGACCAGGATCTGGCGCAGGACCGCGGCGGCCGGGCGCACCGTCGCCAGCAGGCGCTCG
>DATBAW010000591.1:0-3940 GCA_036271335.1 Thermoanaerobaculia bacterium
AGTGGGGAGCGGGACCTGTCGATACTTTTCAGACACCCCCTCTGAGGCAAGGCGACTCAGCGCGCTAGCGCGCCGACTCCTTCGTCCACGCTCCCTTTTCGCAATCCTCTCCAGGATGGTGACGTTCCTCGCCAGGATCGCCATCCTGGCTTCCCGGACGACGATCCTGACCTCCTTTTTCCAATCCTGACTTCCCCCGGGCCCATCCTGGCTTCCTTTTTTTGATCCTGGCCTCCCCGGGCCCATCCTGGCTTCCTTTTTTCGATCCCTGACTTCCCGGGCGACGATCCTGGCCGCCTTTTCTGCTTTCCTGACCTCCTGGCCGCAATCCTCACTTCCTTTTCCCGATCCTGACTTCCTACCCTTCCATCCTCATCTTCTCTGGCTGATCAAGCGCTGAGCGGCGGCCTGAGCGCCGTCGCTGCGCACGGCGGTGGCGGTCGCTCGGACACGGGCGGTCACGTCGTCGGGTCCATCGTCCACCAGCGACAGGTCGGCCACCCGCGGGACACGATCGCGCGGCGCCCGAGCGCGCGAGCCGTCCGGATCATCGGCTGGACCGGCCTGAAGGCATGCGCGGGCCAGCGTGAAAACGGCCCATTCGTGGATCATCCACGACAATTCTTGGGTCAAAAATAAGCGTCTTGGGTTACCCAAGCCAATTCTTGGATCTTCCAAGCCGATTCTTGGAAAACCAAAGCTCATTCTTGAGTCAGGAATAAAATTCTGGGGAAACCCAAGCTCATTCTTGGAAGATCCAAGCTGCTTCCTGGAACGTCTACGCCAGGCTCACGGAGCCTGAGCGGCGGAAAAAGCCGGGCAAGGACCTGAAGGACTGCAAGGACCCCAAGGACAAGAAAGCTCCGATCTCAGCTCTCCCTCCTACTCCCCTCGCAACGACTCCAGCGGATCGACGTCGAGCGCCCGGCGGGCTGGCATGTAGCTGGCGAGGCCGGCGATGGCGACGAGGACCAGGGCGACGACTCCGAAGCTCAAGGGATCGTTGGGGTCGACGTTGTAGAGCGAGCCCGCCACCACCCGCGAGGCGCCGAAGGCCAGGGGCAGTCCGACGAGGATGCCGATCAGGGCGAGCAGCAGCCCCTGGCGCAGGACCAGGCCGACCACCTGCGCCTCCCGCGCCCCGAGCGCCACACGCACGCCGATCTCCCGCACCCGCTGGCTCACCGAGTAGGAGAGCACGCCGTAGACGCCGATCGCGGCGAGGAAGAGAGCGATGCCGCCGAACACGATGAAGATGCCGCCCAGGAAGCGGTACTGCCAGATGCCGTTCTGGCGCAGGCGCTCCAGGGTGAAGACGTCGAAAACGGGCACGTTGGGATCGGAGGCACGGATCTGCCGGCGCGCCTCGGCGACGATCTGCGCGGGAGCGACGCGGGTGCGGATCGTCAGTCCCGTGTTGCGCGATGGCTGGTAGGGATAGGGCAGAAAGGCGCTCGGGCGGAGGTGGCTGTCGATGTTCTCATTCTTGTAGTCGGGGATGACGCCGATCACCGAGATCCATTCCGCGGTCTTGCCGCCGAGCAGTTGGAAGCGCCGGCCGAGAGGGTCCTGGCCGGGCCAGAGCTTGGCGGCGAGCGTCTGGTTGACCAGGGCGACGTGGGAGCGCGAGACCCCCTCGGCGTCGGTGAAGCTCCGGCCGCTGAGCGGCTTGAGGCCGATGGCGGACAGAAAGTGCGGCCCCACGCCGGCCCAGAAGATGTCGGGCTCCTCGCCGCGCGGGAAGCTCTTCCCTTCGACGGCCACCTGCCCGTCCCCACCGCCGCCGCTCAGCGGGATGTTGTTCGACGCCGAGACCGCCTCGACGCCCGGGATCGATTCCAGCCGCCGCACCACGTCCACCACCCGCCCGCTCATCGCTTCGTCCTTCTCGTAGCGCCCCGCCGGGAGGTAGATCCGCATCGTCATGATGTGGGCCGTGCTCATCCCGCCCTGATCGTCCTGGATCTTGAGGAAGCTGCGGACGAAGAGCGAGGCGCTGACCAGCAGCGCCAGCGACAGCGCCACCTGGGCCGCCACCAGGCCGCTCCGCAGACGGTTGCGCTTGAGGCTGTCGCCGGCGCCCCGGCCGCCCTCTTTCAAGGTCTCGTGCAGGTCGGTCTTGATCGCCTGGAGAGCGGGAGCCACGCCGAAAAGGAGGCCGGTCACCACCGCGATCCCCAGGGTGTAGAGGAGCACCGGGCCGTCGAGGGTGAACTTCATCCAATAGGAAGGCGGGTTGTCGGCGGGGATGGAGATCTCGATCCAGCGGATCCCCCAATAGGCGAAGGCGACGCCCAGCGCGCCGCCGAGCAGGCCGATCACCAGGCTCTCGGTGAGGAACTGCCGGACGAGACGCACGCGGCCGGCGCCGAATGCCGTGCGCACGGCCACCTCCCGCTGCCGCACCGTGGCCCGCGCGAGGAGGAGGTTCGCCACGTTCGAGCAGGCGATCAGGAGAACGCAGAAGACCGCGCCCAGCAGGGTCAGGAGCATCAGGCGCAGCTTGGGGCCGGCGAAGTCTTCGCGCAGCAACAGGAGGTTGCCGCTCCAGCCGGCATGGGTGTCCGGGGACTGCGCCGCGATCCGCTCGACGATCGCCTTCACCTCCGCCCGGGCGCGGCGGGCGCTCACCCTTGGCTTCAGGCGGCCGAAGACGGCGAGGTCGCGCTGGCCGCGCGGATTGTCGTGGACGAAGGGCTCGAGCGGCGTCCAGGCGAGCTCGTTGTCGGGAAACCGGAAGCCCGGCGGCATCACGCCGACGATGGTGTGGGCGGCCGCGTTGACCAGGATCGTCTTGCCGACCACGCCGCGGTCGCCGTTGAAGCGGCGGATCCAGAGCTCATGGCTGAGCAGCACGGCGGCGGGTCCGCCGGCGCTGTCCTCGTCGGGCCGGAAAGGGCGGCCGAGGAAGGGCTGGACGCCGAGGAGCGGAAAGAGGTTCCAGGAGATCGATCCGCCCTCGACGCGCTCGGGCTCGCCCTGGCCGGAAAACGTCAGGCTGCGGTTGCTGAACGCCCCCGTGCCGGCGAACGAGGTCGCCCGCTCGCGCAGATCGTGGAAGTCGAGATTGGAGAAGCCCCCCTTGTCGACGTCGTTCTTGGGCTGGATCTCGTGCAGGGCCACGATCCGGTCAGGGTCCGTATAGGGGAACGGCCGGATCAGGATGGCGTTGACGACGCTGAAGATGGCCGTGTTGGCGCCGATGCCGATCGCCACGCAGAGCACCGCGATGGCGGCGAAGCCTGGGCTCTTGAGGAGCGTGCGGACGGAGAATCGGAGGTCCTGCAGCAGGGTTTCCACGGCGATCGTCCCTCCCCGGGAGGTGGTGCCGTGGGTCCTTACGCGCGCGGGGTGGAGGATGTTTCAGGGACGTCCTGTTGCCCTCCGAGGTCCAGGTTTCCCGGGAGGGGGACCGCCCTGGAGGGGCGGGCTTTGAAGAGCCTGGGGTTTCAACCCCAGGCGGAACGGCGGACTCGGAAGGTTTCACGGGTACGGGCAAACACGGCCGAAAACGCACTCCCAATCCTTGGGACGCCTCGCGCCTGGGATGGTAATTCGGTTGACCATCACGCGGAGCGTGATCAACATACAGCCGGTATGCACCGCGCCTGGGCCGCCGGTATGCACCGCGCCTGAGCCGCCGGTATACACCGCGCCTGAGCCGCCGGTATGCGCCGCGCTGGGCCGCCGGTATGCACCGCGCCTGGGGTTGAAACCCCAGGCTCTTCAGAGCCCGCCCTTCCAGGGCGATCCCCCTCCCGGGGAAGCTCCCCTACCCCAGCTTCCGCAACCCCGCATCCCCCGGAAACCGCGCCTTGGCATAGCGCAGGAGCGTGGCGGCCGAGCCGGGGTCGTCGAGGACGCGCAGGGTCTTCACCGCTTCCACGTAGGCGATCGGCGTGGGATTGGCGGCGACCAGGATGCGCAGGGTGGGGGCGAC
>DATBAW010000592.1:0-25762 GCA_036271335.1 Thermoanaerobaculia bacterium
GGACGCGCGGGGCGATCGTGAGGATGTTGGCCTCGGATGGCTGAAGCTCCCAGCGGCTGGCGTCCCGCCTTGAGCCTTGCGGCCGCCGCCTCTTCGATCTCGTGGATCAGATGGAGGGTGAGCTTTCTCCAGTCCTCGGCCGGAAAGTGACTCCAGCAGGGGAGGGGCGAGAGGACGACGGTCTCGGGTGTGGCGTACTTGAGACGGTCGAACGTCTCGCCCCGGCGCTTGGCCGCGTATTCCTGGGTGCGACTGAACCAATATCCCTGCAACGCCTGCCCCTCCATCAGGTCGCGGGCGGCGTGGACTCCCGGCCAGTCCCGCGGGCGCCCTACGAGCCCTTCCTTGCAACCGTTGGCGAGGACGTACCGCAGGCGCTCGATCTGGGCGGGCTCCTCGGGGCTGATCACGATCGCCTCGTAGCGGCGCGACCAGATCTTGTCCCGCCAGCCATGGAGGCGGCCGGTTTCCCGGGCGAGGTTGGAGTTGAGGTAAGCCATGAACCTCATCAACTGGCCGGCGTCCTTCACATCGAGGAGGAGGTGGTAGTGATTCGAGAGGAAGGAATAGGAACAGATCGCCATCTCGTAGAGACGTTGGGCACGTCCGAGGACGCCGGCGACGATTTCGTTGAGCTCCGCGCTGGGGCGGAGGAGGAAGCGGCTGTGGACGGTCCGGCAGGTCACCTCGACCAGGGAGCCGCCTTCGGGGATGTAGCGCAGTTTTCGTCCCATGCCCAATAGGACGTAAAACGCCCCCCAGATCTTCTTCGCCCTAGAACCGCTTGAGTTTGCGAGAGGCTTTTCGGTCCAAAACCAAGTGCCAGGTGTTCTCGCTCGACAACAGCTGAGGGTTTGTGGAGCCTGAAAGGCGTCAGCCCCCGACGAAAGGTAGAACCAGCTTCAGGTGCAGGCACCCATGTTATATTTTCCGTTTCAAGACATAGCACCGAGGAGCCGCCTATGACCTGCTCGCGCCTTTGCACCCTCGCCGCGCTCGCCCTCGCCGCCGCCTCCCTGATGCTGCCCGCGCCGGCCTCGGCGCACGGATGTGGGGCCTCCTGCGATCCCGGAATGGCTTGCAACGGAAGCTGCAGCATCAACGCCCCCGGTCCGTCAGGGAAGGGTGCGACCTGCGGCGGGTTCCAGTCGCCCCGGCTCCCCGCCTGCAAGATGGACAAACCGGACCTTTTCAAGGGCGGCGGCGCGGTGGCCTGCGGGAACCCCCAGGGCAAGGTCGGCTGGGCCGTCGTGCGCACGCACTGGCCGTCGCTCGAGGAGCCGACCGGGGCCCACGTCCTCCGCGCGTCGTCGGAGGACTTCGCGGATTACGCGAGGGAGGCCTTCAGGCCGGCCCCGAATTTCGTGCCCAACACCCGCACCGAGTCCGAGCTCCTCGTCGCGGCGCCCGCCGGCCCCTGCGTGGAGTTTCAGTACTCGATCCCCAGCCAGCAGCCGGACCTCCAGGGGGTGGGCCATCGGGAGCCCTTGGTGGCCTACTTCCGCGCCACCACCGCCAAAGAGCACTTCGTGTCCTTCGAGGTGCTGTACTCCGAGGCCGCCGCCGGGGACGTCGAGCGGGCGCTCGCCGCGGCCAAGGAGTGGCTATGGATCTACACCAAGGACGAGAACCCGATGCCGCTCGAGGTCTACGGATCGGTGATCGTCATCGACGGCAACCTCGGCTTCCTCCTCGAAGCCGCCAGCCCTCTCGCACCTCCCGATCCCGGAGCGGCCCAGGCTCCCACGCCACCTTGAACGGGATTCCGCGGGAATAGGCACGGCAGCAGGGTGGCGGGATCTTTATCCAGGGCGACGCCGCCCGTGTGCACATTCATCGCAATACCGTCGTGCGCCAGAATCATCCAACGGATCTCGGCTTCGGGTAAGCCGCCAAGACGGGTGCCCGAGAGAGATGCCGAGAGAGGTGCCAGGCACTTAGTTCGGCAGGCAACAGTAAAGACGAGCCTGAACTCGAGCATACTCCTTCGACGCACCCCGAAGACTTCGAAGCGGTCCGTGGTACTCCAGGAAAGCGCAACAAGACAACCGGGGAAATCTGGGAAAAAGACACGCTGCACAAGGACCACGGACAATAAGTTTTATGGAAAGGGCCGCCGCTCTCGCGCCGTATGGGATGATGGCAGGCCTAAGCCGCTTTGATAGGAGCAAGTATGAGGCCCGACGATGTTTGCGAGCGTTATGCCGGTAGGGGTGTCAAGTTGTCGCTATCGCTGCTCGATGGTGACGTAGTACTGATAGAAGGTGACAAGAGCTCTCTGGAATTCCTGGCCGAGCTTATTCAATCTCAGGCTCGTTTTGAGAATGATTCCGGTTTCTCGATTCGACCTAATGGTGCGGGACGTGTGTTTTTCGAAAACGGCTCAGGGTTGGGCATATATTTGCATAGGAAGGACTCTAAGGCAGCGCCTGACGAATCGTTGATGAAGTAGATCTCGGCGACTGAACCCGCTGCGTGCTGCCGCAGTCACCCGAGAGAGAGGTGCCAGGCACTTAGTTCGGGCCCATTCGACGGGGCTCGCCCGGACCTCGCATTGCCGGGAGCTCTGTCCTTTTTGGCCTTATTGCCCCGTGTTATGATGAAACGTGAGAACCAGTGCTCAGTGAGTTCTTGATCCTGACAATCCGCGTCAGCAAGAGGGAGGTCTTGTGTCAGGGCGACCCTTAGCGTTCATCAATTACCGTCGCGATGACAGCCGGGAGTGGGCCACGCTCATTGTCGATTCTCTGCAGAGACAGCTCGGCCTGGATGCCGTCTTTGTGGACACGGAGGCGATCCGATCCGGTGATGAATGGCCCAAAAAGATCGAGCTCGCTCTCGAACAAGCGACCGTTCTCCTGGCGATCATCGGTCCACAGTGGCTGGCTGTTCATGATGACGGCTGGCGACGGCGAATCGATCTTCCCGAGGATTGGGTTCGACGCGAGATCGAGCACGCGCTCGGCCGAGGCACGCCTCTGATCTCGGTGCTGGTTTCCGGCGCGCCCCCACTGAGAGGGGAATCGTTGCCGCCGACTCTTGTCGACCTGCCGAACCGCCAGTTTATCAGGCTGGAGGATAAGGCGGATCTCCGAGCGCTCGTGGAGATCCTTACGGAAGATTTTGGCTTCCGCGCCGTCAACACAGAGCTGGACTATCCGACGCCCGTCGACCGGCAGCCGGAGTTGCCCGAGGCGGAGTTGGCGGAGGCTCTGCGCAGGCTCCAGGAATGGTCGCGGATCGAGCGCGAAAGCTCGCGGGGTAAGCGCGGCATCGCCGTCGAGCTGGAACGTGTTTACAAGTTCAAAACCTTTAGTGACGCTATCCATTTCATGGCGACGACCGCGCGATACGTCCGGGTGACGGGTCACCATCCCTGGTGGGAGAATCAGTACAAGGATGTGCGGGTCCGACTCACCACCTGGGACGTCGGGATGCGAATCACTTGGAAGGACATTCGCCTGGCGCAGTATCTCGACCGGCAGTACCGTGAGTATGTCGTCTCCGATCGGGGACACCGGCCGGAGTCCTGAAGCCGAGGTGCCAGGCACTCAGGCAGAAGGAGTGCGCGATCGCCGGCGAAACGACCCCTGACGGTCCCTCTGCGAGATATGCCGAATCTATGAATTGAAACTGATTCGAATCATTGTTAAAATGGAAATTTCAGAGTGCCTTGACTGGCTTTGTGCGCCACCCCTATACTGCTGATCGTCCGGATGCCGGAAGCTCTTCTCGAGTCTTGTGGATCAGGTTGCTGCCTCGGGTGGCAGCACCATGTCAAGGGAGAGAATCGATGAAAAAGTCCGCGAAATCCAAGCTGAAGCTGAACCGTGAGACGCTGACCGCTCTGGAGGTGGCGCAGGCTCTCGGGGCCGGGAGCACGAGCAATACCTGCACGACGTACGGCGTCTGCTCGGCGCAGTGCGGCAGCACGACCGTCAATGCGTCCGGCTGCTACAGCCGGTGCACCTGCGGCACGGCTCTCTGCTAGTCAGGCGCCGCCAGGCGCCCGCTTCAGTACCACCGACCCGACGGCGATCGCCGGTCCGCTCCGCGATCGCCGTTGCCTTTCGACTCTCCCCGAACGCAACGCCCCCCGAACGCGCCCAGAGACACTCGCGAGACGAGAGGACGAAACGATGGCAAAGGCAGAGTCTCGCGTAACGATCCACATGGCGGCGAGCCTCGACGGCTTCATCGCGCGCAAGGACGGACGCGTCGACTGGCTCGAGACCGCCGACGAATTCGTCGACGGCGACACCATGGAGCCGGGATTCGTCGAGGCGTTCCTCAAGACGATCGACTGCTACGTCATGGGATCGCGAACCTATGAGACCGCGCTCGGTTTCGAAGCTCAAGGGTTCGGGTGGGCGTATGGCGACAAGCCGACCTTCGTCCTCACGAGCCGGGAGCTGCCGCGGACGCGCGATACCGTCGAGCTCTACTCGGGCGATCTCGCGCGCTTCGTGAACGAGCGCCTGCGGCCCGCGTTCCGCAGCATCTGGTTCGTGGGCGGCGGCGTGGTCGCCGCCGAATGCCTCCGTCTCGGGCTGGCCGACGAAATCCGCTATTCGATCGTGCCGATCCTGATCGGCGAGGGAATTCCGTTCTTCGCGAATCCCGGCCGGGACGTCGCCCTCCATCTCGCGGAGGTCAAGGCCTACAAGAACGGCATGGTGGAGCTTCGCTACGAGGTGCGTTCCTCGCCAAGCCGGGTCGAGAACGAAGGCTGAAGCGCTCCAGAGCCAGAGCTTCCCCGCGCGATGACGAAGAGGTGAATCTGCGGTTAACTTCCGACGCCAGCCCGGTCCGGCGGCGGTGCTAGACTCGGCCCGTGAGCCGCGCCGTCGAGGAGAGCAACCGCCGGCTGCTCCGCGCGCGCGACGCGATGGATCGAGGCTACGCCGGGCCGCTCGACGTCGCCGCGCTGGCCCGGATCGCCTGCGTTTCCGAGGCGCACTTCATCCGCACCTTCCGCGCGACGTTCGGCGAGACGCCGCACCGCTACCTCCAGCGCCGCCGGGTCGAGCGCTCGATGTTCCTGCTGCGCGAGAGCGACCGCAGCGTCACCGACATCTGCCTCGACGTCGGCTTCAACAGCCTCGGCACGTTCAGCCGCACGTTCCGCGAGATCGTCGGCCAGTCGCCGCTCGCCTACCGTCGCGGCAGCGCGCCGGTTGCCGGCGCGGTCCCCACCTGCTTCACGATGGCCTGGGAGCGGCCGAGCAGTTTTGGAGAAGCGGACCGGCCGGACGCCTTGGTAAAGTCGAAGCCATGAAGAACTTCAACGCGATCACCCATGCACACGTCTGGGTCCTCGATCACCAGGAGGCGCTCGACTTCTATGTCGGGAAGCTCGGGCTGGAGGTCAGGGCCGATTACACCCGTGGCGGTTTCCGCTGGCTGACCGTCGGCGTCGCCGGCGAGCCGCTCCCCGAGATCGTGCTCGACGTCCCCGGCCCGCCGGTGATGGACGAGAAGAGCGCCGAACAGGTGCGGGAGCTCGTCACCAAGGGCGCCACCGGGGTCGTCCTGGTGCTCCGCACCGACGACTGCTTCGGCACCTGCGAGCAACTCCGCGCCAAGGGCGTCGAGTTCACGCAGGAAGCGACCGACCACGGCTACGGCATCGACTGCGGCCTGCGCGACCCGTTCGGCAACCAGATCCGCATTTTGCAGCCGAAGGCCTGGCAGGGCTAGCGGCACCTCGCTCCGTGCCTGGAGCGACCGAGTACAATCGGCGGCGAGATGTCCCTCGCCTGCACGATCGACTCGACCCGCTATGCCTTCGCCGATCTCAAGGACCTGCTCGCCAAGGCGAGCCCGGCCCGCTCGGGGGACGCGCTCGCCGGCGTGGCGGCGCGGAGCGCGGCGGAGCGCGTGGCGGCCAGGATGGTGCTGGCGGACCTGCCGTTGCGGCGCTTCCTGGCCGAGGCGCTCATCCCCTATGAGAGCGACGAGATCACCCGCCTGATCGTCGATCGCCACGACGCCACGGCCTTCGCGCCTCTCGCCTCGCTCACCGTCGGAGAATTCCGCGAATGGCTGCTGGGCGACGCGGCGACGGGGGAGGCTCTCGCCGCCGTGGCGCCCGGCCTCACGCCCGAGATGGTGGCGGCGGTCAGCAAGCTGATGCGCAATCAGGATCTGATCGCCGCCGCTCGCAAATGCCGCGTGGTCACGGCGTTTCGCGACACCCTCGGCCTGCCGGGACGGATGTCGGTGCGGCTGCAGCCCAACCATCCCACCGACGACCCGCGCGCCATCGCGATCTCGATTCTGGACGGTTTGATGTATGGCACCGGCGACGCGGTGATCGGCATCAATCCGGCGTCGGACAGCCTGTCGGGGCTCGCCACCCTCTGGCGCCTGCTCGACGACGTGATCCAGCGTTTTGCGATTCCCACGCAGAGCTGTGTGCTCACCCATGTGACGCAACAGATCCGCGCCATCGAGGCCGGCCTGCCGGTCGACCTCGTGTTCCAGTCGGTGGCCGGCACGGAGGCCGCCAACGCGGGCTTCGGCATCCGCCTGGACCTCCTGCGCGAGGCCCGCGACGCGGCGCTCTCCCTGCGCCGCGGCACGGTGGGCGAAAACGTGATGTATTTCGAAACCGGCCAGGGGAGCGCGCTGTCGGCGGATGCGCACCACGGCGTGGACCAGCAGACCTGCGAGGCACGCGCCTATGCGGTGGCGCGCCATTTCGAGCCCTTGCTGGTGAATACGGTGGTGGGCTTCATCGGTCCGGAATATCTTTATGACGGCAAGCAGATCCTCCGCGCCGGGTTGGAGGATCACTTCTGTGGCAAATTGCTGGGCGTCCCGATGGGCTGCGACATCTGCTACACCAACCACGCCGAGGCCGATCCGGACGACATGGACTCCCTGCTGGTGCTGCTGGGCGCGGCCGGCGTCAATTTCATCATGGGCGTTCCAGGGGCGGACGACGTGATGCTCAACTACCAGAGCACCTCGTTCCACGACCAGCTCTTCGTGCGCGACGTCCTGGGGCTGCGGCGCGCGCCGGAGTTCGAAGCCTGGCTGGCCGAGATGCGGCTGACCGACGAATCCGGACGCCTGTTGCCTGCCGCGAGCGGAAATCGGCTGCTGGCCGGCCTGGCTCCGGAGGCTTTTTGAGCCTCGCGCCGAAGGACCCGTGGGCTCGCCTCGCCGGTCTGACCCCGGCGCGCGTGGCTCTCGGGCGCGCCGGCTCCGGACTGCCCACCCGCGAGCTGCTGCGCTTCGAGCTGGCCCAGGCCCAGGCGCGCGACGCGGTCGTAGAGCCTCTCGACGCCGCGAGCCTGCGGGCGGAGCTCGCCGCGACCGGCTTGCCGGTGCTCCACGTCGCCAGCCGCGCCGCCGACCGCCGCACTTATCTGCAACGGCCCGACCTCGGCCGCCGGCTCGACGAAGCGGGCGCCCGGCAGCTCGCCGCGTCGGGCGGCGCGGCCGACCTCGCCGTGGTGATCGCCGACGGCTTGTCCGCGCTGGCCGTGCTGCGGTACGCGGCGCCGACCGTCAACGCCCTGCTGCCTCGGCTCGGGGGTCTGCGGATCGCCCCGCTGGTCCTCGCCACGCAAGGCCGCGTGGCCCTGGCCGACGAAGTGGGAGCCCTGCTCGGCGCGCGGCTGGCGCTGATCCTCCTGGGCGAGCGCCCCGGACTCTCCTCGCCCGACAGCCTCGGCGCCTATCTCACCTTCGCGCCGCGCATCGGGTGTCTCGACGCGCAGCGCAACTGCGTCTCGAACATCCGCCCGCAGGGCCTGCCTCCCGACCGCGCCGCCCGGAAGCTCGCTTGGCTGATCCACGAAGCCCTGCGGCGGGAGCTGACCGGCGTGGGGCTCACCGACGAGAGCGAACTGGCGCTCTCGCCGGCGACGGCCGACCCCGACGTCAAGGGCTCGGCGATCCGCCGAAGAGATCGCTGAGGGAGTTGAAGTCGTAGGTGATGCCGAAATTGCCGCGCACGTCGTGAGAATTCAGCAGGTCCGTCTTGTTGGCCCAGCTCACGGAAATCGGAATGTTCACCCCGGACTTCGTATTGATCGTGATCTTGGCCTGAGCGATCGCCAGGGTGCCCTGGGTGCCGAGCAGAACCTGAGCGTTCTGCGGCAGCGTGATCGTCGTGCCCGGAGCGAGATTGCCGGACCCGATGTCCAGCACGGAAGGATCGCGTTGATATTGGACGTATCCCGCGAGCGTCAGCGTCGCCGGATGATTGACGAAGTTGCCCAGCGGGCGGTCGAATTGCGCCGCGAACTGAAAGTCGCGCAGGCGTCCGTACTTGGCGCCGGTCGGAACCTGCCCATAGAAGCTGCTCGCCAGGTTCAGGGTGAAGAGCGCTCCCGACGTGCTCTTCGGAGTCAATCCGACGATCAGCTTGAGCTCGTGCGTCTCGGGCTGGCTCTGGGGGCGGCTGAACGTGTACTGGGCCGTGAACTGCCGCCTGACGTCGGCCTCTTGCACGTCTTGCAGGATGTCGTAGTTGACCTGGGAGTAGGCGGCGAAGGCCGCGGTTGCGGCTTCGAGCTTCTGATCGAGGCCGGGGATGTCCTGGCGCGCGATCCCCGCCACCTGGTGGAAGTAGCTCTCAAAATCGGTCTTGAGCTTGTCGGGGTTCCCGGCGTCGGCGACGAACGTTGCGTTCGCCTTTCCACCGAGGCTGCCGAGCTGAAGGTCTTTGCCGAGCGGATCGAAGATCGCTCTCAGCGACTGTTCCAGAGTTTCGAGCGCCTTCCGCAGATCGCTCTGGTGGCTCGAATAGGCCTTCGACCATGCGTCCTTGAACTGTTTCGACCTCGGGTCGAGCGGATTCGAGATGTCGTATCGGGCGACGAGCGACGACAGCTGACGGGAGCTCTGCGGGACTTGCACCGCGGCGGTGGCCGGCGTCGACGGCGTGGCCGGCCCGGTGGCCGGCACCTGCTGCGTATTCTGCTCGCTCAGGTCGAACGACGCGCTGAGATTGAGCTTCCTCCACGGCGAGTCCTCACACGCCAGGCAGATGACCGGCTCTCCCAGGATCGCTTTATAGGCGCCTTCGGCGTTGGCGTGGAACGTGGCCGTGGTGCCGCTCACGGTTTCCGTCAGCGCTCCGAGTTGCAGCGCCAGCCCCAGCAATTCCGGAGTGCTGGGCCGGGAGACGAGGTCGGTGGTGCCACTGACCTTGGCGGGGGCCCCCACCTGTTTGTCGACCCGCGCCTTTTCCCAAAGGTCGGCAACGCTCTTGAACACCGCACCGTTTGCGGAGTGGCCGAGAGCCAGCACGAAGGTGTCTGCCTCTTGCCAAGGTATCGCGAGCGTATTAGCACTATCGGCTATAGCTTCTCCCTTTGCCAGGTTGTCCAGTGCCGTCTTGTAGGCGCAGAGCTCGGGATGCGTGCCGCAGTCCGGACCGCTGTCCTGTGCCGCCGCCCCGGCCGGAATCATGAAGGTCGAAATCATGAAGGTCGGAATCATGAAGAGAGCGATCGCCAACGCCTTGCCGATTCCCGATCGCATCTGAAAGGCCTCCTGGAAGCGCGGAGAGGTCCCGATCATGGAGCGCCTGCGATCTTGAAGCCCAGGGCGGGATGAAAGTCGCTCTTGTAGCCGAAGAGATGCTGGGTCTTGCCGCCGCCGCAATCCTCGAGGATCTCGACCGTATCGGGCGGTCCGGCCAGGAACAGGAACAGCAGCGCCGGACCGGAAACCACGGTGAACGTCGTGCCGTTGGCGGTCACGGGTATCGAGGCATCGTTGTACTCCGCATCCACGATCTGCGTCGTGCTCTTCGCTTTGAGCTTGATCGTCACGACCGCGCCGGTCGCTGCGTCAAACTCGATTCCGCTCTTCGTCAATGAACAGGGCATTGAGGATCTCCAGGGATCGCTGCATGGCGGTTCGGGAACGCGGCTTGTTCTTATCCTGTGGCGCAGGCTCGGCAAATGTCAAGCGTTGACGCCGTGTTGAGATCAAGGCAGCATCGCGTCCCATGCGCGGAACTTGCGGAACTTAAGGAGGCTCCATGAACTTTTCCCGGCCGACGCTGCATCCGAGCTTCGTCCAGAATGAATCACAACGTTCGTTCGTCCGGCGGCAGATACAGATCCGGACGGCCCTGCGAGCGGCGCCGACGGAACGCAAGGTCGGCGCCGGCGAAAGCGTGGCGATTCCGCTCACCACCGTCTCCGAGCAGGGGAGCTTCGACGCCTGGATCGGCGTCCAGTTCCCGACGCCGGGCGGGGGCGTGACCGCGTCGCTGCTCGTCGACTCCGGCAGCTCCACGATGATCGTTCCGAACGGCGAGGACCTGGTCGGCGTTCCCGGCTACACGATCCTCGGAACGGCGCATGAGCCCTGGGGGTGTCCCGCCAATGTGGTCCAGGGGCCGCTCCAGATCGTCGCGCGGGATGGGAGCGTTTACGAGATCCAGGGGTGTGTCTTCTACGCCTGCACCGGCAACAACTCCGCGGGCGAGCGCACCGCGAATTTCGGCGCCGGGCGCATCCTTCCGTGGTCCGCGAACGGGTGGAACACGCCGCCAGGGCTGAACGTGACGATGCAGAGCCCGCTGTCCTACGACACCGCCCATCCCTACGCGGAGCTGGTCTATGCGCCGGCGGGCTCGCTGTTCTCCGTCTCCGGCGAGATGGTGGTGAACGATGAGTCGCATCTGATCCTTCATTCCTCGTTGCCGGCCGGCTATACGCTCCTGGAGCTGATTCCGGACATCGAGTGGATGGCCGTCGTTCCGCAGGCGCTCACGATCGGCGGCCAGCTGACGGAATGGCCGGGAAACGTCCCGTCGCCGATCGCGATGGTCGACACCGGGGGCGGCCCGGTCTTCCTGAGCGATCCCCACGGCGCTGTCTACGCCACGGCCTGGCCGGACACGGTCGTCTGCCCGACCTGGGCTGCGGGCTCGCAGGGCTGCAATTGCGTGAGCGATCCCCTGACGATCGGGCTGGTGGGCTCGGACGGCGCGTCGTCCTATTCCTATACGATCGATACCGCTTCCATGCCGGCCCCGGTGCAAGGCCTCACGGCGGTGATGTGCGAGGTCAATCAGTACATGATGGGGCAGCAGGGGATGAACGTCGGCGGGATCACCGCCCTCTTCAACCGGATTCTGATCTGTTATCAGGGAGCTCAGGTCGGCTTTGCGCCGCGCCTCGCGAGTTAGACGTTCGCGTCCCTACCCGCAGACCTGGTCAGCTCTTTGCAACGATGATGGCTGCGAGGATGGTCCTGCGAAAGGAGCGACGGATGGCCGACAGCGCAAAGACGACCCACATCCACCAGGTGGGGACCGTGTTCGTCCCGGTCGCCGACCCGGACCGCGCGCTCGAGTTCTATCGCGACAAGCTCGGGTTCGAGAAGCGCGGCGATTTCGTCTACGGCGGAGGCCATCGCTGGATCGAAGTGGCGCCGCCGGGCTCGACGATCGCGCTGGCGCTGGTGCCGCCGGGCGAGGGGAGGTCCGCCGGTGGAGATCAGACCTGCTGCGCGTTCGCGACGGATGACATCGAGGCCGATCACGCCACGCTTCTCGCCAGGGGCGTCGACGTGGACGCGGAGATCGCGCGCCAGGGAACCCCGCGGGTGGGGCTGGTCTCGCTGCAGGTGACGATCCCGGATCCGGTGCCGCCGCAATTCTTCTTTCGCGACCTCGACGGCAACCGTTTTCTGATCGTCGCGGCGGACCGGCTGAAGTGACCCCGTGATGAAGAAAAGTGCCGCCGCCGGCGGCGAGGGTCCGTTCGCGACGGGAATGACCGCGCTGGCGGACCGGGAGCGCCGCCGGCTCGCCGGGGAACGCAAGGAGATCCTGGGCGTGTTGGAGGCCGAGCGGAGCAACCTCGCCGCCATCGTGGAGAGGGCTCCCGCCTTCATCGCGACCCTGGAGGGGCCCGATCACGTTTTCAGCCTGGCGAACGAAAAATATTACGAGCTGATCGGCGGCCACCGGGAGATCCTCGGCAGGCCCCTGCGCGAAGCCCTGCCGGAGATCGCGGGCCAGGGCTTCATCGAGCTGCTCGACGACGTCTACCGGACCGGTGAGCCCTTCGTCGGCAACGAGGTGGCCGTACGGCTCGAGCGCGACGAGGTTTCCGATCTCCGCTTCGTCAATTTCATCTATCAGGCGCTCCGGGGAGCGGACGGCGCGATCACCAGCATCTTCGTTCACGGCGTGGACGTGACCGCGATGGTGCGGGCGCGGGAAGCCCTGGAGGAGCGGGAGGCGCGGTTCCGTCAGCTGGCCGACGCGATGCCGCAGATCGTCTGGTCGGCGCGGCCGGACGGCGTGCTCAATTATTACAACCGCCGCTGGTTCGAGTATGTCGATCTGCCCGAGGACGCCGGCGAAGCCCCGGATTGGGGGGACTATGTCCATCCCGACGATTTTCCGCGCGTGGCGCGGCGGTGGTCGGAGTGCCTGAGCACCGGTGAGCCTTACAGTCTCGAATTCCGGGTCCGCAACGGCGCGGGCGAATATCGCCGGTTTCTCGTGCGGGCGCTGCCGATCCGCGATGAAAAGGAGGAGATCGTCCGCTGGTTCGGCACCTGCACGGACATCCACGATCAGCGGCTCGAGGCCGAGCGGATCGAGGCGGAACGCGAGCAGCTGCTGGCCAGCGAACGCGCGGCGCGAGCGGAATCCGAGCTGCAGAGCCGGATGAAGGACGAGTTCCTGGCGACGCTCAGCCACGAGATCCGGACGCCGCTGAACGCGATCCTCGGCTGGTCGCAGATCATGCGGGCGTCCGCCGAGCCCAGGGACATCGCCAAGGGGCTGGAAGTGATCGAACGCAACGCCCGCGCGCAGTCCCAGATCATCGAGGACCTGCTGGACATGAGCCGCATCATCAGCGGCAAGGTCCGGCTCGACGTGCAGCGGCTCGATCTGGCGGCGGTCGTGCAGTCCGCCATCGAGACGGCGCGGCCGACCGCCGAAGCGAAGGGGATCCGTCTGCGCTCGGTGATCGATCCGCTGCACGGCGTCGCCATCAATGGCGATGCCAATCGATTGCAACAGATCCTCTGGAACCTGATCAGCAACGCGACGAAATTCACGCCGAAGGGAGGCGAGGTCCGGGTGGTGCTCGAACGCGTCCACTCGCACCTGGAGATCAGCGTGATCGATACCGGCGAGGGGATCCGGCCGGAGTTCCTGCCGTACATCTTCGATCGCTTCCGGCAGGCCGATGCCTCGACGACGCGCCGTCACGGCGGATTGGGGCTCGGCCTCTCGATCGTCAAGCAACTGGCGGAGCTGCACGGCGGCGCGGTCGGCGTGAAGAGCGCGGGAGCGGGGCTCGGCAGTACCTTCACCGTATCGTTGCCGCTGCTGGTGACGCGAGCCGACCAGGATCCGGCGCTCGAAGGCCGCCATCCCCGGGTTTCGCAGGGTCTGGCCAACCCGGCCGACCACTGTGGCGAGATCGCCGGCGTGCGGGTCCTGATCATCGACGACGAGCCGGACGCGCGGGAGCTGGTGAAGCGGTTGCTCGAGGATTGCCAAGCGGTGGTCACGGCCACGGACTCCGTCGACGAGGTCCTCGCGCAGGTCCAGACCGGGAATTTCGACGTTCTGGTCAGCGACATCGGCATGCCCGGCGAGGATGGCTATTCGCTGATCCGGCGCGTCCGCCTGCTCGGCAGCGAGAAGGGCGGGGATATCCCGGCGATCGCGCTGACGGCGTACGCCCGCGCCGAGGATCGCGTCAAGGCCGTCGCGGCGGGCTTCTCGATGCACGTCGCCAAACCGGTGGAGCTCGTGGAGCTGGTGACGATGGTGGCCGGCGCGGCCGGACGCACCGGGCCGCTCCGGCAGTGACGGACCCGGGGGCGACGAGAACTTACGGACCTTCGCCGCGTACTAGCAGGTGGAAGCAACGACAGGAGACCGTGAAATGGCACGAAAGACTTGGCTCGAGCTCGGCCCCAGCCTGATGGCGGGCGCCGGCATCATCGTCTCGACGCTCACCGCGTCGCTCGCCGCGAAGGCCGGATGGCTGGTGATGGCCGGGCCGCTGGTCCTGGCCCTCGCGGTCGTCGGCGCGGACCTGCTGGCCTCCCGGCTGCAAGGGCGATCGTCGGGCCCGTCGCCGGCGGCGCTGCTGTTGGGAGTCTCGTTCCTGGTGGCGGGCGCGATCGTGGCCTCTCGCGATCCGGGTCTCGTCAAGCCGCTCCTGCCGACCTTCGGCATCATGAGCTGGGTCGCCCTGAGGCCGCGCTTCCAGAGACGGCGCCAGCCCTGCGGGAGCCGCTGACGTGCTCGCGTTCCTGATGGGCCTGAAGTCCATCTCTCCCGCCGAGCTGCAGCCGCTGGTGCAGAAGGGAGAGGTGACGGTCGTCGACGTCAATTCCCGCCAGAGCTGGAGGGCGGCCCACGTCCCCGGCGCGTTGAGCCTCGATCCCGCGGATTACAAGGACGGCGACCTGCCGTCCGATCACGGCGCCAGCCTGGTGTTCTACTGCTCGAATCCGATGTGCATGAAGGCGCCCAACGCGGCTCGCCGCGCCAGGAAGATGGGCTATGACAACGTCAAGGTGATGTCGGCGGGGATCAGCGGCTGGCTGGCCGCCAGGCTGCCGACCGAGAGCGGCGAGTGATCCCGGACCCTGCGGAGACAACCGAGCTCCTCCTTACGGCCGCGTGAGGTCGGACATCGCGCCGCGCCAGGAGCAGGATCTGGCGCGCCCAGGGATCGCGGGAGCCGGGCGTGGCGTCGCGCTCCAGTCTCCGGGCGGCCGCGGGTCGCGGCAGCACGAGGCGGCCGGCGGCGAGGAAGTGACCGTAGAAGATCTGTTCTTCGAGGACAAAGCCGGCCTGCTGCACCGTGACGGCCAGTGCCGCGGGATCGTAGGCGGTGAAGCCGCCGGACCCCAGGCGCAGGCGGCTCTGGCGGTTCATCGCGCTGAGACAGAGGGTGCCGCCAGGGGCCAGCACGCGGGCCGCCTCGGCGAGGAGCTCCGCGAGATCGGCGCTCGTTCCCAGGCAGCCGAGCAGGGAGATGGCGACGACTCCGGCGCAGGCGCCGTCCGCCAGAGGAAAGGCTCGCGCCGCGGACACGGCGAAGGGTCGCGACCAGCGCCGGTACGCATAGAGCGCCATGGCGGGATCGAGGTCGAGGCCGGCGACGCGGGCGCCGCGCTCGGCCAGGGCTTTGGCGAGATGGCCGGTGCCCGCGCCGACGTCGGCCCACAGGTCCCCGGGTCGGATGCGCGGCCCGCAGCGTTTGAGGCAGAGCTCGAGGCCGCGGCGAAAGGCGAAGTGCCGCGCCTCGCGCCGGTCGTGGACGCCGGCCCAGGCCACGGGATCAAAGCGCATCGGCCGATCCGGTCGTTTCGCGGACGATGCGCCGCATCTTCTGGCCGGGTCCCAGGCGCAGGAGGCGGCGCTCGATCGTCAAGGCGCTGCCCGCGAACCAGAGCTTGGCGGCCAGGGAGCCCCCGGAGAGCTCCGGCAGGCGCTCGCGCAGCCGGCGCTGGAGCGCCTCGGGATCGAGCGCCGCGCCGGGGGCCAGCACGAGGGTGATGCGAGAGGCGCCATCGTCCCCGGCGCCGGTACCGAGCCAGATCTGGAGCTCGTCGGGGTTCCCGCCGAGGTCCCGGGCCGCCTCCTCGACCAGCCGCGCGAAGTCGAGCTCGCCGAGCTTCACCCCCTCGGCGGCGATCTTCGCCGGACTGTGCACGTCGCGCACGTGCCATTCGAGACCGGCGCGGCCGAGCACGCACTCGCAGGCGCGCCGCCGGAGCAGCCCCTGATCGCCCAGCTCGGCGTTGAGCAGCACCTTTGGCGCCGCGAGCGAGAGGATGGTGAAGGCGAACGGCGCCGGCTCCAGGCCGCCGGGCTCGGGACCGATCAGCGCCAAGCGGTCGGAGTAGAGATGCATCTCGCCGCCGTCCTCGCCACGGGGGCAGGCGCCGGCGATGAAACCGGCTTCGGTGGCGGCGTAGCGCGCGAAGACGCGGAGGCCGGAGCGCGCCAGGAAGTCGCGCCGCGCCGCCGTCAGCGGCTCGCCGCCGGCGAACACGACGTGCCGCGAGAGGTCGAGGCCGGCGGCCACGGCCGCGCTCGCCACCCGCAGCGCGGAGCTGGCGAAGCACTTCAGCGCCGCCGGCCGGGACGAGCCCGCGAGCCAGCGCGCGACCTCGTCCGCGCGCTCCGCCGGCACCCACTCCGGCGCCGGACCGAGGCGGGGGAGGAGGCGGCGCGCGGCGCGCCAGCCGCGGTCCACCCAGAAGGCGAGCCCTTCGTTCCGCCGTGGCGGCGGGCTGCTAGAGAACCAGCGTTCGGGCGGCTGCCCGAGCCTGGCGTGGACGAGGAGGTTGTGCAGGCCGGCGATCCCTGGCGGTCCGGGCATCCAGAAGGCGAGCGGAGCGTCGCACAGGCCGTGGCTCTCGAGCAGCAGCAATTCCCCGGCGGCTTCCGAGGCGAGGAACGGCCAGTCGTAGCGCACCGGCACGCGCCGGCCGGTGGAGCCGCTGGTGGCGCCGCCGACGCCGCCGTGGAGGCGCGGATTGTCGAAGTCCTCCGGGGTCAGCGCCATCTCGAGCCCCGAGCGGCGCAGCGGAACGCGCCCGCGCATCTCGTCGGCGGTCACGAAGACGCCGGCCGTCCGCAGCCGCGCCAGTGTCCCCTCGACCCCCTCGGCGGCCACCAGGCCGCGGAGATCGCCGGGCGTGCAGCCCGCCCAGACCAGCAGCCGCCGCAGCGGGCTCGTCGCGACGCCGAAGACGAGCTGCTCCAGGACTGCGAGGAACGCCGCCTCGCGCCCTCGCACCCCCGCGCCGACCGCCGCGATGGCCGCGGGCAGATCGAGCGGCCGGCGGAGGAATCGCGGGAGCGCCGCCGACCTGCGGGCGAGATCGAGGGCGTCGCGGATCATCGGTCTTCGCTCAGAGGCCGGCGGCTTCGAGGAAGCGGAGGTCGCGGTAGCCCTGCGGCGTGGTCTTCAGGTAGCCGAGATCGGACATCAGGGTGAGGATCTGGGCCATCGCCTCGTCGTTGCGGATCGCCCGCGGCTCGGGGCGGTTGCCGTCGAGGGCGCGGCGGAGGATCGCGGCGCTCACCCCGATGTACTTCTCGCCCGCGGCGCAGGCTTCCGCGGGAGCGTCGAGGACGTGGCGGGCGGCGGCCACGTAGGCCCGCACCACCCGCTGCACGAGGTCGGCGTCGCGCTCGATCCAGGCGCTGGTGGTGGTCAGGGAGCACCCCGGTGCGCCCGGCCAGACGTCGCCCGTGCGCAGCAGCACGCGGCCGAGGCCGAGGGTCTCCAGCATGGCGGCGTAGGGCTCCACCATCGCCGCCGCGTCCGCGCCCTGGCCGACGAAGCTGAGGATGGCGCCGTCCCCCGACGGCTGGCGGACCAGGCGGATGTCGTGCCAGTTGAGCCGCCGCAGGAGCGCCATGGCGGTGAGATCCTTGATCCCCCCTTCGTTGGGCACCGCGACGCTCCGCACGTCCTCCGGCGCCAGCCCCGTGCGCACCACCAGGGCCGCCTCCTCGACGCCCGAGCCGGCGACCAGGACCAGCCGGTTGCCGTCGCGCGGCACGTCCGCCGCCACCCGCGTCCAGGGGATCACGGCGAAGTCGACCTCGCCTCTCTGCAGCCGGTCCGGCACCGCCCAGGCGGTGGGCGCCATCTGGGGCTCGGCCTCGATCCCCTCGGCGGCGAAGAAGCCGCGCTCCATGGCGACATAGGCCGGCAGTTGACAGACGCCACGCAGCAGGGCCAGACGGATGCGATTCATGGTGTTGTCCTTTCAGAAGTCCGTGCTGTCAAAAGCGGACAGAGGTCGCAGCTCAGCCCGGTCCGCAGGCAGACGCGCAGCTCGCAGCTCACGGGCGCGCCCTGAAGGAGATGCCTGATCCGGCCCAGCTTCTGCCGGTGACTTCCCTTGATCAGGATCACGGTCCCCGCCGTGACCTCGGGAGCCAGCTCCGCCGCGGCCTGCTGGACGTCGCGGCAGTGCCGGAGACGCCCCGGCGCCAGGCCCGCTCGCTTCGCCCCGGCGCGAAAGACCTTGTAGTTCCTGCCGACATAGACGATCCGCTCGGCGGCTGCCACCGCCAGGCGAGCATATCGATGATACGTCGCGGTGCGATCCCCGTAGACCTCGTCGATGTCGCCGAGGAGGGCGATCCGCCGCCAGCCCGCGAGCCGGCCAAGCTCGAAGAAGGCGGATTCGATCGTCTCCCAGCTCGCCTTCCAGGAGTCGCACAGGAGCCACGCGCCGCCGGCGAGCGGCACGGCCTCCAGCCGTTCGGGGAGGGGGCGCAAGCCTGCCAGGCCGTCGCGGACGGTCGCCCCGTCGAGCCCGGATTCGACGCCGAACGCGGCCGCCGCGGCGAGGCAGCGCGCCATGCCATCGCCGATCCAGGGAGCGCCGATCGCGAGGGCGCCTCGGGGGCCGGCAAGCTCGACCTGGGTGCCCTGGGGAAACTCGACGCGCGCGCCGCCGATCCGCCAGTCGCAGCCGGCGCCGAAGCCCACCCGGACGGCCCGCGCCCGGGCTGCGGCGGCGATCGCCAGGCAGCGCGGATCGTCGCCGTTGACCACCAGCAGACCGCCTGGGCGGACGGCGTGGGCGAGCCGCGCCTTTTCGGCGGCGACCCCCTCGATGCCGCCGAGGGCCTGCGCGTGATCCTCGGCGATGGCGGTCAGGAGGACGGCGTCGGGGCGCAGGAGGCGGGCATAGCGCCGCATCTGCCCGCGCCGCGAGATGCCGACCTCGACGACCAGCGGCCGATGGCGAGACCGGTGGCGCAGGAGCGCGATGGCGAGGAAGCTGCCGAAGTTCCGGCCGTCGGGATCGAACGGCACGCCGAGCACGGCCGCCACCGCCGCCGCCGTGCTGGTCTTGCCCACCGAGCCGGTCACCGCGATCAGCCGCGTGCCGCGCAGCCAGGTCCGCCGCCAGAGCCAGGCCGACGGATAGGCGAGCGGCCAGATCAGGGCTCCCAGGAAGGTCCGCGGACGGCTCCGCGCCAGCTCCCAGATCCGGCCGAACTGCTTGCGCCAGCGAGGTGCCAGGCGATTCGTCGGAGAGGTCATGCCGGCGGCGCCAGGCGCTCGGGATCGAGGAAGACGCGATGCCAGATCTCGATCAGCACCAGGAAGTGCAGGCGGTTGCGGTCGAACGGCAGGCCGCGCCCGCGCCGCAGGCGGGCGAGCAGCCGATCCATGAAGCGCGGCTGGAAGAGGCCGCGGGCGCGCACCACGGGCGCGGCGAGCAGGTCGGCGGCGTGATCGAGCAGGCCGGCGGCTTCCCAGAGGCGCAGCGGATTCGCCTGCCCCTGCTTGCGGCGGCGGAGGATCTCGTCGGGCAGCAGGCCGCTCGCCGCCTGGCGCAGGACCATCTTCTCGTCGCGCCATGCCACCTTGGCTGCCAGCGGCACATGTTCGCTGAGCGCCGTCACGCCGGGATCGAGGAAGGGGAGGCGGACCTCCAGCGCGTGCGCCATCGAGAGCAGATCGACGCGCGGCAGGTGGGCGTTGGGGAGCTGGATGCGGCGCTCGAAGTCGAGCAGGCCGGCGAGCCGCCGCGCGCCGCGCTGGCGCAGGGCCGGGCCGAGCCAGGTGGCGAGCGGGTCCTCCAGGGCGCGGGCGGCGCGCAGGGCCGGCGCGTAGAGCTCGTCCGCGGCGCCCAGCTTGCGCGTGCCGTAGAGGGCGGCGCCGAAGCGCGCCGGCAGGAACCCGAGCGGCGGCAGGGCGGTCTTGAACCGGAGGTAGCCGCCGAACAGCTCGTCGGCGCCTTCGCCGAGCAGCAGCACGCGCACGTCCTCGGCGGCGCGCTCGAACAGCAGGCTGTTCGGCACCAGCGGACCGCCGCGCGGCTCCTCGGCCTGCCAGACCACCCGCGGCAGGCGCTGCAAGAGATCGTCCGCGCCGACCGCGATCTCCCGGTGATCGGTGCGGAAGCGCTCGGCGACGCGACGCGCGAACGGCCGCTCGTCCTGATCGCCCGGGCAGCCGATGGCGAACGTCCTGACCCCCGCGCCGAGCCGTTCCGCCATCAGGCCGACCAGAAAGCTCGAATCGAGGCCGCCGGAGAGCGAGGCGCCCACCGGCACCTCCGCCGCCAGATGGCTGTCGACCGCCGCGCCCAGCCGCCGCCGCAGCTCGCCGGGGAGGTCGCCGAGGGCACCGGCCGGCGCGGTCGATTCGGTCTCAAAGGCCGCGAGCCGCGTCTGGCCCGAGCGCTCGATCGTCAGGCGATGGCCGGCAGGCAGGCGGGCGACGCCGGCGAAGAGCGTGCGCGGGCCGGGAACGAAGCCGAGCCGCAAAAGGCCGTCGAGCCCGTGCAGGTCGAGCCGCCGCTCCACGCCAGAAGCCAATAGCAGCGCCTTGGCCTCGGACGCGAACCACCAGCGCTCCTCGTGCCGCAGGTAAAAGAGCGACTTCATGCCCACCGGGTCGCGCGCCAGCAGCAGGCGCCCGTCCGCCTCGTTCCAGATCGCGAGGGCGAACATCCCCTGCAGCCGGCCGAGCGCGGCCTCCCCTTCGTCCTCGAAGGCGTGCACGATCACCTCGGCGTCCGAGTCGGTGGCGAAGCGGTGACCGCGCCGTTCGAGGTCTCGCCGGAGCGCGCGGTGGTTGTAGATCTCGCCGTTGCAGACCACCTGGATCCGGCCATCCTCGCTGGCCAGCGGCTGCTCGCCGTTGGCGCGGCCGACGATCGCCAGCCGGTCGCACCCCATCGACAGCGCCGGCCGCACGACCTCGCCTTCGCCGTCCGGACCGCGGTGGCGCAAGGCATCCCGCAACAGCGCCAGGCGGTCAGGGTCGGGAGGACCGGTAAAGCCGAAGATGCCGCACATTGTCAGGAGACTCCGCGCGCATCGTCTCCGCTCTCCGCGCGGCTTGTCAACGCGGGCCGGCCGAGAGCTATTATGGGGCAGCCAGGCCAGGGGTTCTAAGCAGGCCAGGGACGGAACATCGGGCAACCGCTCGAGCCGCGGACGGCGCGACCGTCGAAGGGGCTCGAGCTGTCCGTGCAGACACCGAAGTCCAGCAGGTGCCCTTCACCGTTGAGCCGGACGTACGAGCGACAGTTCACACAGGTCCCTTTCTTCGGCTCCGCGACCGGCGCCCCCCAACGCCGGGCCGTGGCTTTAGCGAAGTCGAACGTCGCTCTCTCCTCCGCCGACAGCTCGTTCGACCCATCGCCGACGACCAGCATGCCGTCCTGCGCGAAGAGCCAAGCCCCATTGGGGAGGCGGATCGACCACTGCGGATCGCCGGAGGTCATCACCATGGACTGGAGGCGCTGCCCATTCGAAAATCCGACCGAGAGCTCGGGGACCTCGCCGGTGATCGCAAGGCTCTCGATGACCGTACCGGTGAGGCTCTCGATCCCGTCTTTGATCACCGGCGTCGTATCCGAGCTGCCATACAGAATGGCATCTCCTTCCTCAACCCTCCAGTCCCAATCCACTCCAATGGTCACATCGCCGTCGCCATAGCAGAGGTAGGGAGTGCTCGGCGGCCGCAAACGGCCCAATTCGAGATAGATCGTCGTTCCATAGCTCTTCCGCGCGAGGGATACGGTCATGCCCAGAAGTGGGTGGACGAGGACCTCGAAATCGAGGGCTGAAAGTTGGCCCTTTTGCATCTCGTCGCCTCAGCGCAGCGTGACCGTGGGATTGCGGATGAAGCGGACACTGTAAGGCAGGCGGTCGTTGAGGGCAATGAGGAGCCGGAAAAGGCGCGGCCGCTGGATCCAGAGCAGCTTCCACCGCAGGCGCAGGCTTCGGCGGCGCAGCGACGCGAAGTGATTGACGCCCTGCAACGCCAGCCGCGCTCCCTCCCAGTCGAGGGCCGAGCAGGCGCGCACGTAGTCGTCGAGCGTAGTGAGGAAAAAGCGGGGCGCGATGGCTTCGCTGACGTAATAGCGGAACATCCGCGAGTCGTTGGGGAGGATCGCGACGAGCTTCGCCGCGTAGCACAGGCGGCTGGCCATGAAGGTGGGGGAGGTCGACGAGCCGGTGGCGTGGATGCGGAAGCGGAGCAGCGCGCGGTCGACGAAGGCGTGGTACCAGCCGAGGCGGAAGATGCGCACGAACAGGTCGTCGTCCTCGTAGCCGCTGAGCGCCTCGTCGAAGCCTCCCGCGGCCTCGAACGCCGTGCGCCGGATCACGCTCGCCGAGGGGAGCACCATCAGGTCGCCGGCCACGCATTCATAGATCGTCCGCTTGGGATGGCGCCCTCCCTGCACGCGCAGGAAGCCGTGGGTCACCAGGTTGCCGTCGAGGTCCATCTCGTCGAAGTCGCAATAGGCCCAGCCGATCGAGGAATCTGCGAGGAGCGGCGCGACGAGCTCCGCGAGGTGGTCGGGGTGCCAGTGGTCGTCCTGGTCGATGAAGGCCAGGAGCTCGCCCGTGGCCAGCCGGGCGGCGGCGTTGCGCGCCGCCGACTGTCCGGCGTTGGCCTGCCGCACCATCCGTACGGGGAAGGGAGCGGCGGGGAGCTCCGCCAGCTCGTCCAGCGAGCCGTCGGTCGAGCCGTCGTCCACCACGATCAGCTCGCAGGGGAGAAGGGTCTGCGCCAGCACGCTCCGCACCGCGCCGAGCAGGAAGCGGCGGCCGTTGTAGACCGGGAGGATCACCGAGACCGGGAGAATCACCGAGAGCGGCAGGATCACCGAGTCGCGGGGCGGCATCAGGAAAGGTTTCCACGCGGGACGAGCGGCGGCTGCGCGATGCGCAGGCCGTCCACCGGATAGCGCCGCGACCGCTCCGCGCTGGCGCCGGCTCGCAGCGGCCACGCCACGGCGCCGGGCTGGATCTCGTCCACCTTGCGGGCCAGGATCTCGGCCATCGCGAAGGCCGGGATGGTCGGCATGTCGAGAAAATGCTGCCGCCACGCCGGGCTGGGGATCATCGTCGCCGGCATGGCGTCCTGGGCCGCCAGCACCTCGAAACCGCTGTCCGGTCCGAACAGCACGCGCAGTCCCTCGGCGGACATGCGCCAGAAGTCGTTCGGCTGCGCGTGGGCCGGCCAGGCTCCGGGGGCGATGTGATAGACGAGCCCGCCCGGCTTGAGCACGCGGTTGACCTCGGCCGCGAACAGCCAGGGTGCCTGGAGGTGCTCGAGGACGGAACCGGAGACCACGGCGTCGACCGAGCCCGCGCGCAGGAAACGGCCGAGGAAGTGGGCGTCGCCCACCAGATCGACGCAGTTGCCGGGATGGATGTCGAGACCGGTCACCGGTCCGCGCAGCAGCGGGCGCGGCGCCGCTCCCGCCTGGCCGGCCGGGGTGCGCGCGCCGACCTGGAGCACGCGGCCGCCGCGGGAATTGGCCATCTCGACGAAGCGCCGCAGCAGCGGCGAGACCTCGTCGTGGCCCTCCCCGACGATTTCGGGCAGAGGGGGCAGCGGGGTCTCCGGCAGCGGGAGGTGAAGGCGGGCGGGACCGCCGTCCGTCTCCAGCGTCAGCGTCACCGGATGACCCACCGGGCAGGCGAGATAGACGGCGAAGCCGGCATGCCGGACATGCTCGTGCGCCGGGTAGTGGGCGAGCAGGTCGGGGCGGTCGGTGAAGGTGTCCACGCGGGCCGAACGGCCGGCGGATTCGACGCGCAGCGATCGCACGCGGTGCTCGTGGGCGTGGATCCAGCCGCGCAGGTAGAGGCCGTAGGGATCGCACCAGAAGGAGTCGAGCCCATGGGCCACGCGGACGCCGGAGGGGCCGTCGGTGGCGCGGAACGCCGCGAGGCCGCGGTCGTCGATCAGCAGGCCGCTGGCCGTCCCTTCTCCCGTGGCCCGGCAGGCGAGGCCGATCGGCGGGCGGCCGGCCGCCGCGGCGCGGACCGCCGCGAGATCGGCGGCGAGGGGGGCCTCGACCATCCCGGACGGATCGAGCACGCCGAGCAGGAACGAAGCGCCGGCCGGAGCGTCGAAAGGCGCGAATTCCAGCCGCAGCGACTCCTCCGGGCCCAGGCCTGGATTGGAGAGGGTCGCCGCGCGGTAGTCCTCGGCGTGCCCGGCGCCGTCCGCGAGGACGACGAACCGGAGCCGCGCCACCGGCCGGCGCGCGATCACGTCGAGCGGCAGGACGACGCCGGAGAGCCGCGCGACCGGCGAGACGAACCGTTCGGCGATCACCAGCGGGCTGTGTCGGCGCGGCCGGCGGAAGGGGCGGAGGAGCATCCCGGCCTTTTCCCTCAAGCCCGGATGGCGGCGAGGCCGGCGCGCACCCGGCGAAGAGCGTCAAGGAGGCGGGCCGACCAGACGCTCGCCGCGCTCCCCGTGGCGAGCCGTCGGAGGCGTTCGAACCGTTTCTCGGCCTCGTCCGGGCGCTGCCGGTGGAGCGCCAGAAGGCCGAGGCAGTACAGGGCGTCGAGCGTCTCGGAGCTCGCCTCGCCGGCGTCGGCGAGTCGGTCGGCTTGGCCGGCGACCTCGGGAGCCAGCCGTTCGGCGGCGTCGAAGGCGCCGGCGTTGATCAGCCGGATGAACGTCTGCGCGCGGGCTTCGGCGAGGAGCGTTCCCGGCAGCGCGGTCCGCTCCAGGGCTTCGACCTCGCGCACGGCGCGGTCCGGCTCCGTCGCCGCCAGCGCCATCGGCAGGTGCTTGCGGCTCTGGGCCAGGAGCGCCTCGGTCTCGCCGTCGGCGAAGTTGAAAGGATTCTGGCGTTCCAGGAGGCGTCCCGCCGCCACCGCCGACGCGAAACAGGCGGCGGCCCGGTCCGGATGGCCGAGCGCGTTGAGCTCCAGGATCCCGGAGAAAAAGAGAGCGCCCGTCAGGTTGTGGGGGAGGAGCCCGCCGCCGTCCAGGGCCGGATTTTCGAGATCCGCCTTTTTGAGGTCAATGAGGTCAATGAGGTCAATGAGGTCAATGTTGTAGCGCTCGGCATAGACCCGCGCCAGCCGGTCCCGGCTCGCCGCCGCTTCCACGTAGAGGCCGGCGTTGACGCACTCCTTGAAGTGTCGGTAGGCGAAGCCGCTGGCGAGGACCGACGCCGGCGGCGCGCTCGCCGTCCGGGTCGCGAGGTAGTCCCGCAAGGCGATCCGCTCCGCCGCCGGGTCGGCCGGGCGCAGCCCCGCGAGCGCTTCGGGCGAGCGCGCGGCGAAGGCGCGGAGGGTCTCCGGCGATTCCTCGATCTGCACGGCGGCGAAGCCGGCGCCCTGGAGCACGCGGACGAGCGCGCCGCGGTCGTAGAGGATCATGTGGAGTCCGGCGCTGAGGGCGCGGAAGAGCGCTCCCGGCTCCGTCTCCGGCCGGACCGTGGCGAGATTGGGCGTCGACAGTACGAGGAGGCCGCCGGGCGTCAAACGGTCGTGGATCGCGGCGAGCAGCGCGTGGGGCTCCGTGACGTGCTCCAGGACCTCCGAGCAGATCGCCAGGTCGAAGGGCTCGGGACCGAGATCGAGATCGGCGCTGAAATAGGCGCGGCGGACGGGGAGCCCGAGCGCCTCGGCGCCCGCCGCGGCGAGCGGCGAAGGGTCCGCGCCGATCACCTCCCAGCCGAACGCGTGGCGGCCGAAGTCGAGCGCGAAGCCGTAGCTGCCGCCGATCTCCAGGCAGCGCCGCACGGTCCGGGGCACGCGCTGGAGCGGCGCCACGATGAGATCGATCCCGGCCCCCTGCTCGACGTAGTAGTCGAGCAGGCCGACCGGACCCTCCTCGTAGGAGGGGGCCGTCTGGTCCTGAAGAAAGGCGGCGCCGCACTCATCGCAGCGCAGCAGGGTCACCGGCGGCTGCCCGAGAATGGCGCTGTCGGTGGTCAGCAGCGCACGCTTGGGCCCGTCCATGCCGCAGAGCGGGCAATG
>DATBAW010000593.1:0-4961 GCA_036271335.1 Thermoanaerobaculia bacterium
GCGGCGAGCCGGAGGGCGCGGCGGAGGTACCGGACGGCCTCGGTACCGGCCGCCGGATCAGCCGACGAGGGCAGCGGCGAACTCCCGGGGACGAAAATCCACCAGGTCTTCCGGCTTCTCGCCCACCCCCAGATAGAGCACGGGGAGCTTGAGCTCGCGGGCGATCGCCACCACCATCCCACCCTTGGCGGTGCCGTCGATCTTGGCGAGCAGGACGCCGTCAATCGGCACGACCTGCTTGAAGGTGCGGGCCTGGGCGAGAGCGTTCTGGCCGGTGGTGGCGTCGAGCACGAGGATCGTCCGCTTCTGCCAGTCGGGGGCCTCGCGGTCGATCACCCGGCGGACCTTGCTGAGCTCGGCCATCAGATGATCCTTGGTGTGCAGGCGGCCGGCGGTGTCGACGATCAGCTGGTCGATCTTGCGCGCCTTGGCGGCGTGGATGGCGTCGTAGATCACGGCGCCCGGATCGGCCCCCTGCGACTGGCGGATCACCTCGACGCCCAGCCGCTCGCCCCAGAGCGCGAGCTGCTCGATGGCGGCGGCGCGGAAGGTGTCGCCGGCCGCCAGCATCACCCGCTCCCCCTGTTGCAGGTGGCGGCGGGCGAGCTTGGCGATCGAGGTGGTCTTGCCGACGCCGTTGACGCCGACCACCAGGGTGAGCGTGGGGCCGCGGCCCATCGGGCGCGGACGCGGCATGTCGGCGAGCAGGTCGGCCACCTCGTCGGAGAGCAGCTTGCGCAGCTTTGCGGCGCTGGTGGTCTGCTCCTTGAGGGCGTTCTTGCGCACCCGCTCGACCAGCTCGAGCGAGGTCTCGACGCCCATGTCGGCGGCGATCAGCGTCTCTTCGAGATACTCGATGGTCCGCTCGTCGAGCGTGACCTTGTTCTTCATCGCGTCGGAGACCTTGTCGATGATCTCCGTATGGGTCATGAAGAGCCCGCGCTTCAGCTTGCCGAGGAAGCTCGTCTTCTCCTCCTCGGGAAGATGGGTCTCGGGCGCGAGCTCCAGAAGGTTCTTGGGCTTGTTCGAATCATCAGCCATGGCGGGGTCCATGATAGCGGAAGGGCGCAGCATGCTGCGCCCTCCTTCTGTACCCCCTCTTCTCCCGGCCTCTATTCCACGAACAGCTCGCGCTTGAGCTGCTCGACCGCCTCGTTGAGGCTGGCGCGGGCGTGGCCGACGAGGGCGGGGTGGCGCTGGACGAGCGCCAGGTGGTAGCCGTCCGGGAGGGGGACGACGTAGATGTGCATCGCCCGCTTCTCGATGTGGATCATCCGCGGCTCGCCGAGGTCGTTGTTGGCGAGCACGCGCTCGAGCTGGCGGAGATAGATGCCGAGATAGGCGCCGATCACGCGCATCTCGTAGGGGCTGAAATCGGCGCAGGCGAGGTCGACCGTCTCGCCGGTCCCGTCGAGGAACAGCGCGCCCAGCGCGTGGTCGTTGTTGGCCAGGAGATTCGCGAGTACGTACTGGAACACCATGCTAGGGGGTGCGGCTCCTCAACGCTGACCGCCGGCGGCCCGGGTTTCGACGAGAGTGCTCTCGATCCGCGAGGGCCGGATGGCACCCGAGCGGATCTCCCCCGCCTCGAAGGCGCGGAGGAAGGCGGTGACGATCTTGGCGTCGAAGCGGCTGCCGGTCAGGCGGGTGATGGTCTCGACCGCGAACTGCAGGCTGTAGGCCTGCTGATACGGACGGTTGGTGGTGATCGCGTCGAAGGTGTCCGCCACCCCGACGATGCGGGCGAAAAGAGGGATCTGCTCGCCTTTCAGGCCGTCCGGATAGCCCCGGCCGTTCCAGGCCTCGTGGTGCGAGCGGATGGCCGGGATCATCTCGCGGAGCTGCTCGATGGGGGACATGATGTCCGCGCCCATCACGGTGTGCAGCTTCATCTGCTCGTACTCCTCCGGAAGGAGCACGCCCTCCTTGCGCAGGATGCGGTCCTCGACGCCGATCTTGCCGACGTCGTGGAGCAGGGCGCCGATCCAGATCTTGTGCTGCACCTCTTCGGGGAGCTGCAGGTAGCGGGCGATGGTGCGGCTGTAGGAGGCGACGCGCTCGGAGTGGCCGCGGGTGTAGGGGTCCTTGGCGTCGACCGCCGCCACGAAGGCGCGCAGGGAGCCGATGAACAGCTCGCGGTTCGCCTGCGCGGCCTGCCGGAGCTGCTGCACGTGGCTGGCGACGTGGCCGCTCATCCGGTTGAAGTCTTCGGCGAGATCGGCCATCTCGAAGGTCAGCCCCTGCGTCTCGATCAGGCCGCCGAAGTTCCCCTCGGCGATCTCGTGCGTGGTCTCGGTCAGCCGCTGGATCGGCTGGCTCACCCAGCGCGCCGCCAGATAGGCGAAGAAGAACGAGAGGGCCACCAGCACGGCCGTGGACACGGCGGCGTTCTCGATCAGCTTGTCGACGTCGCCGAAGGCCTCGGAGAGCGGCTTCTGCACCACCAGGCTCCAGCCGCTCTCGGGCAGCGCGCTCACCTGGACGAAGACCTCGCGCCTCCCCTCGGCGGTGGGAATCCGGTCGTGCAGCGTCAAGGTGAGGTTCTTGCTGAGCGCGTTGCGGGTCTCCGGGCCGAGGACCGCCGTGTGGCCGCCGTTGTCGTTGGACCACAGGACCTTCCCCTGGCGGTCGGCCAGGAAGACGTCGACCCCCTTGCTCGCCTCGTCGTGCGTCACCTTCTCCAGCGGCAGAAAGCGGAGCTGCGCCTCGACGATGATCTGCGGCGGCGCCGCCGGTCCCAGGGCGATCGGCACCGCCAGGATCGCCTGCGGCTTGCGGACCACGCCCGCCGGCACGAAACCATAGGCCGGCACCCCGCTCTTCTGCGCCTGGTCGAACGCGGCGTTCATCGCCTGCTTCACGTTCGGGAGGAGGTCGCCCGGCTCCAGGCCGGCGCCCTCCAGGTCGAACACGCGCAGGGAGATCACGTCCGGGCTGCCGTGATGAAAGCGCTGGAGCTGCTCGCCGACCCAGGGCTGGAGGAGGCGCGCCTTCACGTCGGCCGGTCCCGGGACCGACAGGATGCTGTCGCCGAGCTGCGCGAGCCGGCGGCGGACCTCGACCAGGGAGTTGTTCACCTCGCTCGACAGCGCGCTCGCCTCGCCCGTCAGGTTGTCGCGCTCGCTGTTGGTCAGCGTCCTGTTGCTGAGGCTGATCAGCCGGACGCTGCTGACCACCAGCGGGATGATGCCGGACAGCAGCAGCGCTACGACGAGGATCGTCCGTAGCTTGAGGCGGCGCAGGAGGCTTCGCGGAGTTTCCATGTCGACCGGGATATCGGCGGCTGTCGGCACGATTATAGCCCGATCGAGGAGCGCGCGGCGACTTATCCGCGCTTGCGGTCGCGACGGCGCTAAAACAGCTCCCCGCAAAGCCCGCGTTTTTCGTAGGGGCGGCCCTATGTGGCCGCCCTGGGTCGGGGAGATTCCCGACCGGACTGCCCCCCCTCCCAGGGCGGCCACGTAGGGCCGCCCCTACAAATCCACCATTTCTAGGGTGACGGCCGGCTAGACCAGGGCGTGGAAGGGGTCGCGCAGGAAGCTCCGCAGCTCGGCGTGAACCTCGCCGGCGGCGATGCCGTCGGTCATGACTCCCTCCATCGTACCCCCCTCCATCAGCCCGTCGCCGACGGAGCGGGGGAGCACCCAGACCAGCCCGGACTCGCGCGCCTTCTTGTCGCGCGCCATCCCCGCCATCAGCTCCTCGGGGTCGAGCGCCGGCAGCGGCGGCAGCCCGAGGCGCAGGATCAGAGCCCGCAACCGTCCGGCCGCCGTCGCCTTGAGGCCGCGGCTGCGCGCCAGGCGGAGAGCGAAGAGGATGCCGTAGCCGACCGCCTCGCCGTGCCGCAGGCCCATGTAGCCGCAGGCCGATTCGATGGCGTGGCCGAGGGTATGGCCGAAGTTGAGCAGCCGGCGCTCGCCGAGCTCGGTCGGGTCGCGCTCGACGACGGCGATCTTCGCCGCCGCCGCCGCCGCGACTACCGGCCCGAGAGCCTCGGCGTCCCCTTCCAACAGGCGGTCCAGCTGCTCCTCGACGAGGCCGAGGAGGTCCGGATCGAGCAGCGCGGCCATCTTGATTACCTCGACCAGCCCCGACCGCAGCTCCTCCCGCGGCAGGGTCGAGAGCACCCCCGTATCCCCCACCACCATCGTCGGATGATGGAAGAGGCCCACCGTGTTCTTGCCGCCGGGGAGGTCGACGCCCGTCTTGCCGCCGATCGCGGCGTCCACCTGGGCGAGCAGGGTGGTGGGGATCTGCACGAACTCGACGCCGCGCAGGAAGCAGCCGGCGGTGAACCCCGCGAGATCGCCGACGCTCCCTCCGCCCAAGGCGAGAACCCGGCTGTCGCGCTTGCCGCCGGCCGCCAGCATCTCGTTCCAGAGCCGCTCGGCCGACTCGATCGACTTCGCCCCTTCCCCCTCCTCCACCTCCAGGATCACCCACTTCGACGCGGCCCGGCGGAGCACGTCGAGCCGGTCGCCGTGGAGCGCGTGCACGCGCGGCGTGGTGACCAGGAACGCGGTGCGCCGCGCGAGCCAGTCCTCCAGCTCCGGGAGCACCGACGAGATGGCGCCATCCCCCATGATGACGGGCGTGATCCCGTCCGGGTGGTGGAGCCTCAAGGGCATGATGGCGGCGGCCAATAGGTTCACTTTCGCCTCGGTTCAGTCTTCCCTTTAAGAGTGTCCCGGCGAGGCCGCAACGGGACGCCCCGGAAAGACGGCGCCGAGGCCGTCAGGCTGTCGGCCCGGTTTCTTGTCCGTGGGAGGCTGGGCGTTCACCATCGCCCCGCCGGCCAGGGCCCAGGCGCTCAATCCGCCGCGCAGGCACGCCACGTCGGTGAACCCCTTCTCCTGCAGCATGAGCGCCGCACGGGCGCTCGTATGCTCGGACCCTCATGTGCAGTAGGTGACGACCAGCTTGTCCTTGGGGAGCTCGCCGGCGCGCGACTCGATCTCGCC
>DATBAW010000594.1:0-2816 GCA_036271335.1 Thermoanaerobaculia bacterium
CCTCCTCGTGACGCACCTCGGCGGGGATGGGCAGGGAGAGCGGGCCGATCTGCGCCTTGCCCTCCCGCGCCCGTCCGACCAGCACGGTGCCGGCGCCGAGGAAGGCCGCGCCGAAGAGGGTCCGGGGACGGGCGTAGAGCAACTCCGGATCGCCGACCTCCAGCAACTCGCCGCGCTCCATGAGGCCGATCCGGTCCGCGAGCTCGAAACCCTCCTCCTGGTCGTGGGTCACCAGGATGGCGGTGACGCCGAGCTGCTGCTGGATCTCCCGCAGGTTGCGCCGGAGCTGGGACCGGATCTTGACGTCGAGGGCGCCGAAGGGCTCGTCGAGCAGGAGGACCGAGGGCTCGTGGACCAGGGCGCGGGCGAGGGCGACCCGCTGCTGCTGGCCCCCCGAGAGCTGGTGGGCGTAGCGGTTGCCGAAGCCGCCTAGGCCGACACGGTCGAGCAGCTCCTCGCGCCGGCGGGCGCGTTCGGCCGGCGGCACCTTGCGGATCTTCAACGGGAACTCGATGTTCTCGCCCACGCTCATGTGGCGGAAGATCGAGTAGTTCTGGAAAACGAAGCCGATCCCTCTCGCCTGCGGCGGCAGGTGGGTCACGTCGCGGTCGCGCAGCCAGATGCGGCCGGAATCGGGCGGCGTGAGGCCGGCGACCATGCGCAGGATCGTGCTCTTGCCGCTGCCGCTGGCGCCGAGCAGCACGAACAGCTCGCCGTCCTCCACCTCGAGCGAGGTGGGCTTGACCACCGGCTGGCCGCCGAAGCTCTTGGCGAGCTGGTCGAGACGGATCGACATCAGCGCTTCCCGCTTCCCGCGCTCGCCGAGTAGCGCAGCAGGAAGAAGAAGATGACGAACGACAGTGCCGCCAGCACCGCCGCCACCGCGTTGGCCTCGGCCACGTGGCCCGCCTCGAACTGCGCGAAGATGTAGAGCGGCGCCGTCTGGGTACGGAGACGGAGGTTGCCGGAGACCATCACCGTCGCGCCGAACTCACCCAGCGAATGGGCGAAGGTGAGCAGGGTGCCGCTGAACAGACCTCCCCGCAGCGCCGGCAGGATGATGTAGCGGAAGGTCTGCCATTTGCCCGCCCCGAGGGTATAGGCCGCCTCCTCGTAGGTCACCTCGAGCTCGTCGAGCAGCGGCTTGACCGCCCCGAGCATGTAGGGGAAGGTGACGAAGAGGTGGGCGAGGAGCACTCCCGCCGGCGTGAACATCGGCTGCAGACCCAACGGCTCCAGCAGCTTGCCGAACAGGCCGATCGGACCCCAGAGCAGCAGGAGGGAGGTGCCCACGACCACGGTGGGGATGGCCACCGGCAGGTTGATGGCGATGGCGAGCGGTCGCTCGCCGCGGAAGCGGTATTTCGACAGCACGTAGGCCGCCCAGGTGCCGAGCACCGCGTTGATCGCCGCGGTGCAGAAGGCGATCAGCAGGCTGAAGCGGAGGGCGAACTGGGCGTCCTCGTTGGTGAGCGCCTTCCAGAACTCGCTTAATCCCCCCTTCAGGGCGAAGACGAACACCGCCGCGATCGGCATCAGGATCAGCGGCAGCAGAACGAGGACGAGCATGCCGACCGGAACCAGGGCCCGCGAGCGCTGGCCGGGAGCGTTGCCGGTCATTTGCCCACCGCCTTCAGCACGCGATCCTTCCAGATGCCGTCCACGATGTCCTTCTTCACCACGTCCCAGCCGCCGAAGTCGCGGACCAGGAACGGGTCGCGGATGGCCCCGAAGTGGCGGTTCGCCGCGTTGAGCCGCTCGTCGACGCTGCGGAAGCCGTTGCGGACGAAGAGGCTCTGCGCCGGCTCGCTCCAGAGGAAAGCGACCAGGGCGTCGATCAGCGGCCGGTCCGCGGGGGCGATGTTCTTGTCCAGGATGACCAGGGTGTGCTCCGAGAGGACAGTGCTGGGAGGATAGACGATCTCGCCCGGCAGCGTGCCTTTCGCGGCATCGCCGATGACGTCCTGCTCGTAGGTGACCAGCACGTCGCCGAAGCCGTTCTCGAACTGGGTGCGGGCGGCGCGCGCCGAGGCCGCCTGGGCGACGACGTGGCGCCAGACGCCGAGCAGGGCGTCATACCCCGCTTCCCTCTCCCGTCCCGGCGAGCGCCGGGCGGCCGAGCCGTACTCGGCGAGCAGCGCCCAGTTGGCTCCTCCCGAGGTCAGCGGGTCGGGGTGCACCACCTTCACGCCCGGCCGCGCGAGGTCGGCGAAATCCTTGATCCGCAGCGGATTCCCCTTGCGCACCACCAGCACGAACGGGGTCCGGTTGACCACGCCGCCGTGGGGGAGCCGCCGCCACGAGCCGGCGGGGAGGACGCCGGCCTTGGCCAGCCGCTCGGCGTCGAGCTCCAGCGAGAGGAGGGCGACCTGGGCCGGCACGCCCATGATGAGCTGGTTGGTGATCGTGCCGGAACCGGCGAAGGAGGTGACGAACTCGAGCCGCTCGCCGGTCCGCGCGCGCCAGCGGCGGGCGAACTCCGGGAGCACGGCCCGGTTCATCGCCTCGCCCAGGATGCTGAAGCCAAAGAAGACCACGGTGCGCGGCCGCGCCGGCCGGCCGGGGAGCGGCAACCAGGGCCAGAGCGCGTACAGGAGCAAGGCGGCTCCCGCCGTCAGCAGGAGCCCCGCGCGCAGCCGGCCGTTGCGGTCGGAATCGTTCTCCATGGCGCGCAGAGACTATCCTGCCGCGCCTTTCCTTGAAACGCCATGCCCCTTTGGCTACACTCCCTGCGGGGATCGAGATCCAGCAGCGGGGTTTGGCGCAGCCGGGGCCGGTGTCGCGACCAACGCGGCGACCTCGGTGTCTCCCACAAT
>DATBAW010000595.1:0-2388 GCA_036271335.1 Thermoanaerobaculia bacterium
GGGGCCTTGTTCTCGACGAACGGCGCCAGGCGGGTGACCAGCCATTCGAGCGTCAACGCCCGGTTGCGCGGCCGGGCGGCGGGGGGGAAAACGCCGTCCCAGTCGTCCTTGACGTAGGCATGGAGGATGTCGATGCCGTCCGCGAGGCCGCCGTAGCCGTCCAGCATAAAGAGGGCGGTGGTGAGGTAGCACGCGACGGTGAGGTCCTTCGACTTCGAGCCGAGGATCTCGAGGCTCCTCGCCTTGACCATCTTCCAGTCGACGCCCCCTTCGAGCGAGGTGTGGGCGGTGAGCTTCAGCACCTCCGCCTTGATCCCCTCGAAGAGCGGGTCGTACTTGATGTCCGTGCCGAACGGCGCGTCGCCGGGGAAACGGGCGCGGCACTTCTCGAGGTCGTCACCGAGCACGTGAGGCATGCATCATCCTTCTTGGCGCGCGGCGCCGGCCTTCAGAACGGAGGCGAGGGGGAGGCCCCAACCGTCGGTGGAGGGTCCGGCGGCGGCGGGGACCGTCTTCCGCAGATCCTCCAGGAAATCGTAGTGGGGCGGCGCGGGATGGAAGATGAAGACGTCGTCCGGCCGCAGGTTGCGCTCCAGAATCAGGAGGCCCCCCGCCGGGTCGGCCCCCTTCCAGGGGAAGATCACGTTGAGCGGCTCCTTGCCACGGGCGCCGGCGCCGAGGACGAGAGCGCTCCAGAGCTCGGCCTGGAGGGCCACCGGCAGCAGTGGCGAGATCGGCAGGCGGCAGGCGAGCGGTGGAGTGGCGGCGCGGTCGCGGCCGCGCGCGGCGGAGCGGCGGCGATCGAGGTAGGTCAGCAGGGCCGGCCAGAGGCTCGGCGCCTCGTCGCCGTAAAGCGACTCGGCGAAAGCGCCGACCCTGACGCCGGCGGTCTCCTTGTCCAGGCGGCCGGCGAGCGCCTTCTCGCGCTCCAGGCGGAGGGTCAGCGAGCTGGCCCGCAGCCGGTGGTAGAAGGTCTGGACATCCGGGGCGGCGTCGAGGGTGGAGCGCAGGGCGGCGGCGCTCTGCGCCACCTCCTCCAGGGCGCGGAGGATCGACAGGTCGCCGAGCCCGCCCCCCGCAGGCAGGGAGACGAAGAGGGTGAAGGGGAAGCTCCGCAGCTCGCCGTGATCGTGGCTCCCCCAGAGGCACCCCGTCACCCGCCGCGCCAGGCCGTCGAAAGAGAGCGAGAAGGCGTGGGCGGCGATCTTGTGAGTCTTGCAGACAGGGTCCTCGTCCCAATGGCGGCTGAAGCCGCGGTCGAGCCACTGGCGGTAGCTCTGGGCCTCGGGCGCGGCGAGGCCGTGGCGTAGGAAGTCCTTGTAGAGCGGCAGCTTGCCGTAAGCGGACCAGGACGAGCGGGCGATTTTCGGCCCGGTGCCGAACAGGCTGCCGACGGCGTCGAGGAACGAGGGGCCGTCGTCGTCGGGACGGTCGGATCTAGTTGCCATCGATGCTGGCCCCCGGGATGATCTCCGGCAACGGGCGCTCGAAGGTGAATTCGAACACCCCTTCCAGCCGCTGCTGCGGCTGGGCGTAGTCGGGGAGCTGGAGGTGGATCGTCCAGACCTTCCCCCCCTCGCGCGGCCGGCCGTCGCTCGCCACCTCGAGGAAGTAGGGGATCTTGAGCGGCCCGCCGCGCAGGTTGAGGATGCCGGACCAGCCGCCGCTCTTGTCCTCGTTGCGGCCGACGATCTGCTCCTGCGCGTTGGCCGTGATCGCCAGCGGCAGGCTGAGGATGTGGACGCCGCCGGCGTCGGTGGAGGGGCGGACGGGGTGCGGGCCGAAGAGGTTGATCTGGCCCATCCGCTCGCCGATGAAGATCCGCGGCGCGGTGTTGGCGCCGGAGAGGAGCTTCACCTTCACCGTCTGCGCGGCGGTGGTGTGGCCGTCGCCGTAGATGAAGCGCTGCCACTGGCGCAGCACGCGCAGGCGGTCCTTGCTGGCGCCCACGAAGTCGATGTCCCGCTCGCGGCCGTCGACGATCGGATCGAGCGCGAAGTCGGAGTACAGGCCGTCCAGGCTGCCGCCGGCGAAGAAGAGGCGGTCGAGGGCGTCGAGGGTGACGGTGTCGAAGTTCATCGCGTCGCTCACCGAGCGTTGACCGGTGTCGCGACCCTGTGGCGCCCAGAGCCCGCCGGCGCTGGGGCCGCGCTGGTAGCTCTCCTGCTGGCCGGCGAGGCGGGCGCGGGAGATGAAAGGATATTTGTCGCCGCAGCAGCTGCCGGCGAGGCTCCAGAGCGTGTGGAGCCGGTCCTGGAACGGCGGCCGGATCGCCTGCGCCAGCAGCTGGGCGCCGTGCTTCTCGATGTCGATCATGCGCGCGGCGCTGGGGTTCCCCCGCAGGCGGAGGTTGGCGCTGAAGGAGTGGAAGTCGGCGAGCGAGGCGCC
>DATBAW010000596.1:0-4520 GCA_036271335.1 Thermoanaerobaculia bacterium
TGGCCTCGCGCTCGTGACCGGCGCGCTCGTCGCCGTAGTCGGCGTCGGCCTCCTCGGTGCCGCCGCCGGTCTCGTGGTAGCGGTGGACGGCGAGGGCCAGCATGCGCACGCCCTCCGGGTGGTTCTGGACCAGCTCGGCGAAGGCGCTCAGAGACGACCGCGCCTCGCGGCGCCAACCGAGATCGCCCGTGCGCGCGGCGAGATCGATCAGGTTGAGCACGGCCACGGCGTTGGCGGAGGGCATGGCGCCGTCGAACACGTCCTTGCTGCGGAACAGGAGGTCCGGGCTCGCGGCCGCCGTGAAGCAGCCGCCCTCGGGGTCGCGCAGCCGCCGGAGCTGCTCGCCGGTGAGCTCGACGGCCGCCGTCAGCCAGCGCGCCTCGCCGGTCGCCTGGTGGAGAGCCAGCAGGCCGCGCACCAGGAAGGCGTAGTCGGCGAGATAGGCGGCGATCTTCCCCTGCCCGCCGCGCCAGGCGTGCAGGAGCGGTCCGCCCGCGGGGCGCAGAGTGGCGAGGACGAACTCCGCCGCCCGGGCCGCCTGCGCCACCAGGGCCGGATCGCGGAGGAGCTGGCCCGCCACCGCGAGGCCGGCGATGACCGTACCGTTCCAGTCGGTGAGGATCTTGTCGTCCGTCGCCGGACGTTCGCGCAGAGCGCGGACGGCGAACAGCTTCTCGCGGCCGGCGTTCAGCTCGCGCAGCAGGTCGTCGATCGGCATCCGGCGCCGGGCGGCGACCTCCTCCAGGCGCTCCGGGAGATGGAGCACATAGTGGCTCCCCTCGAAGAAAGGCGCCCCCTCGAAGCCGAGCAGCGGCTCGAGGAAGGCGAAGTCCTCGTCGCCCAACGCGGCGTGCAGCTCCTCGTGGCTCCAGACGTAGAACGCCCCCTCGTGGCCGTGGGTCTCGGCGTCGATGGCGCTCCAGAACGCCCCCTCCGGCGACGTCATCTCGCGGCCCAGCCACGCCGCGGTCTCGCGGACGATCCGCGCCGCCTGCGCGTCGCCGGTGCGGGCGTGCTCGCGGGCGTAGAGCTCCAGCAGGAAACCGTTGTCGTAGAGCATCTTCTCGAAGTGGGGGATCTTCCACTCGCGATCGGTGGCGTAGCGATGGAAGCCACCGCCGAGCTGATCGTAGATGCCGCCGCGGGCCATCTGGTCGAGCGTCGCCGCCAGCATCTGTCCGGCATCGTTGTCTCCAACCTTGTGCCCCGCGTGGGCCAGCTCCAGGAGAAGGTAGAGGTTGGAGGGGGTGGGGAACTTGGGCGCGCCGCCGAAGCCCCCCCACTTGGGATCGAACCGCCGGGCGAGCGACTCGAACGCCCGCTGCGCCACCGGACCGGCGGGGGGCTCCGGAGAGGGCGAAGAGCGCTCTTCCAGGTAATGGGACATCGCCCGCCCCATCTCCGCCGACTGCTCCTCGACGTCCGCCCGGCGCGTCTTCCAGGCGTTGGCGAGATCCTCCAGGACCTGCCGGAAGCCGGGGCGGCCGTAGCGGTTCTCGGGCGGGAAGTAGGTACCGGCGTAGAAGGGCCTGAGGCCCGGCGTCAGGAAGACCGAGTTCGGCCACCCCCCCTGCTCGGTGAGGATCTGGGTGGCCGTCATATAGATCTCGTCGAGATCGGGGCGCTCCTCGCGGTCGAGCTTGACGTTGACGAACTCGCGGTTCATCAGCTCGGCGATGCCGGAGTCCGAGAACGACTCGCGCTCCATCACGTGGCACCAGTAGCAGGTGGAGTAGCCCACCGAGAGGAAGATCGGCTTGTCCTCCCGGCGCGCGCGCTCGATCGCCTCCTCCCCCCACGGGTACCAGTCGACCGGGTTGTGCTTGTGCAGCAGAAGGTATGGGCTGCTCTCGCCGGCCAGGCGGTTGGAGCGGCTGGTGTCATGCCCGGAATCGTGTGCGCTCATCGGATGAATCCTCCCCTCCCGGCACGGCCTTCGTGCCCGGCTGGGGGCATTGTATCCGGGACCGGCCGGCGCCCCGTTCTTCACCGCTTCTTCATCAGGCCTTCAAGGAGAGGCCCTAGAATCCTCTCCATGCCCGCCCACCTCCGCGCCATCTACGTCAAACGCTTCAAGAAGGGCCCCATGGACCCGCGCGCCGCCGCCACCCTGGTGACCGGCAAGGGGATCGCCGGCAACGCGAACCAGGGGGGCCGCCGGCAGGTGGTCCTGCTCACCGAGGAAGGGTGGCGGGAGGCCACCGCCGAGCTGGGGGTGGATCTCGACCCGACAGCCCGCCGCGGGAACCTGCTGCTCTCTGGCGTCGACCTCGAGAACACCCGCGGGCGCCTGCTGCGGATCGGCCCCGTCCTGCTGCGGATCTGGACCGAATGCACCCCTTGCTACCAGATGGACCAGGCCCACTCCGGCCTCCAGCGCGCCCTGCGCCCGCACTGGCGGGCCGGCGCCTGCGCCCAGGTGCTCGCCGGCGGCGAGATCCGCGTGGGCGACGCGGCCGTCTGGGAGGAAGAGGCCCAGCAGGCGCTCCCCTGTAAGATCCATCACCGGACCAAGGAATGAAAATGACGAGCCTTTCGGATTCCACAGTCGCCGTGATCCTCACCCTTCTGGCCCTCTCCACGCCCGTCGCCCACGCCGACGAGTATCCCAAGGAGACCAAGGCCAAAGCGATCTGCGCCACCGTCGCCGGTTTCAAGCCGGGGCCGAACGCGCAGCCCACCGACGAGGACCGCAAGCGTTTCGCCGTCAAGACGGAGGACTGCCTCGACTACGTCTACGGCTATGCCGATCCCAAGAATCGCGATCTCGACAAGGGTCGCCGCTGTTGCCTGGCGCAGGGGGACTGCAACCGCGAGCTGGCGATGATCTTCGCCAACGGCTGGGGCACGCCGCGCGACTACGACGCGGCTACCTTCTTCCTCTGCAAGACCGACAACGAGATGGCCGCCTTCGAGACGTGGAGCATGCTGGCTCAGCTCCAGGTGATGCGCTCCGCGGCCAATCCCAAGGATCTCGACTACTGTGATTACCTCACCAGCGGAAGGGGTGCCACGTGGTGCGAGGGTTTGGAGAACTCCCGGCGGACTCCCGAGTGGGACCGCCGGATCGAAGCGGTGAGCCAGAGTCTCGGCGAGCCGGCGCGGGAAGCGTTCGAGAGGCTGAGAAAAGCGGTGGACGATTTCGTGGAAAAGGATGCCGACCTGGGCGCCGAGGATTCGCGCGGCGGCACCGCCCACACCTCATTCGTTGTCGTCGGAGAGCGGGAGCGCACCGAGGCCTTCATCGGCCTCCTCGAGCGCTACACCCGCGCCCCCGCGCCGCGCGCCACGCCGGAGGCCCTGCGGACCGCCGACCGCGAGCTCAACACGATCTACCAGGAAAAGCTCAAGCTTCCCCCCTGCCCCACCTGCGGCGAGTTCACCGCCACCACCCGCGACATCCTCCGCGACGCCCAGCGCTCCTGGCTCCGCTACCGCGACGCCTGGACGGCCTTCTACCGTCTGCGCTGGCAGGGAGCCGCGCCGGCCGAGACCCTCGACCGCGAGATCGACACCCTGCTCACCCAGGACCGCGCGGCGGCGCTGCGGAAATTGGGAGAGGAGAACTAGAAAACGTCGATCCGCCGCTCCGCGCCGGCCGTCGGCCCAGCCAGGCGGATCGCTCGCCCACCCGGGCCGGCCTTCGGCCCACCGCGGCGGATCGTCAACCCACCTGGGCCGGCCATCGGTCAACCCAGGCGGATCGTCGGCCAGGCCGGACCGATCGTCCAATGACCCTGGCCGGCCTTCGGCCCGCCGCGGCCGATCGCCGGCCAGTCCGGACCGGTCGTCCGCCAGCCCGGGCCGGCCGCCGGCTCACCGCGGCGGATCGCCATTTTGTCCGGGCGGAAGAACCGGCGGGCCTCCAACCGGGACTGAGCTGATGGGCCCGCCCCGCGACTTCACGGGCCGCGGATGGTAGGCTCTCAGCGATCAACCCAACTCTCTGGAGATATGACATGACCCCGATTCGACGTTACGCCTTCTCCGCACTGGCCCTCCTGATCGCCCTGGCGCCGGCGCTGCGGGCCGACGACACCATGGCGAAAGTGCCGGCGGTCGGCGCGCCGGCCCCCGACTTCTCTCTGACGACGAACGAAGGGCATCCCGCCAGCCTGAAGGATTTCCGCGGCAAGTGGGTGGTCCTCTACTTCTATCCGAAGGATTTCACCAGCGGCTGCACGACGGAGGCCCACAACTTCCAGCGCGATCAGGCCAAGTTCGACAAGGTCAACGCCGTGATCCTCGGCGTCAGCGTCGACACCGCCGAGTCCCACAAGAGCTTCTGCACCAAGGAAGGCCTGAGCTTCAAGCTGCTGTCCGATCCCGACGCCAAGGTCTCGGAGGAGTACGGCTCGACCATGGAGTACGGCGGCCACAAGCTCTCCGCGCGCAACACCTTCATCGTCGATCCCGACGGCAAGGTCGTGAAGGAGTTCGTCAAGGTCGACCCCGCCAAGCACAGCGACGAGGTGCTCGACGCCCTCGCCAGCCTGCAGAAGCACTGAGGGCCGCTCCGC
>DATBAW010000597.1:0-7695 GCA_036271335.1 Thermoanaerobaculia bacterium
GGCGTGCGCCCGGACGAGGAGATGGATTGGAAGGTCTACGCTCTGGCCGTCCTGCTGTTCAGCGCCGTGGGCATGATCGTGCTCTACGCGCAGCAGCGGACGCAGCAGTGGTTCCCCTTCAACCCGCAGAAGCTCGGGGCCGTTTCCACCGACTCGTCGCTCAACACCGCCGCCAGCTTCACCACCAACACCAACTGGCAGGCCTACGCGGGCGAATCCACGATGAGCTATCTCACCCAGATGGCCGGGCTCGCCGTGCACAACTTCACCTCCGCGGCCACCGGCATGGCTATTCTGGTCGCCTTCATCCGTGGCCTCGCGCGGCGCAAGGCGGCCACGCTCGGCAACTTCTGGGTCGACCTCACTCGCACGACGCTCTACATCCTGCTGCCGCTCTCGCTCGTGCTCTCGCTGGTGCTGGTCTCCCAGGGGGTGGTGCAGACGCTGTCGTCCTACCACACCGTGCCGCTCGTCGAAGCCACCCAGGGGTCTGACGGCAAACCGGTCACCGAACAGGTGATCGCGGTCGGCCCCGTCGCTTCGCAGATGGCGATCAAGCACCTGGGGACCAACGGTGGCGGCTTTTTCAACGCCAACGCCGCGCATCCCTTCGAAAGCCCGACGCCGCTGACCGACCTTCTACTCATCCTCGCGGAGACGGCGATCGCCGCCGCGCTCTGCTACACGTTTGGAAAGATGGTGGGGGATACCCGGCAAGGTTGGGCAATCCTCGCCGCCATGCTGATCGTGCTGCTCGGCTTCCAGCTCTTCGGCTACTGGGCCGAGGCGCAGGGGAATCCGCGGATCGCCGCGCTCGGGGTCGATCAGACGGCCACCGATCTCAATCCCGGCGGCAACATGGAGGGCAAGGAGGTGCGCTTCGGCGTCGCCCGCTCGGCCCTGTTCGCGGCGGCCACCACCGCCACCTCCTGCGGCGCCGTCAACTCGATGCACGACTCCTTCACGCCGCTCGGCGGGCTGGTGCCGCTCTTCCTGATGCAGTTCAGCGAAACGATCCTCGGCGGCGTCGGCTCGGGGCTCTACGGCATGCTGACGTTCGTGATCGTCGCCGTGTTCATCGCCGGCCTGATGGTCGGCCGGACGCCCGAATATTTAGGGAAGAAGATCGAATCCTACGAGGTCAAGATGGCGGCGTTGATCGTGCTCATCATGCCGTTGGTGGTGCTGTTGTTCACCGCCGTGGCGGTGGTAGTGCCGGCCGGCCTGAAGGCGATCGCCAACCCCGGCGCCCACGGCTTCAGCGAGATCCTCTACGCCTACACCTCGATGGGCAACAACAACGGCAGCGCCTTCGGCGGCATCTCCGCCAACACACCGTTCTACAACCTGACCGGAACCGTGGCGATGCTCGTCTCCCGTTTCTGGCTGGCGATCCCCACGCTGGCCATCGCCGGCTCGCTGGCGAAAAAGAAGCTGGTGCCCGTGGGGCCGGGGACGCTCCCCACCCACACCCCGCTGTTCGTCGTCCTCCTGATCGGCGTCATCGTGCTGGTCGGCGCCCTCACCTTCTTCCCGGCCCTGGCGCTCGGCCCGATCGTCGAGCACCTGCAAATGATTTCCACACAAATACCGGCCGGAGGCAACTGATCATGGCAAAGCCCAAGACATCGCTTTTCGATCCCAGGATCGTCCGCGCGGCGATCCGTGATTCGTTCCGCAAGCTCGATCCGCGCACCATGGTGCGCAACCCGGTGATGTTCGTGGTCTACATCGGGAGCTTCCTCACCACCGGTCTCTTCGTCCAGGCGTTGGTCGGCAAGGGAGAAGCCTCCGCCGGCTTCATCTTCTCGGTGGCGGTCTGGCTCTGGTTCACCGTACTGTTCGCCAACTTCGCCGAGGCGATGGCCGAAGGGCGGGGCAAGGCCCAGGCCGCGGCTCTGCGCCAGACGCGCCGCACCACGGTCGCCAAGCGGCTCCGCGAGGCGCGTACCGACGCTCCCCGCACCGAGATCCCTTCGCCCGATCTGCGCAAGGGGGACCTCGTGCTCGTCGAGGCCGGCGACACCATCCCCGGCGACGGCGAGGTGGTGCTGGGCGCCGCCTCGGTCAACGAGGCGGCCGTCACCGGCGAGAGCGCGCCGGTGATCCGGGAGAGTGGCGGCGACCGCAGCTCGGTCACCGGCGGCACCCAGGTGCTCTCGGACTGGCTGATCGTCCGCATCACCGCCAACCCCGGCGAGACTTTCCTCGACCGCATGATCTCGCTCGTCGAGGGCGCCAAGCGGCAGAAGACCCCCAACGAGATCGCTCTGTCGATCCTGCTCGCCGGCCTGACGCTGGTCTTCCTGATGGCGACCGTCACGCTGCTGCCGTTCTCCCTCTACAGCGTCACCGCGGCCGGCCACGGCACGCCGGTGACCGTCACCGTGCTGACGGCGCTCCTGGTCTGCCTGATCCCGACCACGATCGGCGGCCTGCTTTCGGCCATCGGCATCGCCGGCATGGATCGCATGATCCAGGCGAACGTGATCGCAACGTCCGGCCGCCCCGTCGAAGCCGCCGGCGACGTCGACGTGCTGCTTCTCGACAAGACCGGCACCATCACGCTGGGCAACCGGCAGGCGACTGAATTCCTGCCTGCCGAGGGGATCGGCGAGGCCCGCTTCGCCGACGCGGCGCAGCTCTCCTCGCTCGCCGACGAGACCCCCGAGGGGCGGAGCATCGTGGTGCTCGCCAAGGAGAAGTACAAGATCCGCGAGCGCGACATTCACGCCCTCCACGCGCAGTTCGTGCCGTTCACCGCGCAGACCCGGATGAGCGGCGTGGACTACGACGGACGCCAGCTCCGCAAGGGCGCCGCCGATTCCGTCGAGACCTTCGTCACCGCGCAAGGGGGCACCTTCCCAGCCGATGTGCGCAGCAAGGTCGAGACGATCGCAAAGAGCGGCGGCACCCCGCTGGTGGTCGCCGAAGGATCGCAGGTGCTCGGCGTGATCCATCTCAAGGACATCGTGAAGGGGGGGATCCGCGAGCGCTTCGCCGAGCTGCGCGAGATGGGGATCAAGACGGTGATGATCACCGGCGACAATCCGCTCACCGCCGCCGCCATCGCCGCCGAGGCGGGGGTGGACGATTTCCTGGCCCAGGCGACGCCGGAGGCCAAGCTCAAGCTGATCCGCGACTATCAGGCCGGCGGCCGGCTGGTGGCGATGACCGGCGACGGCACCAACGACGCGCCGGCGCTCGCCCAGGCCGATGTGGCGGTGGCGATGAACTCCGGCACCCAGGCGGCCAAGGAGGCGGCGAATCTGGTGGATCTCGATTCGAACCCGACCAAGCTGATCGAGGCGGTCGAGATCGGCAAGCAGCTCCTGATCACCCGTGGCACGCTCACCACCTTCTCGATCGCCAACGACGTCGCCAAGTATTTCGCCATCATCCCGGCGGCCTTCGCCACCACCTATCCGGTGCTCAACCGCCTCAACCTGATGCACCTCGCGAGCCCGAACAGCGCGATCCTCTCGGCGGTCATCTTCAACGCCCTGATCATCATCGTGCTGATCCCGCTGGCCTTGCGGGGCGTCAAATTCCGCCGCCACGCGGCCTCGCGCCTGCTGCGCGACAACCTGCTGATCTATGGCCTGGGGGGAGTGATCGTTCCCTTCGTCGGCATCAAAGTGATCGATCTCATCCTGCAAGCCTTGAGAGTGGTGTGACCATGAGACAACTTCGCTCGTCGATCCTGATCTTCCTCGTCCTCACCGTCCTCACCGGCCTGATCTATCCGCTGGCGGTGACCGGGCTCGCGCAGGTGATCTTCCCCCATCAGGCGAACGGCAGCCTGATCGAAAAGGACGGCAAGCCCGTCGGCTCCGAGCTGATCGGCCAGCCGTTCGCCGGCCCCCGCTATTTCTGGGGGCGCCCGTCGGCCACGTCGCCGTCGCCGTACAATGCCGTCAATTCCGGCGGCTCGAACCTGGGGCCGACGAATCCGGATCTGATCAAGCGCGTCAAGGCCGACGTCGAGCGCATCCGCGCGGCGAACGGCCACGCGGGGGATCAAACGCCGGTGCCGGTCGATCTGGTGACCTCGTCGGCTTCGGGCCTCGATCCGCACATCAGCCCGGCGGCGGCGTTCTATCAGGTGAACCGCGTGGCGCTGGCGCGCGGGCTCGATTCGGCGGCGGTGCATCGGCTGGTTGAAAAGCACGTCGAAGGGCGGTGGCTGGGGTTGATCGGCGAGGCGCGGGTGAATGTGCTGGAATTGAATCTGGATCTGGATCGGATGGCGGAGGTTCGATGAGGATCGCGAGGGTGGCCCCTCATTATCCCGGCCTTCATAATCCCAGCCCTCTTCTCCCACCGCACTCCCCCCAACCGGGAGAAGAGGGAGTGGTTAGTCAAAAGCAACGGCAATCCGCTCGATTTCTGAAGCCCCTCTCTCCCGGTTGGGGGAAGTGCGGTGGGAGAGAGGGGTTGGGGAGTGAGGGGCTCGCCCCGAAGGGGCGAGGGCAACCCCGCGAAGCTCAGGGCAATGCCCCATGACCGATCACCGTCCCGATCCCGATTCCCTGCTCGCCCTCGCCAACGCCGAGGAGGAGCGCGAGCGCCGGGGGAAGCTGAAAGTCTTCTTCGGCGCCACCGCGGGCGTCGGGAAGACCTTCGCCATGCTCCAGGCCGCCCAGGAGCTGAAGCGCCGCGGCGTCGACGTCCTGGTGGGGGTGGTCGAGACCCACGGCCGCGCGGAGACTCAGGCGCTGCTCGACGGTCTGGACATCCTGCCGCTTCGCCGCGAGGAGCACCGCGGCGTGACGCTCACGGAATTCGATCTCGACGGCGCGCTCGCCCGGCGTCCGGCGGTCCTGCTGGTCGACGAGCTCGCCCACACCAACGCTCCCGGCTCGCGCCACGCCAAGCGCTGGCAGGACGTCGAGGAACTGCTGGCCGCCGGGCTCGACGTCTACACCGCCTTCAACGTCCAGCACCTGGAGAGCCTCAACGATCTGATCGGCAAGATCACCGGCATCGTGGTCCGCGAGACGGTTCCCGATTCGATCCTCGAACGGGCGGACCAGGTGGAGCTGGTCGACCTCCCCCCCGAGGAGCTGCTGAAGCGCCTCCAGGAGGGCAAGGTCTACGTCCCCGAGCAGGCGGCGCAGGCCATCCAGGGCTTCTTCCGGCCGGGAAACCTGATCGCTCTGCGCGAGATCGCCCTGCGCAAGACGGCCGAGCGGGTCGAGGCCCAGATGCAGCGCTACCGTGAGCTGCACGGCGTGGCCGAGACCTGGCCGGTCGCCGAGCGCCTGCTGGTGGCCGTCAGCTCCGGCCCCAACGCCGCTCGCCTCGTGCGGGCCGCCCGCCGGCTCGCCGAGCGGCTGCGGGCGGAATGGCTGGTGGTCTACGTCGAGACCCCCGCCGAGCTCCGCATGGCCAAGGAGGAGCGGGACCGCGTCTGGCAGACGTTGCGCCTCGCCGAGAAGCTCGGAGCGGAGACGGTGACCTTGAGCGGTGAGCGACCCGCGGGAGAGATCCTGCGCTACGCCCGCCGCCGCAACGTCTCCAAGATCGTCGTCGGCAAGCCGACCCGCGCGCGCTGGCGGGATTTTCTCGTCGGCTCCGTGCGCGACCAGCTCGAGCGCGAGAGCGGCGACATCGACGTCTACGTAATCGCCGGCGAAGCGGGGGAGGGGTGGCCGGCGGCCTCGCGCAAGCCGCGCCACGAGCGGAATGCCCGTCGCTATTTCGCGGCCCTGGCGTTCACGGCGGCGGCGACCGCGCTCTCCAGTCTGGCGCGACCTTATCTGGGTCCCACCAATCTGGTGATGATCTTCCTGCTCGGCGTGGTCGCCACCGCTTTTCTTTGCGGGCGTGGGCCTTCCGTGCTGGCCTCGGTGCTGGGCGTGGCCTCGTTCGATTACTTTTTCGTGCCGCCCTATTACAGCTTCAACGTTTCGGACACCGAATACCTGCTGACCTTCGCGGTGATGCTGACCACCGCGCTGGTGATCTCGACCCTCACCGTCCGCCTGCGCCAGCAGGCCGAGGCCGCCGACGACCGCGAGCGGCGGACGGCCGCCCTCTATGCCATGAGCCGCGACCTCGCGGCCGCCAAGGACACCGACGAGATCCTCAAGGCCGCCGCCAGCCACATCCACTCGGTCTTTCTGAGCCAGGTCCTCCTGCTCCTGCCCGATCCGACCGGCAAGGTGAGCGAACGGGCGGGGGAGAGCGTCACCTTCATCCTCGACGTCCGCGAGCACGCCGTGGCCCAATGGGTCTTCGACCACGGCCGCGCCGCCGGCAAGACCACCGACACCCTCCCCGCCGCCAAGGGGCTCTACCTGCCGCTCAAGACCTCGCGCGGCATCGTCGGCGTGCTGGGCGTGCATCCCGCCGATCCGGACAGCTTGGCGGCGCCGGAAAGACTTCACTTCCTGGAGGCGTTCGCGAATCAGATCGCGCTGGCGGTGGAGTAGCTCGCCAGAGCTTCCGCCGAACGGCCTCAGCTGGAATACCTTTACGAATGGGTCTTGGTCTTGAAGACCTCGCCGCAGGAGTACGTGGCTTCGTTGGCGTCGATCGGGCAACAGGTCCACTCGTCCGAGGACTCGATCACGAAGCTCATGCCGCTTCCGCCTCCGTAGGAAAGGACCTTGGTCACGCTGGCGTAGTCCGTGTTCTTCTGGTAGCAGCCATCCGGGAGCTGCAGGACCTTGTCGGAGGACGACGCCGGATCTCTCACCGCTTTGCTGGCGGTCGACTTCTCGGGCAGGACCAGCGTGCCGGTCGGCCGGTGGAGGAAGGCGACGGTGTCGATCCCGCGGCCTTGCCAGTCGCCGGCTACCACGGTCCAGGGGCTTGCCGTGTCCGGCGCTTTCTCCTCGTCGCGATAGGTTGCGATCGTGTCGCGGCCCTTGCCGTCCCAGTCGCCGACCAGCGGCTGCCAGGGATTGGCCGCGGGGACGTAGCCGTGGACCTCGATCGGACCTTCCGCCAAGCGGTGGATCGAGCCGTCACGCAGGTCGAAAACGGAGACGGTGGCCACCCCGCGGCCATCCCAGTTTCCGGCGACGGGCCTCCAGGGGCTCGGGTCCGGGTCGGCCGCTACGGTCGTGGCGGGCCCCTTCTCGAGAGGGATCAGCCGCCAATCGTAAACGTTGAACATCTGGACGGTGTCGATGCCGGCGCCGTTCCAATCGCCGGTGACGGGGAGCCAGGGGTTCGGCTGGGGATCGGACGACGCGATGGAGGGTTGCTCCGCGAAACGGGTCACCAGCTTCCAGGTGGCGAGGTCGACCCAGGCGACGGCATCGGCGGCGCCGCGGGTCCACTTGCCGGTGACCGGGAGGTAGCCGGGATCGTTCTGCGCGGCGGCGGGAGCTGCCGTCAGGGTCAGGGAGATGAGGACGGCGCCGATCAGCCAGCCGGCTTGATAGGGAATACGGTGAATGTTGTTCCTTTTCTTCATGGCAGCTCTCTCTCTTTTCTTTGCATCCTCGCGAGACGGATCTGTCCCGGCGGGGGAGCCTTCCAAAGTTGGCTACCTGAGGATGCGCAGGCCGGAGGCGAAGGGGGACACGCGGGAAGTGGGATCGATACCTTTTCGTGCCCCACTACAGCTTTACCATTTCGGATACCGAGTACCTGTTGACCTTCGCGGTGATGCTGAACCTTCAGCCCTTCCAAATCAATGCTTTACGCTGAAGGTCCATCGCCCTCTGTCATGATAGACTC
>DATBAW010000598.1:0-41525 GCA_036271335.1 Thermoanaerobaculia bacterium
GAGATGTGGCTCGCCGGATCGCCGTCCACCAGGATCATGTCGGCCAGCTTGCCGGCGGTGACCGAGCCGAGCTCCTGGTCGCGCTTCATGACCTTCGCCGCGCCGAGGGTGGCGATGCGCAGGGTTTCGGGCGCCGGGATGCCCGCCTCGACGTAGAGCTCCAGCTCGCGGTGGAGGGTGAAACCGGCCAGGGAGTCGGTGCCGGCGACGATGGTGACGCCGGCGTCGTAGAGCGCCTTCACCATCTCCTCCATGCGGCGGTACGAGTCGCGGTAGTGCTGGATCTGATCGGCCGGCGGGTTGAGGCCGCCGCTGTAGAGGCCGCGCTGGACCTGCGGCGGCAGGCGATCCGCCACCGGCGCCAGGCCGGGATCGATCTCGCCGGCCTCCGTCTTGAACATCCCCTCGAAGGTGGCGAGCGTGGGGTCGGAGACGGTGCCGCGCTCCTTGAGCAGCGCGATGAAACGCTTTACCCGGGCGGACTTGAGATCGACCTCGGTGCCGTGCTTGGCCACCTCGGCGAAGCGGTCGGGCGTGCGGGTGTCGATCTTCGGATCGAGGAAGTTCAGCATCAGGAAGTTGATGTGCTGGATCTCGTCGAACCCTTCGCGCACCGCCTGCTCGGCGTTCATGCCGTTGGGGATGTGGCCGGAGACCCGCAGGCCCAGCGCGTGGGCGCGCTTGACGATCGCCGGCACCAGCAGCGGATCGAGCGAGCTGTAGAGCTTGATCTGCACGTAGCCGAGCTTGGCGTAGCGGTCCACCCAGTCCAGCGCTTCCTTCTCGGTCGAGACCAGGACCTTGGTGGGGCCGGCGTAGGGCCCCGGGCCGTCGATGAAGCCAGCCATCAGCACGCGCGGCCCGATCCCCTCGCCGGAATTCCAGCGCCGGCGCATGTCGAGGAGCTGGTCGATGTCGTTGGCGAGGTCGCGCACGCTGGTCACGCCGGCCGCCAGATCGAACAGCCCCTGGTCCTCGGAGAGGTGGACGTGCATGTCCCAGAGGCCCGGCAGCAGCGTCTTGCCCTTGGCGTCGATCACCTCGATGCCGGTCGGCAGGGTCATCTCGCTATCCTTGCCGACCGCCTGGATGTGGTTGCCGGAGATCACCACCGTGGTGTCCGGAAGCATCGTCTTCGTCGCCGGATCGAACAGGCGGGCGTGGCGGATGGCGAGCCCGCCCCCCGTGGGGTGATGGGCGAGCTTGGTGGCGAGGTCCTGATAGCGCGCCTTCTCGGCGGTGTCCTGGATCTTGGTGAGGTCGGGCACCACGTCCACCCATCCTTCGCGGAACACGACCGACCACCCCCAGATCCCGGCGAAGAGGTCTCCCTTGTCGTCGAGCCAGAGATAGGTGGGGGTGAAGCCCAGGCCGGTGAGGGCGTAGAGATGGACCTGCTGGGTGGTCCTGCCGTTGTGGACCTGGCTGGAGGAGACCTCCTCGAGCTGCGCCTCGCCGGTGGGGAGCAGCGGCAGGCGATGGCCGGGCGCCGCCAGCAGCGCCTTCGCCAGCAGCGCGGACTCCTGCGGCGCGCCGTTCAGGCTGAGGAAGAAGGCGGGGCCGTGGACGTCGCGCTCGCCCTTCTCGGCGTTGCTCTTCCAGGTGGCTTGGTCCCCTTTGCGCTCGAAATGCTCCGCGACCGGGCTCTTCAGATAGTCGTTGCCCGTGGTCTCGAGCGACGCGGGCAGGCCGTCGGCGTCGAGGCGATAGTGGCTGGTGGTGCTCGGCCCGCGCCCGCGGTCGTTGAACTCGAAGGTATAGACCAGGGAGCCGTCCTCGTCGATGCGGGTGGCCGCGGAGCCCGTCCGGTTGCCCGAGAGGAGGAAACCGTAGTGGATCTCATCGGGCTCGGCCGACGCGGAACCCAGAGTCGGTCCACCGCTGTCGGCCGGCGCGCCTTCGGCCGGGTCGGAGGGGATCGGCGTCGCCTTCAGCGGCTTGGAGGGCGTCGTTCCGATCCGCGGCTCGATGGGAGCGGCGACCGGCGGCGGCGGCGCCGTTTGGCAGCCGGCGAACGACAGGCCGGTGAGAATCGCGACGGCGAGAGACGGGCGGATGCGGCGCATGCGGATCTCCTCTTGAGCCCCGGGATTATAGACGGAGCTGATACGGAGGAGAGCCGGTCAGGTTGCGCGAGGAAAGCTCCAGCCGCGGGGAGGGGACCGCCCTGGAGGGGCGGGCTTTGAAAAGCCTGGGGTTTCAACCCCAGGCGCGTGGCGTACGCCGGATTCGATCACGAACGAGCGCAAACGGCCCCATGAACCCAGCGCCGGCGCGTCCCACGAAATCGAGCCGACGCAGCCCACGAAATCGCCAGCGCAGCCCACGAATCGAGCCGGCGCAGCCCACGAATCGAGCCGGCGCGTCCCGCGAAATCGAGCCGGCGCGTCCCACGAATCGAGCCGGCGCGTCCCGCGCAATCGAGCCGGCGCGTCCCACGAAATCGAGCCGGCGCGTCCGCCTGGGGTTGAAACCCCAGGCTCGTCAAAGCCCGCCCCTCCAGGGCGATCCCCCATCCGGGATCCTCGATTCGACCTACCCGCCGATCTGCTGGAGCAGCCGGTCGACCGGCACCTTGCCCGTCTGCGTCACCGGCACGGTGACCTCGCCGAGGACCGGGACGGCGAACCGAAGATCGGCGTCGAGCGCGTATTCGGGGTTCTTCTTGCCTTGCAGGGTGGCGATGACGCGGGTGAGGTCGGCGAAGCGGATCGTCACCGGCAGCTCGACGGCGGTGCGGTCGCCGGCGGCGATCTGGATCTGCTTGTCGAACTGGCCGTCGAGGAGGGGCTCGCCGTTCAGGTGCAGCTTGTAGGTGATGCCGTCGAGGGTCAGCGCCACGTCGTTGGGGTTTTCCACCTGGAACTGCACCAGCACGTCGGCCCCGGCGAGGCTCGTCCCCAGCAGCTTGACGCCGGTGACGTTCACGGTGGGCGACTCCATGTGAGCGAGGGTGTTGAGGACGCAGCCGGACAGGGCGAGCAGGGAAAAGGCGAAGAGGAGTCGGAGGAGGGGCTTCATGGGGTGGGCTCCTTTCATCCTCGCCACCCTACCACTCCACCCCCAGCTTCAGCCGCAGGTCGCGCTGCTTGTCGCGATAGAAGAGATGGCCCTCGCGCCGGCCGTGGAGGTAGAGGTCGCGCAGGATCTCGACGTCCTTCAGGCAATATTGCTCGACGAGGTCGAGCCGCCCCTGGCGGACCCATTCGAGCGACTGCAGGCCGTCGGCGGACTTCCCCACGCCCAGCGTCTCCTGGGCGAGGTGGCCCATGCCGACGCGGAAGCCGAGGCGGCAGGCGACGTCCTCCAGCAGGTCGAGCGTCGGCAGGGTGCGCGCGAAGTCCTCGCCCGTGTAGCCGGCGAGGACCAGGTAGTCGAACCGCTTGATGTTGTAGCCGATCACCAGCGACGCGCCGCGCAGGGCGTCGACCAGAGCCCGCACCTCCGATTCGGGATAGATCTCGAACCGCCCCTCCTCCAGGAAGCAGGCCACTCCGATCGCCACCCCCATCCGGTGCGCCTTGTGCCAGCCGCCGACGTCGGCGGCGGAACGGAGGGTCTCGAGGTCGAAGAGGACCGTGCATGGCGGACCCTCCCGCGCCCTGGCGCCCTGTCCACCCCACGCCGCCCGCTCTCCCCGATCGCTCGGGAACGAGGGGCGCTGGAGCAGCATCGGCTCGGACCGGATCGGCTCGACGGGAACGGAGGGAGCGGTCCGCAGATGGGTGTGGCGCTGGCCGGGCGCACCTTCTAGGAAAGGCTGATCAGGGACCTGAGAGACAGCAGGGACAACAGGAATATCAGGAAAAGCTCCGGCACTGGTTTCCTCCTGTCCCTGTTGTCCCTGTTGTCCCTCGGGTCCCTCGTCCAGGGAAGGCTCCCCCACCACCAGCGTCACCCGCACCGCCTCCCCCCACGCCACCACCGGCTCTTCCCGAGCGAGCAGCAGCCGCAGCACGCGCGCCGCGCCCGGCTTGTCGAGCGGACGGTTGCCGTTGCCGCACTTGGGCGACTGCACGCAGGAGGGGCACCCCTTCTCACAGGGGCACCCTTCGAGCAGCAGCAGGACCCGCCCGAGGAGGTCCGGCAGATCCGCGAAGCCGCGGGCGGCGATGCCGACGCCCCCGGGATGGCCGTCGTAGATGAAGACGGCGCCGGTGCCCATCTGCGGATGCAGCGGATAGGAGATGCCGCCGATGTCCCCGCGGTCGCAGAGCGCCAGGATGGGGAAGAGCGAGATGCCGGTGTGCTCTGAGGCGTGCAGCGAGCCAAGGAAGTGCTCGCCCTGGCGGCGCAGCGTCTCCTCGATCGCCGGCGGCGCCGCCCACCAGAGCCCGACGGTCTCGAACTCGACGGGCGGCAGGTCGAGCGGCGTCTGGTCGATCACCTCCTGGCCGTGGATCCGCTTGCGCTCGAAGCCGACCACCCGCTCGGTCACCTTCAGACGCCCGAGCCACCCCTGGAGGGGGCCGTCGGTCCTCTCCTCCAGCACCTCCAGGATCTCGGTCTCCTTCTCGGTCAGCGGCGTGGTGAAGTAGTCGAGGTCCGCCGCCTCGGCCTGCACCCGCCGCTCCTCGCGCTCCAGGGCGTTGACCAGGAACTGCCGTCCGGCATGGAGGTAGACGGCGCCGGGGTGGCACTCGTGGAGCACGCGTACGCCGTCCACCGTACCGATCGTCCGGCCGCCGGCAAGGATGGCGAAGGTCTCCCCCGATCCGCGCAGAGCGACGTGGCGCTGCGGCCGGCGGCGCAGGGAGAAGATCTCGTCACCGTCGGCGGCGGCGAGCAGGTGCCCCTGGCGGAGCAGCTTCTCGATCCGCGCCTCGTGCGGCGCGAGATAGGCGCGGTCGTCCGCTCCCAGCGGCATCTCGGAGGCGGCGCAGACCAGGTGGGCGCGCGAGATCGGATCGTTGAACGGATCGACGATCAGCCGCTCGCACGGCCGCTCCAGGAACTGCTCGGGATGGTCGAGGAAGTACTGGTCGAGCGCGTCGGGCATCGCCACCAGGGCGGTGATCGACTCGCGGCCGGCGCGCCCCACGCGGCCCGAGCGCTGCCAGGTGGCCATCATGCTCCCCGGATAGCCGACCAGGATGCAGGCGTCGAGGCCGCCGACGTCGATCCCCATCTCCAGCGCCGAGGTGGAGATCACGCCGTCGAGCTTGCCCTCGAAGAGCGACTGCTCGATCCGCCGCCGTTCCTCGGACAGGAAGCCGGCGCGATAGCTCGCCACCCGCGCGGCGAGCGCCGGCTCCTGCCGCCGCAGCCAGGAGTAGAGGAGCTCGGTGATCCGCCGCGCCTTGGTGAAGACGATCGTCTTGAGGCCGGCGTTGACGAAGCGGATGAAGAGCTGGAGCGCGGTGGTGTACGGGCTCGCCTCCGGCTGGAAGAGCAGCAGGTGGCGTCCCTCGCGCGGCGCGCCCGAATCGGTGATCCAGTGGAACTTGCGGCCGGTGAGGGTCTCGGCGAACTCGCCGGCATTGGCGGCCGTCGCCGAGGAGGCGATCAGCACCGGATCGGACCCCACCGAGCGGCAGAGCCGGAAGAGGCGCTGCAGGACGTGATGGAAGTGGCTGCCGAAGATGCCGCGGTAGGTGTGGAGCTCGTCGAGCACGATCCAGCGCAGGTCGGCGAGGAACGGACCCCAGCCGGTCCAGTGGCCGAGGACGCCGAGGTGGAGCATGTCGGGATTGGAGATCACCACCCGCGGAAAATTCTTGCGGATCGCCGTGCGCTTCGACGTCGGGGTGTCGCCGTCGTAGATCTCGCAGCCGGCGACCTCCGGCGGCAGCCCCGCCTCGGCGGCGAGGCGGAGGAACTTCCCGCGCTGATCCTGTCCCAGCGCCTTGAGAGGAAAGAGGAACAGGCCATGCCCCGGCCCTCCCCGGATCGCCTCTTCGAGCGGTGGCACCTGGAAAATCAGCGACTTGCCGGACGCCGTAGGAGTGGTGACCAGCACGTTCTCCCCACGCCGCACCGCCGCGATCCCCTCCGTTTGATGCGTCCAGAGACGCGGCACTCCGCCACGTCCGAGCGCCCGGCCGATCGCCTCCGGCAGCGGCGGATCGAGCTCGCCGTAATGCTCCTCGCTGCCGGGCAGGTGGGTACTGTAGAGGAGCTGCTTGCCGAGCCTGGCGTCGAGGCGCAATTCGTCGATCAACGGACCGAGCGCGGAGGCCGGCGGAGGCGCAACGGAAGCGAGAGCGTTACGGGGCATTACCGCCCGATGGTACCACGCCGCCAGCACCCCGCCCTCCTCGACAGCGGGGAGGGGGACCGCCCCTTGGGGCGGTCCCCCTCCCAAACCTTACGGTCGGGTCAACAGGCCGAGAAGTTGTTGCAGACCAGCTGCCCGTTGATCAGGCAGCAAGTCTGGAAGGGACTACCGTCCTGGCAGTAGGTCGTGGTGCATTTCGGGGCGTTGGCCTGAGCGGGGCGAGCGCCCGACACCAGGGCGGCGGTGGTGAGGGCGAGACCGAGCATGGCGAACGACAGCTTTCTGCGCATGGAAAATCTCCAATCCGGAAGGGCGGCCGGACATCGGGCGCCCCGCTTTTAAAGTGCGCCAGAACCCTAGGGCCGGGTCAGTTGCAGGGCACGTCCAGCGAGCAGATGTACTGAGAGCCCCAAAGGCAGCAGGAAGACGCGATGGTGACGCCGTCCGGACAGTACTGGATTGTGCATTTGCCGGCGAGGAAGGCCTGAGCGGGGCGCGCGCCCGAGACCAGGGCGGCGGTGGTGAGGGCGAGTCCGACGACGGCGAACGACAGCTTTCTGCGCATGGAAAATCTCCGATCCGGAAGGAGCGGCCGGACATCGGGCGCCCCTACCTCCTAGGTGCGCCCGATTCTACAGCTGCGCCATCAACTCCTGCCGCTTGGCCTCGTACTCTTCCTTCGACAGCAGCCCGTCGTCGAACAGAGCCTTGAGCTGACGCATCCGCTCGGCGCCGGAGGGGCCGGCGGGAGCGGCGAGCGGCATGCGGCCGGCGGAACGGTACTGCTCGGCCGCCGCCAGGATGGCGTTCTTGAAGGCGAGCGGATGGCCGAGGTTGCGGAACACCGTCTCGCCCCGCTCGCTGGCGGTGTCGATCTCGACGTCGCCATAGTTGAGCAGCCGCCCCCAGAGGGTCTGCCGGTGCTCGACGTTGTTGATCTTGTCCAGCCGCGAGTCCAGCGATCGGCGGGAGAGGATCCCCACCTCCTGGATCAGGCGGTGATTGGTCAGCACGTAGTCGTTGGCGCGGCGGACAAAGTCCTTCCACGCGAAGACGATCCCGGCGAGCACGGCCACGCCCAGCGCGATCAGCGCCCACAACCCATGCTGGGACGCGGATGGGAGCAGGAACCAGAAAGCGCCCGCGGCCGCCAGGGCGACCACCGCCAGCGCCATCCACGGCCCCAGCGTCAGGCGCGTGACGTACGCCCGGTAGAGGATCTCCTCGCCGGCCTGGAGCTGGTTCTCGACCTTCATGGCGCCTTGGTGTCGGCCTTGTAGTCCGGCGGCAGCTCGAACATCGACGCGGGGACGTCCTGATTCTTGACGCTGGTCAGGTCGTTGATCGAGATCGTCTGCCCCTTGTAGTAGGCGATGGTGCGCATCGGCACCCCCTCCGGAGCGTTGCCGCTGAGGGCGTAGCCGCGGGGAGGAAACCGCGCCGATTCCATCCGTTTGGCCAGCAGCCGGAAGCCGGCGACGTCGGCGGGATCGAGCCCGGCCTTCCTGGCGTCCGCCATCCAGACGTCCGCGATCTTCTCGCCGCCCGCCGTCACCTCGTACTGATCGGTGGCGAGGCCGTTGACCACCTCTCCCGAGGCGACCTTGCGATAGGTGGCCGCCGGCGCCTTCGGCGCGCCGTCGGGCGCCGGTCCCACCGTCGCGCCCAGGTCGCGGTAGGTCCTGGTGGCCGGATCGAGCGCCCAGAAGGAGTCGTCGGCCGCGCGGTAGATCATCACCCGCTTCTCCTCGATCGCCTCGATCCGCAGGTTCCCCTTCGACAGGTAGAGCGTGCTGGTGGAGTTCGTGCGGGCCGACTCCTTCACCTGGATCAGGGCTCCGGCCCCGAGCAGCGACGGGAAGGCGGCGGCCAGCAGGACGGACTGCAGGATGTGGCGAGAATTCATCCGCCGATGCTATCCCACCTCACCGCTGGAAGGCATACGAGATCTTGAAGAACAGCTCCCGCCCCGCCGGCGCCAGCTGGTCGTCGAGCGCGATCTCGCGGTCGTCCGACCAGCCGAGGAAAAGGACGGTCTGCCAGTTCAGCTTGTAGGAGAAGAGCGCCGAGCGGGTGATCCCCTCCTCGCGGGCGGCGTAGCCCAGGGCCGGATCGTAGAGCGCGAGGTCCCGCGTGGTGCTGACGCGCTGGGCGATCAGCCGCAACGAGGCACGGGAGGTGAAGCTGTAGGTGGCCTTGACCCGCGCCACGTCGGCGGTGAACAGCCGCGCGTTCCGCGGTCCGCCGGCGGTGGGCGAGACGTCCAGCCAGTGCCGGTCGCCGTTGAGCTGCAGGGAGAGATGGTCGGTCGGCCGCACCGTCCCCTGCACGTCGAGCGACAGGCTGCGGGCCGGCCGCTGGTTGTCGAAGTCGACGTCGTCGCCCGAGGTCACGGCGATCGCCACGTCGCCGAGCCGCTGCGACGGGCTCATCTGCACGTTCAACACGTAGTAGTCGGCGTCGAAGAGCTGGTTGCCGGCCCGCACCCGGTCGCTCCGCCGCTCGAAGCTGACGGTGCTGTTCCAGAGCCCGCGGAAATCGATGCCGGGATCGAGGCGGCGCAGCAGGAGGCCGCCGCCGGTGTCCTCGGAGTCGGTCACCTTGAAAAAAGGATGGATGCGGCGGAACGGTCCCTGTTCGACGTAGAACGAGCGGCCCAGCCCGGCGAAGGTGTTGCGCAGCCCCACCTGCGGCACGTAGCCGAGATCGGCCCGGAACTCGTCGCCGGCGTCCAGATGCTGAAGGTCCCAGTCCCAGGTGCGCGTCGAGTGGCTCCAGTCGACGAAGCCGGCGTGCGAGCTCAAGGACTGGCCGTTCCACTCCGGCGTCAGATCGGGACGGTCGGGCGTCTGCGAGTCGCTCAGGAGGAACTGCCCGGTGACCGTGTCGTCGCCGTTGGGGCGCCACTGGAAATCGGGACCGAAGACGCGGTTGTACCCTCCTCCCTCGACCTCGCGGTCGGTCGCCAGGAAACTGACGAACGAGTTGCCGAAATCCTTCCGGCCGCGGCCGAGCGCCACCCGCGAATCGAAGTCCTGCGGCACCAGGGTCGAGGCGTTGGAGCCGGGCAGGACGACGCTGCCGCCGCCGCGGTCGTCCGCCACCAGGACCGTGTAGAGCGCGCCGTCGACCTCGCCGGTCGCCCTCACCCCCCACCGCGGCGAGGTGATCGTGCGGGTGTAGACCGCCTGGATCGGCGTCGAGAAGAGCTCCAGCCCCTCCAGGAAGAACGGCCGCTTCTCGGGATAGAAAAGGGCGAAGCGCTGGTTGGACGCGATCTGCGCCACGTCCGACTCGACCTGCGAGAAGTCGGGATTGAGCGTGGCGTCGATGGCGGTGTTGGCGTTCGGCGTCCACTTGGCGTCGAGCCCGGCCTCCCACTTCGGCGACTGGCGCGCCAGCGGGTTGCCGACGACACCCCCCTGCGGCAACGACTCCTCCGCGCCGGTGGCATAGGGAGCCAGCACGAGATGGTTGCCGCTCGGCAGGCCGGTCATGCCGGTCATCTTCTGCTCGTGGCAGACGAAGCAGCTGGAGCCGCGCGGCTGCTTCGAATTGAACATCTGGTAGCGGAAGTCGCGCGGCCAGTTGCGGTAGAGGAGGATCCCCCAGGTCTGGACGTCGGCCGAGTTGTAGCGCAGCGAGGAGAACGGGATACGGATCTCCAGCGTCCAGCCGGTCGGCGTGATCCGCCCCGCCGAGTCCCAGTAGAAATCGGGCGAGCTGTCCTCGCCGCTCGCGTCGTTGGTGATGGCGTCGTACTGGATGCCGCGCGGATTGGCCAGGAACTCCAGCGCGGTCTTGCCGTCGTTGCGGGTGTCGAGAATGACGCCGCCGTAGTCCGTGTAGCTCGCCAGGTCGTCATGCTCGGTCAGCGGCGCCCGGATGTTCTCTGGATGAGAGTCCGAAAACTCGAAGGCCGCATAGAAGAAGCGGTCGTCGTAGGTCAGCCAGGCGACCGTCTTCGCCTTCGGCTCGACGTTGTCGCCGGGATTCGTCTCATAGAAGGTCTCGACCCGCGTCGCGCCCTTCCACCCCGGATCTCCCCGCTCGCCGTCCACCTCGATCGGCCCGGTCGCGCGCGAGATGTGGAGCGTCTCCTGGGACGGATCGGTCGCCTGGGCGAGGAGAGACGGCGACAAGGCAGGAGCGCAGAGCAAAGCGAGCGGCAGGAGCAGGATCGATCGGCCCATGGGCCCCTACTACGACCCGGGTAGGAGAAAAGTTTTGCGCACGGAGCTTCTTTCAAAAAAGCCCGGGAGCCGGCGGACTGCGCCGCCCGCCGGCTCCCGGATTGCGGATGGGAGGTACTGGATCTTCAGGCGCCGCGAAGGGCGGCGGCGTTACAGCCGGCGGAGGCTGTTATGCTCCGCGCCGCCGATCGAGCCAACCCTGGAGACCAACCACCTTGACCGATCCCAAAGCCGTTCTGATCGCGCTGGAGAACGCCCCGGCGCTCCTCGTGCCGCTGATCCTCGACGTCCCCGAACCCTGGCGCAAGCGCCGCCCCCTCCCCCACAAGTGGTCGGCGCACGAGCACTTCTGCCACGTCGCCGCGCTGGAGTCGAGATTCAGAGGCCGGCTGGAGGCGATGCTCGCGCTGGACGACCCCGAGCTCGAGCCCTTCTACCCCGCGCCCGAGGACGAGGCCGGCAGGCTGCTGGAGGTGGATCTCGGCGAGTCCATCGAACAGTTCCAGCGCGAGCGGTCCGAGCTGGTCGCCCGGCTACTGGAGCTGCCGCTGGAGGCCTGGGAGCGCACCGGCCGGCATCCGGAGTACGCCCACTACACCGTCTTCGACATGGCGCGGCACATCACCGTGCACGACCTGCTGCACGGCTATCGGATCGAAGGCTTCCTGCGCCGCCACGAATGGCCGGAGCAGGAGTCTCCGGCGCAGGTCGAGCCGCCGGCACCCGAGCCGGAGGAGCCCACGGTCGAAGAGCTCGTTCCCGGCTCGCTGGCGCGGATGAAGGCGGGAGAGATCAACGTCCTGGGCCCGTTCAAGGTCCCGGGCCTGCCTCCGCGGCCGATCCGCGTCTACCTGCCGCAGAGCTACAACCCGGCCGAGCCCCACTTCGCCCTCTACGTGTTCGACGGCCAGAACGTCTTCGACGACGCCCCCTCCTTCTCCGGCGGCTGGTATCTCCACGAGGCCGTCGAGGGTCTCGCGAAGTCGCGGCGGCCGACGCCGGTGGTGATCGGCATCGAGCACGGCGGACCGGCGCGGAACCTGGAGCTGTCGCCCTTCTCCTTCGACTCCGACGAAGGGCAGATCGCCATCCTCCTCGACTGGGTGACCGGCCATCTGATCCCGGCGCTGACCGCCGAGCTCAACCTCGTGCCGCCGCCGCTGGGCACGGTGATCGGCGGCTCCTCGATGGGCGGTCTGGCGGCCTTCTGGTCGCACTTCCACTATCCGCAGGCCTTCGGCGGCGCGCTGGTGATGTCCCCCTCCTTCTGGGTGGCCAATCAGGCCATCCTGGTCGACATCGCCGCCCAGCCCACCCCGCCGGTCTCGCGCATCTACCTCGACGCCGGCGCCCGGGAGGACAAGGGCAAAGTCGTGGAAGCCATCAAGAAAATGGCCGAGCAGCTCGTCGAGCGCGACTACGACTCCGACCGCCTGATGTGGCGCGCCGACCCCCGCGGCACCCACAGCGAAAGCGCCTGGCGACGGCGCCTGCCGGCGGCGCTGCGGTTCATGTACCGGCGCTCGTAGAAAAGATCTTTGGGATGTCAGCCCCGCAGGGGCGACAGACTTTAGCCCGGACCGTGAGGTCCGGGACGATTGGGCTCCTTGAACCCAGAGCCCCGCCAGGGGCGACAGGAGGGGAGCCAGAAGGCCCGTCGCCCCTACGGGGCTCCGGAATTTGCGGGCATCACCGTTCCCGGACCTGACGGTCCGGGCTAATGTCTGACGCCCCTGCGGGGCTGACCCCGGCCGTATAACGCTCCCGGCCGATCCCATAGATGAGGTGCTCTTTCCCCAGGGCTTCCGTGCGGCCTTGCACGCGCTCGCCGAGGCGTTCCGCTACCCGGATGGAGGCCTGGTTCTCCGCGACGATCAGACTGATCACGCGCTCCTTGCCCAGGACGGTGAAAGCGTAATCGAGCGCGGCCCGGGCGCCTTCGGTAGCGTATCCGCGTCCCCACCAGCGCCGCGCCAGGGCCCAGGCGAGCTCGCAGCCCGGCCAGCCGTCGGGGTCCGCGAAGCCGATCCGTCCCACGAACTCGCCGCTCTCCTTCTCCTCCACCGCCCACATGCCATATCCCAGCAGCTCACAGTGTCCGACCAGAAAGGCGAGATGCCGCCAGGACTGCTCGCGGCTGAACCGCACGGTGAGATAGCGCGAGACCTCAGGGTCCCCGCACATCGCGGCGTAGTCGTCGAAGTCGCTGAGCCGGAACGGCCGCAGCCGCAGGCGCTCGGTTTCCAGGATCGGAATGCCGATTTCGTTCATTGAAGTCTCCCTCCCATCAAGTCCTTGCTCGCCGGTTGTGTGAAGCAGACACTTCCGCCATGGGAGCCCCTAACGCGGGCAGTGCCGCCCGTGTATCCAGGCTCCCGAAAGGAGAAGCTGTGCTTCGAGCTCTCTTACTTTTCGCGATCCTCCTCGGCGGTGCTCTTGCGATTCATAACGTTAAGCAGTTACCAGGGATGGACCCGAACGGCCACCAATCGGCACCACACCCCGACGTGATCGGCGGGTTGGACCCGGACGGAGCCCAATCAGCACCACACCCCGACGTGATCGGCGGGCTGAACCCGAACGGAACAAAGTAGCGATGCTCGATCGGGGAAGGGCCCTGGTCTTCCCCCTTTCGAGCAGAAATATACAGAGCCTTGTAATTTGAGTTAGGCTAAAGCGCGTTTAGGTCTTCTTCTTTCAGGAGAGCGTGAAATGGCCCATGTCTCGAAAGCGGCAGTCGGGAGACTCGCCGCTGGGGAAGCCGGAGAGGTCGAGGTCGAATGGCTTGCACAGCATGCGCTCTCCTGCAGTGCCTGCCGGGCTCTGATCGCTGACCTTGTCGAAGACACGGCCCTACACGCGAAGCGGGAAGGACAGCTCAAAGCCTTGGTTGAGCTCCTAAAGGCGGAGCATGAGAAGGCTTTGGAGTTCCTGAAGGCCAGAGCGGAATGGTCCTCTTTCCGAGGTTTGACCCGAAAAGCCCAGCGAGATCGGGTGATTCTGTCGCGGGCCTGCCACACCTCGGCGTTCCTGGACTTGCTTCTCACGGAGTTGCGATCTGCGGACTCCCGGGATGGCTCAGAGTTTCTCGCCAGTCTCGCCATCCTGGCCGTTCAGGGCATGGACGCAAAGAAGTATCCTACGGCACCCAAAAACGATCTTCTCGCTGGGGTTTGGATCGAGGTCGCCAACGTGCGCCGGATCGAAACCGAGTGGCATCACGCGGAAGCGGCCCTGCGGAAAGCCGATCAATACCTGGAAGAGGGAACAGGGGATCCGCTGCCTAAAGCGCGGATGCTCTCCATCGCCGCATCTCTCCAAATCGGACAGGGCCACCTTACCGAAGCCATGGCACTCCTGGAAAGATGCATCCAGCTCTACGAAACCAGCAGGGACTGGCCTTTGGTGGCCCGCACGCTCGTGAAAATGACCTACGCTCTGGTGCTTGTCGAACCCGAGCGTGGGCTGTCTATCCTCGATAAAGCCCTGCCGTTGATACCTGTGGAAGACGCATCCCTACGTTGGCTTGCCGCGACACTTCGTACGGAATGCTTGATCCAGAGTGGGCAGATCGCGCAGGCGCTCTGTGCTTATCAATATGCAGAATCGATACGGGATTTCCAGGTCCGGCCTAATGCAAAGCTGAGGAGCACCTTCACCGCCGCGCGCCTTTTTGAGGCCTTGGGCCGCGCGAAGGAAGCGGAGAGGCTCTTCGAGGAGGTGATCGCCGAAGGCCTGGAACGCGAGTGGTACAAGGATGCCTTCCTCGACTTCTTCTACCTGTTTGGATTCCACATCCGCGCCGGCGCGGCGGAAAAGGCCGTCGAGGTCAGCCAACGCGCGCTCGCTCAGCTCGATTTGCTGGATCTCGGGCACGATCAGCTCCGCACCGTCTGGACGCAACTGAGGGATGCCGCCGGGCGGCAGGCGCTAACCCGCCAGTCTCTCGCGATGGCCAGGGACTACCTGCGGGTGTACTGGAAGCACCCGGCACCCACGGCTCCGGTCTTCACGTCTGTGCAGAATAGGTAGGAGCGTAGCTGATGGCCACCGTCTCCTCGTTGGCGCCGCAGATTGGCCGTAAAGCCTGCGAGGTCCTCGCCATACCCTGGGCTCCTTCTATCGCTGCCGCCGCCAGCAGGTCCGTCCCAGGGCTCTGCTACCCACGCTCCCGGGCGTGTCACTCCGGGGGCTCTCTGCCGCGGAGAAGCAAAAGTTCTTCGACACCCTCATCTGGTAGGCGAATCCGAGCCCGCCCGGCATTACTTGGCTTCTTCCCATTCGGAGTGGTCGGGTAGAGAGGTGTGGTGGCGAACTGCTTTCTCGGCAAGGCGAGATGCATGCTCTTTCATCGAGAGATAAGACAGTGACATAGCGCCGGGAGACCACTCGAAATCAGGACTGCTGGAAAGCAAGAACTCACTGAATGCCTCCAAAAGCGGCAAGCCCGCATAGTCTTCAACAAAGAGGAATTGGCCCATCTCGTTCACTTCAAGAAAGACGTAAGACCCTTGGGGAGTAACGATAAAGTCGAAACAACCGAAGACGATGTCAAGCTTTTTGAGGAGTTCGAAGCAGCAAGCCGCAATGGAAGGTGGAAGGAGAAAGGGCTCCATTACGATTTCTTCGTAAGCCTTCCGCCAGTCAAGCTGGCCTTCACGAGTCTGCTGGGACAAAAGCTTCGCTGACAGGGCGCATCGCCCCATAACGGTTATTCGCAACTCGAAGGCTTTAGGAATCAGAGCTTGGTAGATTCCTGGTACCGCGCCCAGGAGCGCATCCGAGACGAGCTTTTTCTCCGTCAGGTGGCTGGTATAGGGCTGCCAAGCGGTCGTGCCATCCTGCCAAGCCATAGGCCGGAAAGTCTTGAATACCACCTCTCCGCCATGCTCTTGAATAAAGGAGCGGATTGCCACCGGATCGTTGGTATAAAGAGTAGCAGGAATTTCGAGGCCACATTCCAAAGCGGCTCGCTGCTGCAGGAGCTTTCTATTTGCGCGAATCGCGGCATCTGGTCGGTTCACCCAGAATGCCCGCGGAGAAAGCGCGTCTAGAAGGGAACGGCGAAATACCGTGCATTCAGCCTCTGCGAAACGCCGATCCGCAGGATGTAAGGTTTCTAACGGAAGTACATGGAATGGCCGTCGCCGCCACACCGTGTCGAAGTCTGGATTCGTCAGACTAAAATCGAAGCCGTCGATTCTGAGATCGATCTGTCCATCGGCAACCTTTATCGACTCCGTGGCATTCCCCGGGAAGTCGCCCGTGTACCAAATAACAGCTTCACTGCCTTTCGCCTTGATCGCCTCAGCGACTGCGAAAGCGTGGAGATCTCCTGGGCCCGTCAAGATAAGTACACGTTTCATTAGGTACCTGGAGGAGAATCCGGCGGGAGCGGCGAGTCAACTCCCACCGGGATTTAGCAGCACTTCAGATCTCAGTAACGTCGTGATCGCCCGTGCCGTTGGTTATGTCGGTATGGCCGTCGCTGCTCTTATCTACGGAAACGGTCGAAGCATGTAAGACACCGCTTCCTTGAACGGTACGAAGATCTTCCGCCAAGGCTCTGGCCAGGATCCTGTCCTTCCCGCCACGCACAGGGGGGACCGAGGGAATCTTCTTCATAAATCGCTCCTTTAGGCAACGCGAGCTACGATTAAGGGAAGTGCTGTTGCATGTTTTCGCACCTTGAGTTAGACTATCACGGTCGAATTAGTTAGTCAATTAAAAATTGGCAGCATCCAAGGCTTAGGAAGGATAATGACTGATCTGGTCAACGACATCCGCTTCGCCGTTCGGCTTCTGGGCAAGAAGCCTTGGCTAAGCGTCATCGCGGTCGCATCCCTCGCTCTCGGCATCGGCTCCACGGCCGCGGTTTTCAGCATGGGTGACGCGCTGCTCCTTCGGCCGCTGCCGGCGGTCCGCCAGCCTTCAGAGCTGGTTGCCGTTTTCAACGTTGACAACCACTCTCCGGACCGCTTGGGCGCGCTCTCGTGGAGTGATTTCCTGGACTATGCGAAACGGACTGATGCGATTGCAGGGCTGGCCGCGGCGGCTGAGTGCGAGGTGAGCCTTACGTCCGGAGGCTTGGCTGAGCGGGTCTCCGGACTCGCGGTGTCGCCGAATTATTTCTCCGTGCTCGGCGTGCGTCCAGCGCTCGGGCGCTCTTGGTCACTCGACGAGATGGAAGGGCCAGTCGCTGTTCTGGGCTCCGGACTCTGGCACCGGCGCTTCGGTGCCGACCCCAGGATGATTGGATCATCGATCTTCCTGAACGGCAAAAGTGTCAAGGTCGTCGGCATCGCTCCTGAAGGATTCTCGGGCACCGATCTCGGATCTCGGCGGGAAATCTGGTTCTCTCTGCGCTCCTACGCCCCGATCGCCAGGGGTGCCATCGCCTCCCTGACGGGCGAGCAGAACCGCACGCAGCGATGGCTTACCGTCATCGGCAGGCTCGCGCCGGGAGTCACCTTGGCCCGGGCTCAGAGCATCCTGAGTACAGTGGCACGGAACCTTGCCGCCGCGTATCCGAAATCTAACGGCCAGCTCGGCGTACGTGTCCTATCCCTCACCCAGGCGGTGCTTGGGCAGGGAATGCGTCCGAAGATCCTGAGTTTCACGGCTCGGCTCATGGCGGTCGTCGCCTTGGTCCTGGCTGTGGCGGCGGTCAACGTGGCAGGGTTGCTGCTGGCCCGCGGTCTCGCTCGCAGACGAGAGATCGCCGTCCGGTTGAGCCTGGGTGCGAGCCGGGGACGATTGGTCTGGCAGCTCTTCGTGGAGGGACTCCTGCTCGGCTTCCTTGGATTGGTGGTCGGAGTTTTCCTGGCGAAGGCGAGCCTTCCCCTAATCGAGAAGCTCAAGCTTCCGAGCGACTTGCCGCTTCACGGCCTCGCGATATCGGGGCGCGTATTGGGCTTCGCGCTTCTCGTCTCCATGGCGAGCTGTCTGATCTTCGCCCTCCTGCCGGCAATTCAGACAGTGCGCACGGCGTTCATGCCGGCGCTTCGAGGGAAGGCACCGGGAGGAAACCTGCTTCGCTTTGGACTTGGCGAGGTCCTTGTAGCCCTCCAGATTGCCTTCACGCTCTTGATCATGATGGTCTCCGCGCTCATGCTCCGTACACTTTCCAATCTGAGCTCGGTCAATCCTGGATTCGATCCCGCTCATGTCCTGGTGTTTTCAATCGATCTCTCTTCGGCAAGATACGAAGGCCCGCGGGTCGCTGCTTTTTACCAAGATCTCCTGGAGCGGCTACGGCACGTTCCCGGCGTGAAATCGGCCAGCATGGCGGCCGCTCTGCCCGTCATGGGCGGTGACCTTGTGGTCGATCTGACGGTTTCCCCGGAAGAGGGTCCGATGTCCGGAGTCAGCGAGACCTCGCCGCCAGCTGTACGCCATGCCCTGGTGGGCAGTCACTACTTTGAAACAGTCGGGATGAAAATTCTTCAGGGGAGCGACTTCGGACACGGAGGGGCCGGGAGCCTCGGTGAAGTTATCGTCAATGAGAGTACAGCTCGCCTGCTCTGGCCCGGGCAAAGCCCTCTGGGTCAGAGATTGCGTCTGGCCGAGACAAAGTCGCCGTTCTCAGTCATTGGCGTCGCCGCGGACTCCACCTACGACACTCTTAAAGAGAAGCCTGTACCCGTGCTCTATCTCGCCCATTCACAATATCAAATGTCTTTTATCGGTTCACTGCTCGCCTCTGAAATGACGGTTCTCGTGCGCACTTCCGGCGAGCCAAGGCAAGCGCTCGGCGCCGTGCGGAGGATTGTTCGCAGTATGGATCCGCTACTGCCTGTTTTCCATGTCGCGACGCTGGAGGAGCTCCTGGCCTCTACCATTGGAGTTGAGCGTCAGACGGCGACGCTCTACGGCAGTCTCGCTCTCGTGGCAATGGCGCTGGCGATGTTGGGGCTGTATAGTGTCGTCTCGAACGCGGTTACTGAACGGACTCGCGAGATCGCCGTACGAATCGCCTGTGGCGCTTCACCGAGTTCAGTGTGCCGCCTTGTGCTGGGGCGTAGCGCTTTGATGGCACTGATCGGCATAGGTGCCGGACTAGCGGCGGCGGCCTCCACCAACCAGCTCGTTCAGAGCCAATTGTACGGCGTCAGAACGGCTGATCCAGTTACATGGCTCGTCACCCCTGTCATCCTCATCGGCACAGTAATGTGGGTCAGCAGGGGGCCGGCTCGTCGCGCTATGCGAATCGATCCGGCGGTTGCCCTGCGGAACGAATAGTCGTTCCTCCAGGGCAGGAAGCTCAGGCACCCCCTCGCTCATTGAGGTGATCCCCTCGTCTATATAAATAGAATCCTCGTCTATAGAGAGTCTGCCTCGCCATCCGCGCCTTCGCCATCGCCAAGAGCAAATTACTCCTGGAGGCTCGATCAGTGGGTTTTCTTGGTTGTGCCCTCTCGTAAAACGTGGCAGAGCTGCATGCCCTCCGCTGGAGACGTCCCGCCGTCCCCGTGGCCTTCCCAGGGTGTCGTGGACGGGCCGGGATCGTCTCTACAAGCCCTCCGTCGGAGACTGAATCTTCTACTCCACCACCGGGTGATACGCCAGGCTCGACCCGATCCAGGTCTTGTCCTTGTTGAAGTCGACGCCCATCATCTTCCCCTTGCTGACGCGGACGAGGTTGTTGATCAGCCGGGGGCGGCCGGTCCAGCGCTGGTTCCAGAGAAACATCATGCGGATCTCGGCCTTGGCGGGATCTTCGGGGGTGTCGATGGCGGCGGCGTAGTCGACGCGCCTTTGCAGGATGAAGCTCTCGGGGTCCGGCAGCGAGCGCAGGCGCTCGGGGGTGGGACCCAGCTCGACGCCGAGGCCGGCGAAGGAGAAGAGCGGCTTCAGGACGTAGTTCTCCAGGTCCTCCGGCAGCTCCTTCAGATCGCTGACGAACGCGGTCGGCGGGCAGTAGCGGCTCTTGATGAAGGGGAGCGAAAACTTGCTGATCTTCAGATACCAGTTCGGGTGCCCCACCCAGGTGACGTCCACCAGATCGCGATGGAAGATCCGCGACAGGTCGAGCCCCTTGCGCTCCACCTCGTCGAAGATCACCCGGTTGTAGATGCGGTGGATCGGCACCTCGCGGCCGGCGCTGGGATAGAAGAGGCGGCCCTGGCGCTCGATCACCTCGCGGGCGTCGACGATCGGGATCCCCAGCATCCGGCGGGTGACGTGGAAGTCGATCCGCGTCTTCTGGTGCTCGGGATCGATCTCCAGTAGGACGGCGTTCTCGGGATCGCAGTCGGCCACGATCGCGTCCCGCAGCGCCGCCGGATAGGTCTCGGTGGTGAGCCCGCCGAAGTAGGTGGTCACGTCGGCCGGGATCGCCGGGAAGTGGGAGCGGAACTCCTTCTCGAGCAGCCACTGGAAGCCGTAGAGCGAAGGGAACCCCTGGAGCTCGATGAGGCGGGGGGTCAGCTCGCCGTCCTCGCCGCGCACGACGGCGAAGTCGACCTGGAAGAAGACCGCGTGCCCCTCGTCGCCGGGCACGTTGAGATGCGGCGGCACGGCGCGCCCCGCCTGCCTCAGATATTCATCGGAGGTGACGTAGGCCAGCACCTCGTCCGACGCCGTCGTCAGCTCGCGGGTCAGGTGCTCGGAAAGGAAGATCGGCGTCTCGCAGATCCGGAAGACGGAAGGGCAGCCGGCGTCCCGCTCCAGGGCCTGGACCATCGCCTCGTAGCGCTCTTGCGTGAAGTCCGCGTTGTAGGCGCGGCGGAGATCGGGAACCATCGGCGCGCGGTCACTCCAGTCCGAGATGGGTTTCCTGCACGATGTAGTCGACGACGCTGCGGATGTCGCTGGTCTGTTCCCAGACCGCGAGCTGGCGGTCGGCGCCGGTACCCATCTTGAGGATCTGATGGATGGACTCGATCTCGGCGCGGCTCCCCAGCTCGTCGACCACGTCGTCGACGAAGGCGAGCAGCTCGTGGATCAGCTCGACGCAGTCCACCTCCTCCTGCTTGCCGAAGTCGATCAGCTTGCCGGAGATGCCGTGGCGGGCGGCGCGCCACTTGTTCTCGGCGAGCAGCAGGCGGCGATAGAGGCGGAAGCCGAGGTTCTGGCGGATCAGCTTGTAGAGCTTGACCGTGACCGCCTGGATCAGCGCCGCCAGCGCGATCGTCTCGTCGACCCGCATCGGCACGTCGCAGATGCGGAACTCGAGGGTGTTGAAGAAGGGGTGCAGCCGGATGTCCCACCAGATCTTCTTGGCGTTGTCGATGCACCGGGTCTTGACCAGCAGCTTGATGTAGTTCTCGTACTCGGAGAGGCTGGTGAAGTGGTCCGGGATGCCGGTGCGCGGGAAGCGGTCGAAGACCTTGCTGCGGAACGACTTGAGGCCGGTGTTCCGCCCCTGCCAGAAGGGGGAGTTGGTGGACAGCGCGAAGATGTGCGGCAGGAAGTAGCGGACGGCGTTCATGATGTGGATCGCCACCTCGCGGTCCTCGATGCCGACGTGGACGTGGAGGCCGAAGATCAGGTTCGCCCGCGCGATCTGCTGGAGATCGTCGACGATCTCGTGATAGCGCTGGTGGTCGGTGATCAGCTGGTCCTGCCAGTGGGCGAACGGGTGGGTGCCCGCCGCCGCGATGGTCAGCCCGTTGCGCTTCGCCAGCTTGGAGAGGTTGCCGCGCAGGGAGGTGACCTCGCGGCGGGCCTCGTGGATGTCGCGGCAGATGTTCGTGCCGACCTCGATGACGGACTGGTGAAGCTCGGGCTTCAACTGATCCGCGAGCGTGTGCTCGTCGTCGAGGAGGTACTGGACGTGAGAGCGCAGGTCGCGCGTCTCCGGATCGATGAGCTGGAACTCCTCCTCGATCCCCAGCGTGAACAGCGTCGCGTCAGCCATGAGGGGCTCTACTCCTTGGGCGCATCCTTGGGCGAAATAGCCCCGGCCACCGCGCTGACCGCATGCACGGCGGAGGCCACCAGGGTCCCCACCGCGGCCGCGGCTCCCGTGGCGGTGCCCACCGCGGACACCGGCGGCGCCACCGCCTTCTTCACGTACTGTCCCCAGCGGAGGTTGTCGCCACCGGCGACGTGCTGGGTCGCCCGGCGGATGACCATGTCGGCGGCCTTGTCGACGATCCAGCCAAAGTTGTCCTGGCCGATCGAATTGACGTCGGCGTCCGGCGCCGGATTGCAGAAGTCGATGGCGTAGGGGATGCCGTCGCGCACCGCCATCTCGACGGTGTTGAAGTCGTAGCCGAGCCAGACGTTGAGGGCCATCACGTCGTCATGGACCTTCTTGAGCAGCGCCGGGTCGACGGGCGCGCCGTCGCGCACGTAGCGCCGGTGGAAGGGCTCCCGCGGGTCGTACTGCATGATGTGGATGTCCGTGCAGTCGAGGGCGTAGCAGCGGAAGTACTCCTTGAAGACGATCTCCTCCTGGAGCATCATCACCAGCTGGCCGGTCTCGTCGTAGGCGCGGAAGAAGTCGTCCGGGCCGGTGACCCGGTAGACGCTCTTCCAGCCGCCGCCGGCGAAGGGCTTGAAGAAGGCCGGGAAGCCGATGTACTCGAAGATGCCGTCCCAGTCGAGCGGATAGGCGAGGTTGCGGAACGACTTGCCCGAGGTGTCCGGCGGATGCTCCTTCGAGGGGAGCAGCACGGTCTTGGGCACGGCGACGCCGATCTTGGTCGCCAGGCAGTTGTTGAAGAACTTCTCGTCGGCGCTCCACCAGAACGGGTTGTTGATCACCGCCGTGCCGTTGAGAGCGGCGTTCTTCAGATAGCCACGGTAGAAGGGCACGTCCTGGGAGATGCGGTCGATGATGACGTCGTAGCCCGAGGGCTCGCCCTGGACCAGCTTGTCGATGCGGACCGCTTCCGCGGCGACGCCCGCATTTCTGGAGTTCACGCGGTCGATCAGGGCCTGAGGAAACGTGTCCTCCTGCCCGAACAGGATGCCTGCTTTCTTCATCTGGTTCCCTCCGGTTCGTCCCCGATTCTTGCCAATCCGCGGACGCGGCGAAACAGTACCACAGGGAAGAATGGGGAGAGGATGGGGAGAAGGATGAGGAGGTCGTCGTTCCGCCACCCTCGCTGTTGACATTTCCCACCTCATACCCCAACATATTGTTGTGTCGAGGGTCCACGCCTCCTGCCTGGAGTGACGTGGCGGTCTCAATGAGGCTTGGGCGGCCCACGAGACCGGGCGGGTTGGGACCCGCCGATGATGCACACGCCCAGGAAGGAGGTGGTCCAGTGATAGAAGGCAAACACGGTTCAGTGGAGGTGGCGTCCTCGTAAGGGGATTCTCCACGTGTCCGTGGCACCGGAGGGTAATCCCGCAGGGGAACCCAACGCCACCGAAACGGACCCTTGAGACCCCGGCCCCGCAAGGTGCCGGGGTCTTTCGTTTATGCGTTGTATTCGATTTGAAGATTGTATACAATAACTCCGTCCTTGGGCACTCCTCTGGACATGAAGCTCAGAGTGATCGCCAGGACGGGAGCCACCATGAAAAAGAAGTCTCCTAAAAAGCTGTCATTGAATCGAGAGTCGCTTGGCCTGCTAAGCGGAGAGCAACTGACCCGTGTTGCAGGAGCATCAGTTGACGTGGTCACAGGCTGCGTAGGCTGCTCTGCCGGAGCTACTTGCATTGCTTCGTGCAATGGTACATGCCTGAACTGCCCCGCAACGCCGACTCCCAGCGCGGGAGCGGCGAACGTAGTGGCTGCTTGCTAGAGAGTGGGCAGGGCCCGCTACGGTAATGTAAAATGGAGCCTTCCGATTTCTCCGGAGACAGTAAGGACTGAATCGTGTCAGTCGTCGTACCGTTGAGGGCGACCATCGGTCATCCTCAACGGCCCCTTCCCCACGCGCCCCGTCCTACCCTCTTTGGCCAGATGTCGCTAAATCGCGACAAGTCCGCAGATCATCGATGACCTCATGTTGGTCGCTCCCGCGACTTACAGACTCCTCGCAAACGCGCATGATGTGCCTGCGGTGATCATTGAAAGAGCGACGGTCAAGTCCGAAGCAAGTCTGAAGGTCATGAAGCTGATGGAAGGGCGGGGAAGAGAGCTTTGCAGTTCATGGAGTCTTTCATTTGCAGGCGAGGGGAGATGCCGGTTTTTTGAAGTCCTTGCAGTCGATGCGGTCGATCGGGGGGGCGTGAGGTTTGAAGTTCTGAAGTTTTGAACATTGGGGTCTTTGAGGTCTTGGCAGTTTGTAGTTTTGAAGTCTGAAGTCTTGAAGTCTTGTTGGTTTTGGGGAGCATGCAGGTTTTGAAGTCTTGAAGTCCTGAAGGTCATGGTGCTCATCGGGAGGAGCACGGGGGGAAGTGGGAGAGAGGGAGGAGAGGTGAGGGGAGGGGGCTGGGGAGCGAGGGGGAGAACCTGGGAGAGGGTTGGAAACTCAATTGAAGTCTGTTCTTTGCAGGATGAGGGGATGTCGTTCTTGAAGGCCATGTAGCTTTCAGAGTTTCCAACCCTCTCGCCAGGTTCCAACGTTCGGGCCGTTCCGCTACGCCGGGGTCTTGAAAAAAAGAACGATCGTTCGTATACTTCCCATGTGAGCAAGGGAGCCGAAACCCGCGAGCGCATCCTCGATCAGGCGGTGCGCCTCGCCAGCCGCGACGGCCTCGAGGGGTTGACCATCGGGTCGCTCTCGACCGAGCTCGGCCTGTCCAAGAGCGGCCTGTTCGCTCACTTCGGGTCCAAGGACGAGCTCCAGCTGCAGGTCCTCCAGGCCGCCGTCGGACGCTTCGAGCAGACGGTGATCCGCCCGGCGATCACCGCGCCGCGCGGCGAGCCGCGCATCCAGGCCTTCTTCGCGAACTGGCTCGCCTGGGAGGACGACCCGGCGATGCCGGGCGGCTGCCTGCTGATCGCCGCCTCCGTCGAGCTCGACGACCGGCCGGGAGCGCAGCGCGACTTCCTCGTCCAGGCGCATCAGGACCGTTTCCGTTTCATGACCAAGGCGGCGCGGCTGGCCGTCGAGGCCGGCCACTTCCGGGACGATCTCGATCCGGGCCAGGTCGCCTTCGAGATCAACGCCACCGTCCTCGGCTATCACCACGCCAAGCGGCTGCTGGAGGACGACCGGGCGGGGGCACGCGCCCGCGCCGCCTTCGCGCGGCTGCTCGCCGATTCGAGATCCACATAGTTTGTCCCCCTTTAACTTGCTTCCTTCAAGGAGATACGCCATGACCGACGCATTCATTCTGGACGCCGTCCGGACGCCGCGGGGCCGCGGCAAGGCGGGCAAGGGCGCCCTGTCGAACGTTCATCCGCAGGAGCTGCTGGCCCAGACCCTCAACCGGCTCGCCGAGAAGGCCGGCATCGATCCCAAGGACGTCGACGACGTCATCGCCGGCTGCGTCTCGCAGGCCGGCGAGCAGGGCGCCAACATCTCCCGCAACGCGGTGCTCGCGGCGGGCTGGCCCGACGAGGTGACCGGCACCACCGTCAACCGCTTCTGCGGCTCGGGGTTGCAGGCGATCAACTTCGCGGCCATGGGCGTGATGGCCGGCGCCCAGGATCTGGTGGTGGGCGGCGGCGTCGAGAGCATGTCGCGGGTGCCGATGGGCGCCGACGGCGCCGGCCAGGACGGCGAGAACATGACGCTGCGCGGCAAGGTCTTCCAGGTGCCGCAGGGGATCAGCGCCGACGTCATCGCCACCCTCGAGGGGTTCTCGCGCGAGGAGCTCGACGCCTTCGCCCTGGAGTCGCAGCGCAAGGCGGCGGTCGCGCAAGGCGCCTGCCACTTCGGCCGCAGCCTGTTCGCCGTCAAGGACCCCGCGACCGGCGCGGTGCTCCTGGAGAAGGACGAATACCCGCGGCACGACGCCACGATCGAGGGGCTGGCCGCGCTCAAGCCCGCCTTCGCAGGGCTGGGCGAGATGCCGGTGGGCCCGGCGGGCGAGACGCTGGATCAGATCGCCCTCGCGCGCTACCCCCAGCTCGGCTCCATCCACCACGTCCACACGGCCGGCAACGCCAGCGGCATCGTGGACGGCGCGGCGGCCGTGCTGATCGGCTCGCGCGAGTATGCCGCGGCGCACGGCCTGAAGCCCCGGGCGCGCATCCGGGCGATGGCCACGATCGGCTCCGAGCCGCTGATCATGCTCACCGCGCCCGCCCCCGCCTCGCGCAAGGCGCTCGCCAAGGCCGGCATGGAGGTCGGGGACATCGACCTCTGGGAGATCAACGAGGCTTTCGCCGTGGTGACGCTGCAGACCATCCGCGCCCTCGGCATCGATCCCGCCAAGGTGAACGTCAACGGCGGCGCCATCGCCCTCGGCCATCCGCTGGGCGCGACCGGCGCGATCCTGCTCGGCACGGCGCTCGACGAGCTCGAGCGGCGGGACCTCAACACCGCCCTGATCACCCTCTGCATCGGCGGCGGCCAGGGGATCGCGACGATCATCGAGCGGGTCTGATCGCCTTCAGGCGACCCGAGTCACGTCACGATCGAGTTGAGGGCGTCGATGATCGCCGGCACGTCCTTGCTCTCAGTGGCACGGATGAGGTCGACGGCCTGCGCGACGAGCCCGGTGGGCTGGACGACCAGCTTTCCCAGGAAGGCGACCTTGTCGTCGATCGTCTGTACGGTCAGCGGCCAGGAGGGTGGCGGCTGCATCGAGATCAGGAGGGCATGCATCCAGGAGTCGTCGCGGGCGGCGTCCATGCTGAAGTCGAGCGCCGCGACGGCGTCCTGGCCGCCGATCTTCGCCAGCAGGCCAAGCAGGGGAGAGAAGGTGTCGACCGCCGCCTCGACCTTGGGGAGGAGGTCGGAGAGGATCTGGTTGATCTTGTCGAAGTCGTCGTGGAAGCCCTGGAGCGCGGCGCCCTGGAAGGTCTCGCCGGCGACGACGCCGAGATCGAGGTTGATGTGGGCGTTGATCCCCACCAGGAGATCCTGGAGGATGATCAGCCCGCCCGACTGCATCCCCTGGAAGGCCACCCGCCAGCTCTTCGTGGGCTGGCCGCCGGAGCGCCAGAGGTCGTAGGCGGTGACATACCGGCTGGCGAACAGCGCGTCGAAGCGGTCCATCCGCGGCCCGTCCTCGAAGGCGCCGCCGGCGATCCCCTGCTTCACCGTCAACGTCACCTGCCGGTAGAGCGCCGGGAAGTAGCCCAGCGGATCGCTCTTCGCCTTGCAGTCGGCGATGATGCCGTCGAGGATGCGGAGCACGTCGTCGATGCTGTTGGCGGGCATGGAGGGGAGCTTATCGCTCGTACAATGAATCCGCCATGCATCCTCACCTGAAGCGGATTGACTCTCGCGGCGACGACCTGTACGGTACTACTGTACAGAAGCGAGAGGAGTGCGATGGCGATCCGAACCACCTATACCCAAGCCCGAGCCAACCTGGCGCAGCTCTGCGACGAAGCGACCGACAACCGTGAGACCGTGATCATCAGCCGCCGGGGCGGAGAGGACGTCGCCCTGGTGGCCGCTTCGGAGCTCGCCGGTCTCGCCGAGACCGCTCATCTGCTCCGATCCCCCAAGAACGCGAAACGCCTGTTCAAGGCCATGGAGCGTGCCAGGAGCAACACCGTAAAGCCTCAGACCGTGGACGAGTTGCGTCGAGAGCTCGGGCTTGAGCAGGAAAAGTGAGACGGGCGCAAGAGACCGGCGCGAGCGCGCGGCGGTATTCCACCCCGAGTTCCTGGGCGATCTCCGCTACTGGGTCGAAACGGATCGGAAAATTGCGCTGAGGGCGTTGGATCTCGTAGAGGCCGTTCTTCGCGACCCTTTTGCGGGAATTGGCAAACCCGAGCCATTGAAGCACCTGCTCTCCGGCGCTTGGTCGAGACGATTGACCCAGGAGCATCGGATCGTCTACCTCGTCCGCGATTCTCAGATCGACTTTCTCCAGGCCCGCTTCCACTATTAGGGGTTGGCCCCCGCCAAGGCCCGCAGCCTCTCCGCCACGCCCCGCAGATCCGCCACGAACAGCGCCCGCGCCTCCTGGCGCATGGCCTCGTCCGGCATCCGCAGCAGGGCCGACGGATGGTAGGTCGCGGTGAGCCAGGGGGCCCAGGGGGTCTCGAAGAATTTGCCGCGCTCGACGGTGATCTTGAATTTCGCGCCCATCAGCGACTGCGCGGCGGTGGCGCCGAGGCAGACGATGACCCGCGGCTTGACGATCGCGAGCTCGGTCTCCAGCCAGGGGCGACAGGCCTTGACCTCCCCGGCCGCCGGCTTGGCGTGGATCCGCTTCTTGCCGCGCGGCTCCCACTTGAAGTGCTTGACGGCGTTGGTGACGAAGACCTCCTGGCGATCGATCCCCGCCTCCACCAGGGCTTCGTCGAGCACCCGTCCCGCCGGCCCCACGAAGGGCTTCCCCGCCAGATCCTCCTGATCCCCCGGCTGCTCGCCGATGAAGAAGGCCGCCGCCTCCCGCGGGCCGATCCCCACGACCGCCTGCGTGGCGTTCTTGTAAAGGTCGCAGGCCGTACAGGCCTGCGCCGCCTCCCAGAGCTTCGGGATCGTCGGTCTCTCCGGGATGAATTCGAACGCCGAGGGGTGATTCGTCTTCGTCATGGCTTCCTCCCGTGCCGGAGATATACAATCTGCGTGCCGGCGTTACCGACTTCCGCGACGGGAGATGGCCTCTCTCCAGGGTCCGGCTTGGACGCAAATCCGTCGTCACGGCGATGTCACGGTTCGTCTTTGGGGATACACTTACGCAGAGAACCGGTTCTGAAGTTCGTTGATGACGGGGTGGCCTTGCAGATCGTCAAGAGCCAAACCGGCCTATGTTGATATGTAACTATCTTGAGAGGAGACGTCATGAACCGAATTCCCCGCACCGCCGCCGCGCTGGTCCTGACCGCCGCCCTGCTCGCAGCCGCCACGCCCGCCGCCCAGGCTCGCACTCTCGCGAACCCCCAGTCTCCGAGCCTCTCCGGAAGCTGGTTCGACGCGGCCCTGGTCTGGCTGGGCGCGTTCGGCGATGGCGCGCCGCAGGCGGCGCTGGCGCACCGGGCGCCGGCGATGAAGTCGACGGGCATCCCGCCCGGCCCGCCGCCGGACGGCCCGGGGCTTGGACCTCATCCCAACGCCGGTTCGACCCTGGACCCCAACGGCGGCCATTGCGTGGTCTGCGGGGCGGGAGGATAGGCTTTTTCGGCCCGGGAGCGGAGCGCTTCTCATGCCGCTCCCGGGCGTCGACTCCTATTTTTGTTCCTCAAAAATTGAGAGGTGCACATGTTCAGCAGGCATCCGGACCCCGACGAACTCCAAACCTTTTTGAAGGGCGCGTCTCGATCCGCGGGCGCCATGCAAATCGTCCGGCACCTCCTGGACGACTGTTCGATCTGTCGCGAACGACTGGCTGCGATGGGATGGGATGGCAGCCGGCTGGAGCGCTTGCTGTACATTCCGAGCTCCGGCGCGGAAGCGCCGCCGGCCGCTCACCGGCACAACTACGACGCGGCCTTCGCCAAGGCCGATCGCTCCCTGGCGGCGTTTTTCGCGCCGGCCCGGTCGCTGGACGTCGCGGTGGAAAACCTTTCGGACGAGATCATGGCGCTCGCCGTGGAGAAGCGCCCGCACCGCATCGACCAGGATGAACGGTTCGCGAATCCGCATCTGATCCAGCACCTGATCGATAGCGGCCACAGGGTGCGTTATCAGGATCCCGAGCGGATGCTCGATTTCACCCGGGTGGCGCTCCTGGCGGCGGAAGCCTGCACGGCGGCGGCCGCCGGTGGCGAGCTGCGGCTGGCGGATCTGCGCGCGCGGGCCTGGGGGCATCACGCCAACTCGCTGCGGATCTGCGGGCACCTGAGGGAAGCGGACGAGGCGTTCGCCCACGCCACGCGGGAAGCCGATCACGGCACCGGCGATCCGCCGCTGCGGGCGCGCCTCTTCGAGCAGGTCGCCTCGCTGCGGATTCACCAGCGGCGCTTCGAGGACGCGATCGCCTCCGCCGAGGCGGCCGGCCAGATCTACTGCGAGCTGGGAGACTCGGACCTGCTGGCAACGGCGCTCATCCACACGGCGCACGCGCACCTGCTCGCCGGCGAAGCCGAGACGGCGGTGGATCTCATCAACCGCGCCATTCCTCTCATGGACTGCGAGAGTGATCCCCACCTCCTGCTGGTCGCATGTCACAACCTGGTCCGCTGCTACATCGACCTGTCCCGGCCCGAGCAGGCGCTGGCGATCTATGCCGAGGCCCGGGAGCTCTACCGGGAGTTCGACGATCCCATGATCCTGCTGCGCGCCACCTGGCAGGAAGGCCAGCTCCTGCGGGACATGGGGCACCTGCAAGAGGCTGAATCGAAGCTTCTCGACGCTCAGAAAGGATTTCTCGACCGCGGCCTCGCCTACGAGGCGGCCATCCTCGCGCTCGATCTGGCGGCGCTCTATCTGAAGACGGGCTCGAGCGAGGACGTCCGGCAGACCGCCACCGCGGCCGTGCCCATCTTCCGCGCCCTCGGCGTGGACCGCGACGCCCTGGCCTCCCTGCGTCAACTGCAGCAGGTCGCGGACCAGGACCAGCAGGCGATGGAGCTGATCCGCTTCCTCACCGCGCGCATCGAACCGCTCGCCAGGCGCGGCCTGCTCAAATGATCTTCTCGTGGCGGCGCCGGGGGCTGTACGACACGCCGGCGCCGCCGCGTCCTCTCTCTTCTTCCCTTAGCTACGCTCCTTTCCGGTTCGGCGCGAAAGCGGCCTCGAAGCGGGTCGTCTCCGGGTGTCCCGTTTTCTTTACGGGATACACCTAGTTGATAAGAGACGTATCCTTTGAGTGCCGTAATTTCTGCGGAACCCGGATTTCACCCCGGATCCCGCTCTTGTTGGAGAGGAGATGATTGCCATGACCCGCATCCCCCGCGTCCGCCAGGTTCTCGTCGTCGCAGCCCTCACGGCCCTGTTCGTGGTGCCCATGGTCGGCGCCCGGACCGTGAGCTCTCCGTCGCTTCACTCGGCCGATGGTGGCTGGCTCGGCGCCACCCTGCGCTGGATCGAGGACGCCGTCGGGCTGAACGGCCACGGGCCTGCCGTGAGCAAAGCCCCGCGGCACCAGAAGGCAGCGCAGAACGGCAACTGTCAGGATCCCAACGGTAAGCCGAGACCGATCTGTTTCTAGGCGCGATCGATGGATCTTTTTTCGCTTGAATCGCTTTGAATCGCTTGCGTGTCCGGGAGGTGTGAAGTGCCTGACGTCCATCCGAGCATAGAGAATTTCGCCGCTTTCCTGCGCGGCGCGCCGACTCCCGGGCAGCCGCAGATCATCCGGCATCTCCTGCGAGATTGCGGCATCTGCCGCACGCGCCTGAACACGATGACCTGGAGCAAGGAGCGGCTCAGCCGCCTGCTTCAGGTCGGCGTGGAGCAGGAAGCCTCTGCGGAGCCGGCCTACGATTACAGCGCCGCCTTCGCGCAAGCCGATCGGGCGGTCTCGGCCTTCCTCGCGCCGGAGCCACTCCTGGAAGGAGTTACGCCGTCGCTTCTCCTGGAGGAGCTGGAGGCTCTTCCGGTGGACGCGCAGCGCGAGCGAGTGAAGACCGGACGCTTCACCCGGCCGGCCTTCGTGCGGTTCCTCGTCGACCGCAGCCACGCGGCCCGCTACCGCGACGCCGACGAGATCCTGCGGTTCGCGAATCTTGCCCAGCTCGCCGCCGAGGGTTGCCCGGCCGACCTTGCGGGAGGCGAGCTGAAGCTGGCCGACCTCCGCTCGCGGGCCTGGGGGCAGTACAGCAACGCCCTGCGGATCTGCGGCCGTCCGCATGACGCCGGGAAGGCTCTGGCCACCGCTCAGGAGTATCGCGAGAGGGGGACCGGAGATCCGCTGCTGCACGCCTGGCTGCTGGAGAGGGTCACCTCCCTGGCCACCTTCCAGGGGAGCTACAAAGAGGCCATCGAGGCTTGCGATGAGGCCGGACGGATCTATCGCAGCCTCGACGAGAATCACCTGCTCGCCGGTACTCTGATCCAGAAGGCGATCGCCACTCTCTACTCCGGCGATGCCGAACTGGCGGTGGACCTTCTGAACCAGGCGATCCCGCGGATCGACGACGAGGCCGACCCGCATCTCCTGCTCTCCGCCTGCCACAACCTGAGCTGCTGCTACATCGACCTCGATCGCCCGGATCAGGCGCTCGTCCTGTACAACGAGGCGCGCGAGCTGTACCAGGCGTTCGGAGATTCCCTCATCGGCTTGCGGGCCACCCGGCAGGAGGGCCAGCTGCTGCGCGACCTGGGCCATCTGCGGGCGGCCGAAGTCGCTTTCCTTCGGGCTCGCAAGGGCTACCAGGAGCTGGGGCTCGCCTACGAGCTGGCGCTCGTCTCGCTCGACCTCGCCGGCGTCTACGTCAGGCTCGGGCTGGTGGACGAGGTCAAGCGGACGGTGCTGATGACCGTACCGATCTTTCATGCCCTGCGGGTGAATCTCAAGACCCTCGCCGCCCTGTTGCAGCTCCAGCAGGTCGCCGATCAGGAGCAGCAGGCCCTGGCGCTGATCCGGACGCTCAACTCGGGGATCGAGTCCCTGCCCAAGAAATCGACCCGCTGAGGGTCATCGAGAAGCGTGGGAAGGCGCGCGGCGGCTCAGATCTTCGCGCGCTCTTCCTTCCAGACCTGCCGGCGAGAGATCGCGCCCTTCACCACCCGCAGGCTCCGCTCGAAGCGCTGATCCAGCGACCTCTGGGCCGGAGATCCGCTCGCCGCGGCCACCAGGTCCTCGCCCTGGCTCTCCCGGACGGACTCCTTGCCTTCGAAGCCGTAGAGCCAGGCGAAGAAGTCGGGAGGAGTCGTTCCCAGCAACGGAAGGATCTCCAGGGTGTCCTCGAAGTTCAGCCGCACCCGTCCGTCGAGGAGGCTCGACAGGTGGCCCGGCTCCCAGCCGAGGCGCTGCTCCAGCGTCTCCAGGGAAGCCCCGCTCTGGACGATGAGCTCCCGCAACAAACCGGCGATGCGACGTTCTTCGGGGTGCACGGTGATCGGCTCTCTTATGGACAGGGATCTTACAGACTTCTACGCGGCCAGCGTTCCAGCAGATCTCTAGAGTATCATCCCCCTTCCCTCCATGCGCCACCTATCTTTGCGACGGCTGCTCATCCCCTTCACGGACGCCTTTCACGGGCTCGATCTCTGTCTGGAGAGCGGCGTCCGAGGCCTGCTCTTCGTGGCTCTCGGGCTGGTCGTGGGCTGGTGGATCTACGTGCCCGCGCACGAGCTGCTGCACGCGGCGGCCTGCCGGGTGGCAGGCGGCGGGGTGACGCGGCTGGAGATCGACCGCCTTTACGGCGGCGCCCTGCTGGCGCGCGTGTTTCCGTTCGTCGTTCCGGCGAGCGAATACGCCGGCCGGCTCTCCGGCTTCGACACCCGCGGCAGCGACGGGATTTACCTGGCGACCGATCTCGGCCCCTTCCTGCTCACCCTCTTCCCGGGCGTCTGGGCGCTGCGCCGGGCCGCCAGGTCGCGCCGCGCGGCCTGGTTTGGAGCGGCCCTCCCTTTCGCCCTGGCGCCCTTCCTCTCGCTCGGCGGCGACGCCTACGAGATCGGCTCGATCCTGGCGACCCGGCTCCCCCCCTGGGCGGCACCGGCGACGCGAAGCCTGCTGCGCGGGGACGACCTGGTCAAGAAGCTCGGCGAGCTGGCGAGCGTGCCGGGCGCCCCCTGGGGGGGCGCCCTCCTCGCCGCGCTGCTCGGCGTGATCTGGGCGTTCCTGACGTACGGGCTGGGAAGCGCGGCGGCGCGGGCGCTCGGTGAGGCGCCGCTCGCCGGGACGAACACGGACCCACACGGACGGACAGCGACGAGCACGGACAGCGGGCGAGAGGAAGCTTCGTAGGGGCGGCCCTACGTGGCCGCCCTGGGTGCGCGGAACGGGGCGGCCGCCCTGGGTGCGCGGAACAGGGCGGCCGGTGCGGAACAGGGCGGCCACATAGGGCCGCCCCTACAGGCCCCTTACGCCGACAGCTTCTCCCAGTCCGAGTCCGGCGCGTCCGTAGCGATGGCGAGGCCGCCGTCCGAGCCGACGAAGATGGGGTCCTTGACCACCCGCACCTTGCCGCCGCCGACGACCAGGAGCTCGGCCTCCAGACGGGGTCCGAGGCCGCGGATCAGGCCGGTGCCACCGGAGAGGACGATGTTGTTGCGCACCTTCTCCTGGTATTCGGGCTGCACCCGGGAGAGCAGGTCGAGCATCGACTCGACCATCGGCGGCAGGATGCTCTCGCAGGCCTGGCGCATGTCCTGGGTGATGTCGAGCTGGGTGGGCTTGCCGTTGACCGGCGCGGTGACCACCACCGGGCTTTTCGGCGCGCCCACGAAGCTCCCCGCCTCCTTCCACTCGCGGACCATGTGGATGGAGAACTTCGCCTCCGGATAGCGGCCGCGGACCAGCCGCATCAGCGTCTCGTCGACGAAGTCGCCGGCCTGCGGCAGGGTGCGCTGATCCTCCTCGGTGGGCAGGCGGCCGTTCATCACGCAGAAGTCGGTGGTGCCGGCGCCGCTGTCGATGATCATGGTGTGCAGCAGCGCCTCGATGCCGTAGGCCACGGCGAACGGCTCGGAGACGATCAGCAGGCTGTCGACGGCGTTCTGCAGCGCCTTGCGCACCTGCTGCTTGTTGACCCGCAGCGCCTCGGCGGGCACCCCGACCACGGCGCGGACCTTCATGCCGTTGCGCTCTTCCGGGTCGACTCCCACCAGCGACAGCAGGTGGCGGAGGAGCTCGCGGACCGCCGCCTCGTCCTTCTCGGAGCCGTCCTTGATCAGACCCTCCTCGAGCGGCCGGTGGAGGTCGAGCATGGAGCGGTTCTCCAGGGCGTCGCGGCCGATCAGGACCGACTTCTTCAACACCCGCTTGGCCACCATGTCGAGCGGCCAGCCGACGTAGCTCTCGATCACGTGGCGCTGGCCGTTGGACGCCGAGATGGAGCTCCTCGACGTGCCCAGGTCGATCCCCACGTGGAGGGTCTCTTTCTTCTCACTCATCGCGATTCCTTTCTTGCCGCGGGGGTCGCTTCGGGAGAGTCCTCGACGCTGCCTGCATAGGCGCGGATCCCCTGGGCGAGAGCCTCGGCGATGTACTGCCGGTAGAGCGGTTTGGTCAGCAGCCGGGCCTCCTCCTCGTTGGACATCGAGGAGACCTCGGCGAGGATGGCGGGCATGTCGGTGGAGAGCAGCACGATGAAAGGGGCGGTCTTGACCCCCCGGTCCTGGACCTCGGGGCTGGTCTTGCCGAACGACTGATTTTTTGCGAGAGACTGATAGAGAGCGCTCTGCACCGTCTCGGCCAGCTTGCGCGACTTGTCCTGGCGCACGCCGGCGTAGATGCGGTCGAGCAGGCGACGCATGTCGGCGAGGGAGTAGCCTGACTCCCGGTTCTCGGTGGCGGCGAGGCGGGTCAGGTAGGGATCGTCGGTCGGGCCCATGTAGTAGGTCTCCACCCCCCGCGAGCGCCGGTTGGCGATCCAGTTGAGATGGATGGAGACGAAGATGTCGGCGCCGGCCTGGTTGGCGAGGGCGCCGCGCTGCCGGAGCGAGACGTCGCGGTCGCCTTCCCGGGTCATCACCACCTGGAAGGACTGCTTCGCCAGCAGCCCGCGCAGCCGGTCGGCGATGTCGAGCGTCAGCTCCTTCTCCAGCATCCCCTGGGGCGTGCGGGTGCCGGTGCTGGCGCCGCCGTGGCCGGCGTCGATGACGACCTTGTGGACAGCCAGCGGAAAGATGGCGGCGTCGACGGCCTGCGGCGGACTGGTGAGCAGCGGCGTTGCTGCCGAGACGGCCGAGGCGGTCGAGGCGAGGGGCGGTCCCGGAGCGGCGGGACGCATCGAGGATGCAACGGCGGTCCGCGGCGCCGGCAGGGCGGGAGTCAGCCGCGACGAGATCAGCCGCGACGAGCCGAGCAGGGCGATCGCCAGCAGGGCCGCGACCAGGAACCGCGCGGCCAGGGTCCACCGGCGCCGCCGGCGCAGACCCTGGGGCAGACGGCCCTCGGCGAGGTCGACGTTCTGCTGCACGAGGTCGCGCAGGAGCTGTCGCTTGACGCGGTCCACGTTCGCCATCAGCGGTTCCTGAGCGACTTCAAGGGCGTGCTTCTTCCCGGCTTACAACCTGAGGTGAATATTCAGGGGGATGTATTTTACTACATCCCCGAACCGGGTAGCGGGCTACTTCCGTTGCAGGTGGATCCGCAGCCGCTGCGGGCCCGCCTCGACCTGGGTGACGACCACGTTCGGATGCGCCAGGTCGAGCACCACGTGGAGCTCGCTGCCGTGCGCGCCGGTGCGGATCTGCAGCAGCTCCGGCGTGCCGGCGACGATCCGCGTCTTGGCGAACGGCTGGCGGATGCCCGAGAGACGGAAGAGCTCGCGCGGCGGATTGCCGTCGATCCGGTTCTGAACGTATACGGACGCCGGGATCGATCCGTTGCCCGAGATGATCACGTCGGTGCCGCCGCCGGCCGCCTCGAAAGTGATCTTCTCGACCGCCGTGAGCGGCGTGCCGGTGTCCTCCGGGACCGCCGGGAAGGGCGCCGCCTTGGCGGGCGTCTTGACCGGCACTTTGGCGGCGGCCTGGGCGGGCGGTGTTTCCGCCGGCTTCGCCGGCGCTGGAGCCGCGACCGGCGCGGGGGGCGGTGCGGCGGTGACGGGAGGCGTCTTCGTCACCGGCCCGGCAGCGGGAGCGGCCGCCGGCGGGTCGCTCACCGCGAGATCGGTCGTGGCCGGCGGCGCGGGCACGGGGGCTGCCGCGGGCGCTCCGGGAAGAGCCCGGCGCGGTCCCTTGGCGTGGCGCGGTGCCGGTGGCGTCGCCTGGGCGACCACCTCGTCGCCGCCGCCGAGGCCGATCCAGCCCATCACCCGGTCGCGCAGCAGGAAGAGCGCCGCCGCCACCAGCACGCCGGCCGCCAGCAGGACGAACGGCAGCCTGCGCCGGGGCGGGCGCGCCGCCGCGGTCCCGAAGGTGGAGGCGAACATCGGCGGCGCTTCCGCCGGCTCGGTCCCCTCCGGCGTCGGAGCGAGCATCTGGGGGACCTTCCGGGTGCCGCCGGGGCCGCTGTCGTCGAGAGCCGGCAGCCAGGACGAAGCGTCGGGAGTCGATAGGGGGGGCGACAGATCGAAGACCTCGCGCGCCGCCGGCGGGGCCGGCGCCGGCCGGGGCCAAGGCGTCGCGCCCGTGGCGGTCGGCGCGGCGAGCACTGCGGTGCCCGTGAGCGGCGGCGGGGGCAATGGGGCCGCGACCGGTGCGGGGGCCGGAGGCATCGGCGGCGGGAGCGGCACGGGATCGGGCGGGCGCTGGGTGACGTCGAACGGCGTGCCGCCGTGCAGGATGTGCTGATCCACGATGCGATAGATCAGCTCCTTGCTCCCTTCGCTCAGGCTCTGGAAGCGGAGCCCCATTCCGGCCGGCCGCGCCGCGCCCTCGTCCTCCAGGCGGTTCCAGACCACCTCGCCCCGCCCGCGGATCAGCTCGAAGCCGTCGCCGAGGCGGAACTCGAAGTCGAGCACCGTGCCGGGAGGCTGCGGCACCCGGGTGCGCAGGAACAGCCCGCCGGGCGAGATGTTCGCCGAATATTCGCTGATGAAGCCATCGAAGCGATCGAACTTGAACTGGACGCGCGTTTCGAGAGGAACGCGCCGCGAGTCGCGGGGGATATTCGAGTAGTCGACCATTGAGTACCAGGCTGGCTTGAGGCCCTGAATCATAGCACCGCTGGCGCACGAAAAAGGAGGCGGCAAGACATCGCCGCCTCCTGGAATTCCTCGAAAGTGCTACCGGGCGGCCGGAGTCCGGCCGCTCGCGGAAAGGCTACTTCTTCATCTTGGGGTGGCTGACGGTGATCTTGGAGGCGTCGTTCTTGTCGCCGTTCTTCATGAAGGTGACGTAGATCATGTCGCCGACCTTCAGGTCGCTCATCATGATGGCCTTGCCGCCGTCGGTGATCTTGGTGCTGTCGGACACGTTGTAGGTGTCCTTGGTGGTGACGGTCTTCGCCGTGGCATCCATGGCGGTGATCGCGCCGTGGGTGTGGCTGGCCTTGGCCATCGTCTTGGTGGTGGTGGAGGTGGTGGTCTTGGTCATGGAGCCGGCAGCCGGCTTGTCCATGCTGGTGCTGGGGGTGGTCTGAGCGACCAGGGCCGTCGCGCCCAGGGACAGACAGGAAACCAGAGCAAACGCAGTCATCTTGCGCATGGAGCGCCCTCCTTGGAAGGTCCGGAGTTCATCTCCGGCCGATTTTTGGGATTCTACCCGGCACCGAGTGATGCCGAACTTCCGGAAGTTTACCACAGGTTTACCTTTGTAAAGGCACCCGTGTCTGCACGGGCTCACCGGACCGTCAGCGAGGCCGCGTGCCGGGCCGCTCCCAACAGGGCCGCCCGGTCGTTCATTATAACCCGGACCGGCACTTTTTCTAAATAGGGAACGAAACGTCCCTTGGCCACGAAAGCCTGGAGGAACGGGCCTGCCTTGAGCCGCGGCAGGATCTTCGGCGCGATCCCTCCCCCCAGATAGACCCCGCCGGTGGCCGTGCCGAGGAGCGCCAGGTTCCCCGCCAGGGCGCCATAGGCGGCGACGAACAGGTCGAGCGCCCGGGAGCAGAGGTCGCAGGCGCCGGTCATCGCGGCCTCGCCGACGACCTGGCCCGGGTCCTCTCCCCGGCCGAGCGCCTCGCGCACCGCGGGCACTTCCGGCAGCTTGCGGACGTCGCGCAGAAAATCGTAGAGATGGGCCAGCCCCGGACCGGACAGCACCCGCTCGGCGCTCACCCGGCCGAAGCGCTCGCGCAGGTGGCGGAGCAGGTCGATCTCGTCCTCGGTGCGCGGCGGATAGTCGGCGTGCCCCCCCTCGGACGGCAGGGGCACCCAGCGCTCCCCCACCCGCGGCAGCAGGGCCATGCCGAGCCCCGTGCCGGCGGCGAGCAGCGCCCGGTTTCCCGCCGGCTCCCCGCTCCCCTCCTGGAGCACCGCCAGCTCCTCCGGTCCCAGCAGCGGGATCCCCTCGGCGGTGGCGACCAGATCGTTGATCAGGGCGACCGGGCTCACCTGCAGGTCCGCCGAGAGCGCGGCACCGTCCACCACCCAGGCGAGGTTGGGGGTGCTGGCGCGGTTGCCGACCACCGGCCCCGGGATGCCGAAGCAGGCCGCCTCGAGCGGACCGGGCGGGGAGTCTCCTTCGGAAAGCGCGCCGTCGAGAAAAGCGTGCACCACCGCCGAGAGACCGGGGAAGGCCGGGCTGTGGAACTTGTCCGAGCGCACCAGGCGCAGCCCCTCCCCCTCCCGCTCGAACAGGCCGAGATCGGTCTTCGTGCCGCCGACGTCCCCCGCCAGGATCATCGGGTCAGGCCTCCAGGTCGGCGATCAGCCGCCGGATCCCCTCGTGGTCGTCGTGGCCGAGTTGCACCCGCAGCACCTGGCGCCCGCGCTGCTCCAGGGCCTGGCGGTCCCCCTCGGCCTGGGCGTGGATCAGGGTGCCATAGGTGTACTTCGTCTCCGGCACCGCCAGGTCCTCCGTGGGCTGATCGACGAGCTGCACGAAACGGCAGCGGTCGGTGCCACCCTTGTGGAGCTGGCCGGTCGAGTGCAGGAAGCGCGGCCCGTAGCCGAAGGTGACCGCCAGCCGGGTCTTCGCGTGCAGCGCGGCCTGGAGGGCGCGCAGCTCCTCGGTCTTGCGCGGGGTCGGCGCGAGGTAGGCGTGGATCCCCAGATAGTCCCCAGTTTTGGCGCCTTTCACCCACGCCGACAGCGCGGCGGCGAGCGCCTTGGCGTCGGCCGCGGCGATCTCCCGTTCCGGCGGGGGGAGCGGACCGCTCTCCGCGGCCTTCATCATCTTGGCCGACAGCTCCTTGGCCAGCTGCACGTCCGGCTGATCGAAGGGGTTGAGGCCGAGGACGGCCCCGGCCGCGGCGGTCGCCAGCTCCCAGCGGAACATCTCGGCGCCGAGATCGTAGCGGTCCGAGAGATGGAACCGCGCCACCGGATGGCCGGCGCCCTCCAGGGCTTCGAGGCGCTCCTCGATGGCGCCGACGTCGTCGCCCTCGAGCAGCAGGGCGGCGAAGAAGCGGTCGTCGCCGTAGGCTTCCGGCGCTCCCAGCGGCTCGCCGGCCACCGGCACGATGCCGCGGTGCTCGCCCCCCTTGAGGACGATCTTGCCGGTGCTCTCGGCGATCAGCTGCTCGATCCAGTCGGGGAACGACTCCAGGGAGTGCGAGGTGACGAAGGTGACCTTGTCGCGGCCGGCCAGCGCCAGCTCGCCCATCGCGGCGCCCAGGCGGAGGGCGGGATCCGCATCCGCGGCTTCGGCGGCGCTGCACGCCTCCGCCATGCCGCGCGCCCGCGACAGCAGCCGCGCCACGTCGACGCCGAGCAGCGCCGCCGGCACCAGGCCGAAGGGGGTGAGGGCGCTGTAGCGCCCGCCGACGTCGGGCGGCGCGTTGACGACCGCCCGGAAGCCCCGTTCGCGCGCCAGCTTCTCCAGCGGCGTGCCGGGATCGGTGACGGCGATGAAGTGGCGGCCGCGCTCCGGCACGTCCTTCAGCATCTCCCAGAAGGTGAAGAAGAAGGAGCGCATCTCGGTGGTGGTGCCCGACTTGCTCGACACCACGAACAGGCTGGTCGCGGGATCGAGCCGGCGCTCCAGCGAACGCACCGCGTCCGGATGGGTGCTGTCGAGCACCGTCAGCGCCGGCTGGCCGAACGCGGGACCGAAGGTCCGCGAGTAGACCTCGGGCGCCAGGCTGGAGCCGCCCATGCCCAGCACCACGGCGTCGCGCAGACCCTCGGCCGCCGCCTCGCGGGCCAGCCGCGACAGCGTCTCGACCAGGGCGGTCATGCTGGCCGGCAGGTCCAGCCAGCCCAGCCGGTCGCTCAGGTCCGGGATCGGCTCCGGGGACCAGAGCTTGTAATCCTTCTCCCACACGCGCCGGCCGAACCCCTCGTCCTGCCACTTCGCCAGCCGCGCGTCCACCGCCGCGGCGTAACCGCCCAACCGGAGATCTCCCTGATCGCTCATCCAGCCTCCTTCCTCAAGCCCGTTACCTTATCGCACCCGCCGGATTCAGCCGCCATGGCCCCCCCTCAACCTTCACCGCGCAAGCGCTCCTGAAATTCCTCCCGCCACTCCGCCGGCAGGGCCTCCACCGCGACGGCCCGCCGCAGCAGGTCGGGATCGCTGCCGCCCTTGCGCTGGAGGTAGAGGTGGAGGACGTCGACCACCGTGACGCCGTTGGCGTCCTCGTGGATGCGCTCCATGGCGTCGCCGGCGCCGATCTCGCCCTCGCGAACGATCGCAAAATAGATGCCCGGGCGGTCGCTCTCCAGGAAGCTCTTGACGACGTCGTCGCGGTCGAAGCGGAGGGCCAGCTTGAAGCAGGGCAGGCGCGGCTGGGTGACGACCAGCTCGGCGGAGCCGACCCGGAAGCGGTCGCCGACGCAGACCTGATCCTCCCACCACCCCTCGGTGGTGAGGTTCTCGCCGAAGGCGCCCCAGGGGAGCGTCGCCAGCGCGAGCTCGCGGCGCCAGAACGGGTAGTGCTCGGACGGATAGGCGTAGACCGCCTTGTCCGGCCCGCCATGGACGGAGAGGTCCGCCTGGCCGTCCCCCTCCAGGTTGTAGCGGCGCAGGCGCGCCCGCTCCTCGACCGGCGCCTTGAAGATGCCGGTCATGATCCGCCGCCCCTTCCAGGTCACCGGCCGGGGGAGCCCCACGTTGAGGGAGACGACCTTCATACCGGGGAGATCCTATGCGACCCGGGCCCGCGGGAGAAGGATCGATATGGAGTAAAATCGGATCATCATGGCGACCCCGCGCAAGCAGCCGTCGATGCTGTCGAATTCCGTCGAAGAGGCGTTCCACCCCCGCACGCCGCTGGCGCGTGAGCTCTGGGAGCTCCGCCAGCGAATCGTGGAGTCCGGGGAGCCGCTCCTGGATTGGGAAGATCTGGAACGGGAAATCGCGGACCGAAGGAGCGAGATGATCGGGCCTTCCCGTTGAAGCTCACTTTCCTGGATTCCGGCGTGTTGATAGCCGCGGAGATCGTCACCACCGAGAAAAAGGGCAAGCCTCTTCATCGCCTGACGTCCATCAAGGTTACGACGATCCATCCAGACGAATAACGCGATCCGGCGTAGAGCTGGCGACCTTCCCTTGGAGCCTTCGGCGAGAAAGTTGCCGCGAATCCACCTCTTG
>DATBAW010000599.1:0-3186 GCA_036271335.1 Thermoanaerobaculia bacterium
CTCGGGCTCCACGGGACAGCCCAAGGGCGCCCTGATCACCCACGCCAACGTTACTCGGCTCTTCGACGCCACCGACGCCTGGTTCGGCTTCGGCGAGAGCGACGTGTGGACGCTGTTCCACTCCTACTCCTTCGACTTCTCGGTCTGGGAGATCTGGGGCGCCCTGCTCTACGGCGGCCGGCTGGTGATCGTGCCCTGGGAGGTCAGCCGCTCGCCCGAGCTGTTCCTGGAGCTGCTGGACCGAGAGCGGGTCACCGTGCTCAACCAGACCCCCTCCGCCTTCGCCCAGATCGCTCGGACGGAAGCGGCTCTAAACGATCTGCGGCTGGTGATCTTCGGCGGCGAGGCGCTCGATCCGGCGAGCCTGGAGCCCTGGTTCGCGCGCCGTGGCGACGAGCGGCCACGACTGGTCAACATGTACGGCATCACGGAGACGACGGTCCACGTCACCTACCGGCCGCTATCCGTGACCGACACCCGCAGCGTCATCGGCGTGCCCATCTCCGACCTTTCGCTCGCCGTGATGGACCGCGGCTTCAGCCCGGCTCCCATTGGCGTGCCGGGCGAGCTCGTGGTTGGCGGCGCCGGGCTGGCCCGCGGCTACCTGGGCAGGCCTGAGCTGACGGCGGAGCGCTTCGTTCCGGATCCGGTCAGCGGCCAGCCGGGTGCGCGGCTCTACCGCTCGGGCGACCTGGGGCGGTTCCTCCCCAACGGCGACGTGGAGTACCTCGGCCGCCTGGACCACCAAGTGAAAATCCGCGGCTTCCGCATCGAGCTGGGAGAGATCGAGGCCGCGCTGACGCTGGCCGGCGCCCGCCAAGCGGTGGCCGTGGTCCGTGAAGACTCCAACGATCGCCGGCTGGTCGCCTACGTGACCGGCGACGTGACCGGCGAAGCTCTGCGCCAGTCCCTGCGCGAGCGGCTGCCGGACTACATGGTGCCGGCCGCCTTCGTAGTGCTCGACTCGCTGCCTCTCACCTCCAACGGCAAGGTGGACCGCAAGGCCCTGCCCGCTCCGGAGCAGACCCGTGGCGGCGAGAGCTATCTCGCACCGCGCACTCCCACCGAAGAGGTCCTCGCCGGCATCTGGGCCGACCTCCTCGGGCTCGAACGGGTAGGGGCGGATGGCCACTTCTTCGAGCTGGGCGGCCATTCCCTGCTGGCGACGCAGGTGATGTCGCGTCTGCGCCAGGCCTTCGGCGTCGAGATCCCCCTGCGCGATCTCTTCGCAACCCCGGTGCTGGCGGACCTCACCGTCAAGATCGATTCCGCGCGCGGAGCCGGAGTGCAGGCGCTCACCCCGCCTCTGGTCCCAGTGCCGCGCGAGGGGGCCCTGCCCTTGTCGTTCGCTCAAGCGCGCCTCTGGTTCATCGATCAGCTCGATCCAGGGAGCCCGCTATACAACGTTCCGGCGGCGCTGCGCGTCGCGGGTCCCCTCGACGCCACGGTGCTGGCCCGTGCCTTGAGCGAGATCGTGCGCCGCCACGAAGCGCTACGCACCATCTTTATGGAATCAGACGCCCCGCCGCAGGGCGGTCCGGTCCAGGTGATTCAGCCGGCCGAGCCGTTCCGGCTTTCCAGGGTGGATCTGTCGGCGATGCCGGAGATGGAGCGCGAGACGCAGCTCCTCGCCCTGATCCGTGAAGAGGCTGACCGCCCGTTCGATCTCGCCCGCGGTCCACTGCTGCGCGCGCTGCTGGTGCGCCTCGCCGAGGGGGACCACGCCGTCCTGCTGACCCTGCATCACATTGCGAGCGACGGCTGGTCTCTGGGCCTCCTGGTCCGCGAGATCGCCGCGCTCTATCCGGCCTTCGCCGCGGGACGGCCGTCGCCCCTGCCCGAGCTGCCGGTGCAGTACGCGGATTTCGCGGTCTGGCAGCGCTCCTGGCTGTGCGGTGAGGTTCTGGAGGGCGAGATCAACTGGTGGCGCGGCCATCTCGCCGGCCTGCCGCCCCTTCTGGAGCTGCCCACCGACCGGCCCCGACCGGCGGCGCAGAGCTTCCGCGGCGCCACCCGGCCGGTATGGCTGCCGGCCGGGCTCATCCGGAAGATGGAGGCTCTCTCCCGGCAGGAAGGAGCGACTCTCTTCATGGTCCTCCTGGCCGGCTTTCAGGCCCTTCTCTCGCGCCTCAGCGAGCAGGACGATCTCGCGGTCGGCTCCCCCATCGCCGGCCGCAACCGGGTAGAGACAGAGGGCCTGATCGGATTCTTCGTCAACACCCTCGTGCTGCGGGGAGACCTGACGGGAGACCCCACCTTCCGTGAATTGCTCGGCCGGGTGCGCGAGACCGCGTTGGCCGCCTATCTGCACCAGGACGTGCCGTTCGAAAAGCTGGTCGAGGAGCTGGCCCCGGAACGGAGCCTCGTCCACGCCCCCTTGTTCCAGACGGTGCTCGTGCTGCAGAACGCGCCCGTCGAGACCCTGGAGATCGAGGCCTTGAGCCTGCGGCCTGTCGACATGCCGTCGCCCACGGCGAAGTTCGATCTCACGCTCAACCTCTCGGAGCACGACGGCGGCCTCCTCGGATTCGTCGAATACGCCACCGATCTGTTCGACGCCACGACCATCGACCGGCTGGTCGCGAGCTTCGAGCGGCTGCTGGCCGCGGCGATGGCCGGGCCGGAGCTGCGGACCGGGGAGCTGCCTATCCTCGGCGATGCGGAACGGCACCAGCTCCTGGAATGGGGAGGGATCCGGCAGGAGATGCCAGTGTCCTCGACCCTCCATGGCCGCTTCGCGGAACGGGCCCGCCGGACTCCCGCGGCTCCGGCGCTGACCTGCGGCGAAGCGACCCTGAGCTACGGCGAGCTGGACCAGCGATCCAATCGGCTGGCTCGCTGGCTGCGCGACCGCGGGGCCGGTCCCGAGAGCCGCGTGGGCCTGTCTCTGGACCGTTCCGTGGACCTCGTGGTGGGCATCCTGGGCGTGCTCAAGTCCGGGGCGGCCTATGTGCCGCTCGATCCCGCCTCCCCGCCCGAGCGGCAGGCCTTCGTCGTGGAAGACGCGGACCTCAAGATCGTCGTGGGGGCCAGGGAGATCGAACGCTCGCAGAGCCTGCCGGACGGCGATCTGGAGCCTCTCGGCGACGCCTCGAGCCTGGCCTACGTGATCTACACCTCGGGCTCCACGGGACAACCCAAGGGCACGCTCATCACGCACGCCAACGTCACGCGGCTCTTCGACGC
>DATBAW010000600.1:0-78181 GCA_036271335.1 Thermoanaerobaculia bacterium
CTTCTGACCGACTCTAAATGTCACGTCGAGACCCCCTTGGATTGATGCAAGACGAATGGAGCTGCGGTAAGTAAGTCGCTGAGGGACTTCCTCTTACGTCGCTTGTTATACACCGGAACAAGCTCCCCCGTCAACTCTTCCTCGTCGGGGAAGGGTGTTACCTTGTCGTCACGAAGAGAAAAAACGGGACGGGAAGACTCCTCTGTTGACACCCCGGAGTCGAGCCCCTAGGATTCCCATCTCGTTCCAGCCGGAGTGGCGGAATGGCAGACGCAGCGGACTCAAAATCCGCCGCCTTCACGGGCGTGTGGGTTCGACTCCCATCTCCGGCACCATCCCCTCCCGTTCCCACCAGACGTGTTCCCACCAGGCAATATGTCCGCGGGCGGCCGGTCCACGGCCGCCTCTGGGTGTACCGCCCTGCTCTCTCTAGCTGGAGGACTTCTTGAGGTGGAGCACGTCGATGCGGGCGGCCATCTTGTCGTCTCCGCTCTCGGTGTAGGAGACGCGCACGTTGTCGCCGATCTGGAAGTCGGCCAGGGTCAGGGTCTTGACCCCCAAGCCCTTGTACTTGGTGGCGTCGCTGGTCTTGAAGGTCCAGCTGTCCTTGCCGTGCTTGATCGTGATGGTCTGGGCGTTGGCGTCCGTCGCGGTGACGTCGCCGGTCGCGACGTGGTGCTTCGCGTGCGACTTGCCGCTGGACATGGTGTCGCCGGACGTGCTGCTGGTGGTGGTCGACGAGTTGCTCGACGAGGAGCTGCTGGTCTGCGCGCCGGCGGCGAAAGCGGAGGCGAGGACCAGGAACAGTCCCAGGGCGAGGATCAGGTGCTTGCGCATGATGTGTTATCTCCTGGCGGATCAGGGCGGCTCCAGGAGAAGCCGCCCTCTTTATTTATAAAATCTTCGGGGATGAGGGGAGAAAAGTTACATCTTCTTCTTCGAGTGGGCGATGTCGACCCGGGCTGCCATCTTGTCGGAGCCGGTCTCGGTGTAGGAAACGCGCGCGTCGTCGCCGACCTGGAGATCGCCGAAGGCGATGTCCTTGCCGAGCCCCTTGAACTTGGTCGAGCCGTCGGTCTTGAAGGTCGAGGTGTCCTTGCCGTGCTTGATGGTGAACGTCTGGGCGGTGGCGTCCATTGAGGCAATCTCGCCGTGCATGCGGTGATACTTCGTCTTGGTGCTCATGTCGGCGGCGGAGACGGCCAACGCGAAGGCCAGCAGAAGAGCCAGGCTGAGGATGAAGTGCTTGCGCATACCAGTGTGCCTCCTCGGATCGAAGGCATCGCCATGATGCCTTCTTGAATGTGCGAGGAGGCAATTGCAAGGGGCGGGCCAAGGAGAGGTGCCGCCCGGGCCTAAAGGCCCGGGCTACGACGGAAAAGAAAAGCCGGCTGAAGCCGGCTCCCTACAGGCAGGCGCGTTCTTGAGCCGGCTTCAGCCGGCTTGAGCCGACTTCGTTTTTGGCCTGTAGCCCGGGCCTTTAGGCCCGGGCGGCGCAGGCCCGGCCCCTATTCGTAGCGCAGGGCTTCGATCGGATCGAGGCGGGAGGCCTTGGCGGCCGGATAGATGCCGAAGAAGATGCCGACGCCGGCCGAGAAGCCGATGGCGAGGCCGACCGCCCAGAGGGGGACGTGGGCGGGGGGGAAACCGGGGATCAGCTTCGAGACCAGCGCTCCCAGCCCGAAGCCGAACGCCAGGCCGACGCCGCCGCCGATCAGCGACAGGGTGACCGCCTCGATCAGGAACTGCAGGAGGACGTCCTGGCGGCGGGCGCCGACCGCTTTGCGCACCCCGATCTCGCGGGTGCGCTCGGTCACCGACACCAGCATGATGTTCATGATGCCGATGCCGCCCACCAGGAGGGCGATGCCGACCACTCCGCCGACCACGGCGGTGACGTAGCCGAGGACCGAGTTGACGGAGTTGAGCAGCTCGTCCTGGGTCTGGACCTGGGCGTCGTCGGGCTCGCCGTCGGGAACCTTGTGGCGCTGCCGCAGCAGGCGGGTGACGCCGTCCTTGACCTCCTCCACGTCGTCCGTGCTCGCCGCCTGGAGGCGGATCTGGATCTGATCGGCGGCGTTGCGGCCGAACAGGTTCACGGCCGAGTTGAAGGGGACGAAGGCGATGTCGTCGACGTCGAACCCCAGGCTCAGCCCCTTCTTCTCCATGATGCCGATGATGGTGGCGGGATAGATGTCGATATAGATCTCTTTGCCCAGCGGGTTGGGGCCCAGGTTCAGCTCGTCGGCGACCTTGGGGCCGATGACCACCACCTTGCGGTGGTTGTCGAGGTCGACCTGGGAGAAGAAGCGGCCGCGGTCGACGGTCTGGTTGTTGACGTCCTGATAGCTTTCGGTGACGCCGATGACCGCCGCCGGATCGTGCTTGCGGTCCTTGTACTTGAGGGTGGCCCGGCCGAAGATGGTGGGAGCCATCTTCTTGATGTTCGGGACCTTCTGCTCGATCGCCAGGGCGTCGTCGTAGGTGAGCTTGACCTGGCGGGCCGCGACTCCCGGGATGTTGGAGCGATCGAGCTTCGGCGTCACGATGATGAAGGTGGCGCCCACCCCCTGGAGCTGGTGGTTGATGGCGTACTCGAGCCCCTGGACGATCGACACCACGGCGACCACGGCGGCGACGCCGATGATGATCCCCAGCGTGGTGAGGATCGAGCGCATCAGGTTGGCGCGGAGCGCCCGGGCGGCGACGCTGAAGTTTTCCAGGAGGACCATGGGCGGCAGGTTCCTTCAGGCGGCTCAGGAGGCCGATGTCGTAGCCGGAATACTGGGAGGAGAACCGGCCGCGAGGGCGCGGGCTGTCGCCTGGTCGGAGGTGACCTTGCCGTCGCGCAGCATGACCTTGCGCCAGGCGTGCTCGGCGATGTCCGGCTCGTGGGTGACCAGCACCACGGTGTTCCCCGCCTGATGGAGCTCGTCGAAGAGCTGCATGATCTCCTCGGAGGTGCTGGAGTCGAGGTTGCCGGTGGGCTCGTCGGCGAGCAGGATCGACGGCTCGTTGACCAGGGCGCGGGCGATGGCCACGCGCTGGCGCTGGCCGCCCGACAGCTCGTTGGGCTGGTGGGTCATGCGGCTCCCCAGCCCCACCTTCTCCAGCGCCTTCTTCGCCCGCTCCCGCCGGTCGGCGCGCGACAGGCCGGCGTAGATCAGCGGCAGCTCGACGTTGTGCAGGGCGTCGGTGCGGGCGAGCAGGTTGAAGGTCTGGAAGACGAAGCCGATCTCCTTGTTGCGGATGCCGGCGAGCTGGGTGTCGTCGAGCTCCTGGACGGCGGTGCCGTTGAGGACATAGCTCCCGGAGGTCGGGGTGTCGAGGCAGCCGACCAGGTTCATCAGCGTCGACTTGCCGCTCCCCGAGGAGCCCATGATCGCCACGTACTCCCCGCGCTCCACGGTGAGGTCGACGCCGTTGAGCGCGTGGACCTTCTCCGCTCCCATGTCGTAGACCTTGAAGATCTGGCGCAGATCGATGAGCCCCATCGGTTTCCTTTCCTCCCTGCCTATTCCTTCTTGCCCTGGCCGCCGGAGCCCTTGGCGTCGTCGGCTTTGTGATCCTCGTCCTCCGTCGACTGGCTGACCTGGACGGTGGCGCCGTCCTTGAGGTCGCGCAGCGTGCGATACGGCCCGGTCACCACCTGCTCGCCCGCCTTGATCCCAGAGGTAAGCTCGACGCTGGTCTCGTCCGAGAGCCCGGTCTCCACCGTCCGCTGGTGGACCTTGCCGCCCGTCTTTCCCCCATCAATGACGAACACCACCTTGTGGGACTTGGACGCCTGGCTATCCTTTTTGGCACCCTTCGTGTCCCCCTCGTCTTCGCGCTCCACGACCGCCTGGATCGGCACCGTCAGGGTGTTCGGGTGCGACGCGGTGCTGATCTCGGCGCGCACCGACATCCGGGCGCGCAGGCTCTCGTCGGGGTGGTCGAGCAGGACCTTGACCTTGAAGAAGGTGATGTCCGGCTGGTTGGTCCGGTTGTAGCCGGAGCTCCCCACCTCGATCACCTTCCCCTTGTACTCCTTGCCGGGGAGCGCGTCCACCCGCAGCACCGCCTCCTGGCCGACCCGGATGTTGACGATCTCGGTCTCGTCGACGTCGACCTCGGCGTTGATGTCGGCCATGTCGGCGATGATGCCGATCACCGAGCCGGGGTTGTTCATGGTACCGGTGATGACGACCTCCCCCTCCTTGGCGTTGAGGGAGATGACGCGGCCGTCGATCGGCGAGTAGATCGTCGTCTTGGTGAGGTCGTCCTGCGCCTTGATCAGGTTGGCGTTGGACTGGCCGACGTTCTCGTTGGCGGAGTCGAGCGCCAGCTTGGCGGAGGTCTCGGCCAGCTGGGCGCTCTCGAGATCCGTCTGGGTGAGGATCCCCTCGGTCTTCAGCTTCTGGGCGCGGGCGAGCTTGATCTGCGCGTCGGCGAGCGAGACCTTGGCCTGCTGCACCGCCGTCTGCGAGCTGCGGAGCTGGGCCGCCCATTGGTCGCGCAGGGCCAGGAACGCCTGCTCCTCGAGGTGCAGGAACGGCTTGCCCTTGCCGATCCGGTCGCCCTCCTGGACGTACAGCTTGTCGATCTTGCCGACGACGTGGGCGGAGATGTTGACCTGGATGCGCGGCTGCAGCTCGCCGGTGGCCTTGACGACCTGCGCCAGCTCTCGCCGCTCGACCGTCGCGGCGTAGATCGTCTCCCCCTTGTCATGCCCCTGGGCGCGGAGGCTGGCGAAGACGATCCCCGCCAGCGCCGCGACCACCAGCAGCCCGATGACCAGTTTCTTCACGCAGGCTCCTTACCCGATAAGGGCCGCGAAGCCGGACTTGCCGGCGACGTAGAGGGCCCAGAGAACCACCACGACGGTGGCGGCGTTGGCGGTCGAGACCTTCGCCGCGGCCTTGTAGCCGACGACCATCAGGCAGAGGGACCAGAGCGAGAAGAAGTCGACGCTGGAGAGAAGCGAATGCACGAAGGGCCCCAGGGTGTCGGGAACGAACGCACCGACGTTGGAGGCGAGGAGGTTCCCCCCCTGCACGTCCTTGAGCCGGAGATGCTCGTGGGTGAGGATCACCGGCAGGGAGAGCAGGGCGGCCACGATCCCCGGCAGGTAGCCGTGCACCGCCACCGCGAAGCTCGTCTTGTAGGAGATCTCGCTGCCGCCGAAGAAGTGGAAGGCGGCGAAGAAGAGAAGCGCGACGAGCAGGTACACGATCGACCCGAAGATGGGGAGCAGCCAGACGACGTAGGAGGAGACCTTCGCCGACATCGTCATGGCCTGGTCGACCTGCTCGGGGGTGGCGCTCCTCCCGCTCTTCTCCATCCGCTGCTGGATCGACTGACGCATGTCGTTGGGATCGATGCGCTTGTTGGCGAGCACGCCGACCAGGGTCGAGATGATCAGCAGGATCACCAGCGGCACCACCCAGGTGGGGCGCACGGCGATCGAGTCGAACGTCTTGACCGGCGAGACCAGGGCGCCGATCACCCGTCCGGCGCCGGAATCCTCGAGGGCGGCCATACCCTACCTCCGTTCCCCGGGCAGCGGCGCGCGGCTGAAGCTGAAGCGCTTTTCGATGGCGTCGGACTGGGGCGCGTCCTCGATGGCCACCCCCTCCTGGTCGAGCAGCGTGCCGACCGACCGGTAGTACTCGGCGAGCGCGGTGCGGTAGTTCACCGTCGCCTGCACCTCGGCGCTGCGGGCCTCGGTCAGCTGGTCCTGGATCTGGGTGATCTGGAAGCTGGTGGACATGCCGTTCTCGTAGCGCTTCTTCTCGGCGTCCAGGTTCTTCTCCTGGAACTCGCGCGCCTTGACGTTGGCGTCGATCGACTTGATCGCGGTGTCGACGGCGCGGGCGGCCGTGCGGACCTCGCCCTCGATCACCGTCCGCTCCTGGTCGTAGAGCGACTGGAAGCGGTCCACCTCGACGTTGGCGGTGGCGCTGGTCGCACGGGCCGTGCGGTTCTGGATCGGATAGATGAAGGCGAGGGTGACCGTCCAGCCAGGGAAGCTGATCCCGGTGATCTGGTTGAAGGCGGAGCTGAAGGAGCTGTCCAGACCCGTGTAGTTGTATTGGACGTCGAGATTGAGCTGCGGCTTGAGCTGGCGGTGGAAGTAGTCGGCGTCGCGCTTGGCCTGCGCCAGCTGCAGTTCCTGGCTGCGCAGCTCGGGGCGCTGGGCGACGGCGGCGGTGAGCGCCGCCTTGAGGTCGACGGTGACCTTCTCGTCCGTCTTGGGGTCCGACGTCGGCACGATCGGCGTCTCCCAGAGCTTGCCGGGAGGGAGGTTGAGCAGCCGCCGGAGGACGTCCTCGGCGTCGCCGACCGCCGAGATGGCCTGAATGATCCCCTCCTCGCGGGTGGCGATCGCCGCCTCGCTGTTGGTCAGCTCGAGCGGCGCCTTGGTGCCGACCTGCACCTCGACCTGGTTGCGCGAATGGAGATCCTTGGCGAGCTGGAGGCTCTCCTGGGCGACGCCGAGCTGCTCGCGGGCGTTGACCAGGGCCCAGTAGGCGTTCACCACCTGCTGGGTGACCGTGGTCACCTCCAGCCGGAAGTTCTGCCGGCTGACGTTGCTGTTGCTCTGCGCGATCAGGATGGAACGCTCGGTGGCGTACCGGCCGGACCCCTGCAGCAGGGGCTGAATGTAGTGAAAGCTCAAGGTCGAAGTGTAGATGGAGGGGAACGTCGCCTCCGAGCTGTTGCTCTGCGAACGGCTGTTGGTCCAGCCGGCATTCAGAGAGCCACCCAGGGGGAGATTCTGCGTGAAACCGGTGTCGATCTCCTGCCCCTTCGAGACGGAGGGCTCGAACGTCGTGGCCGCCTGGCTCTGCTTCAGGCTGCTGGCGATGCCGGTGATGGTCGCGTTCAGATCGTAGTAGCCGAGCGCCTGGATGATGGCGAGCCGGTTCTCGACGCGGACGTAGCGCGAGACGACGATGTCCAGGTTGCGCTGCAAGGCGACCTCGACGGCCTGGTCGACCGAGAGCTGCACGGCGTTGTCCTTCATCTCGAAGGCCGGCGCCTCCGCCGGCGGCGGCGGTTGCAGGAACGAGTTGATGCGGATCGTCTTCGCCTTGGTGGCGGCCGCGGCCGGGAGGGTCGCCAGCAGCAGTGCGGCGAGCAGCAGCGCCAACGTTTGAGTCCACGAAACGGATCGCAGGAACGTTCTCTTCATTGAATACCCCTGTGAATACCCCTGAAAAAGACCCCGCAACGGGGGGTCGAGATGCCGTGTAGCGGCTCGCGCCGTCCCACGCCGAGATGTACGCGCCGGCCGCATGAAAGTTCTCCCAAGTCTTCTTACGAAGCTGCGCCGACTATCTTACCCTGCCGGCCGCCCGAGCTCCCCCGGGTAGAAGCACGCCACCGCATGTTCCAATTCCCCCACCGGCCCCAGCGGGGGCCGCTCGGCCGCGCAACGCGGCCGGGCACTCGGGCAGCGCGGGTGGAACGGGCAGCCGGACGGCGGCGCCAGGGGGCTCGGCGGCTCCCCCGCCAGCACGATCCGGCGCCGGCGCCGGCCGGGGTCGGCCACCGGCACCGCCGACAGCAGGCTCACTGTATACGGATGAAGGGGGCGCCCCATCAGCTCGCGGACGGGCGCCAGCTCGACGACGCGGCCGAGGTACATCACCGCCACCCGGTCCGCCAGCCGTTCGACCGCCGCCATGTCGTGGGCGATCAGCAGCATCGCGAGCCCCAGCCGCTCGCGCAGTCCGCCGAGGAGGTCGAGCACCTGGGCGCGCACCGCCACGTCGAGCGACGACACCGGCTCGTCCGCCACCAGCAGGTCGGGCTCCGGCGCCAGCGCCCGCGCGATCCCCACCCGCTGGCGCTGGCCGCCCGAGAGCTCGTGGGGAAAGCGGCCGCCGAGCTCCGGCGCCAAGCCGACGGTCGCCAGCAGCTCCGCCGCGCGTTCCGCCCGGCCGGCACGGTCGAGGCCGCTGTGGAGGGCCAGCGGCTCGGCGAGGGCGGCACCCACCCGCTGCCGCGGATCGAGCGACGCGCCAGGGTCCTGGAACACCATCTGGAAGCGCCGGCGGCGGCGGCGCAGCGCGCTCCCCTTCAGCGCCAGCAGGTCCTCGCCGGCGAAGCGGACGGCGCCGGCGGTCGGCTCGGTCAGCCGCAGCGCGCAGCGGCCGAGGGTGGTCTTGCCGCTCCCCGACTCCCCCACCAGCGCCAGGCACTCGCCCGCGGCCACGGCGAGGTCGACGCCGGCGAGGGCGTGCACGGTGCCCCGCCGGCGCTGGAGCAGGCCGCGCCGCACCGGGTATTCCTTGCACAGCCCCGCCACCTCCAGCAGCGCAGTCACGGGCCCTCCGCGGCGAGGCGCGGCACGGCGGCCAGCAGCTCGCGGGTGTAGGGGTGGGCGGGGGCGCGGAAGAGCTCGTCGACCGCCGCCGTCTCCACCACCCGGCCGGCGTGCATCACCACCACCCGGTCGCAGGTCTCGGCCACCACGCCGAGGTCGTGGGTGATCAGCAGCACCGCCAGGCCGAGGTCCCGCCGCAGCTCGTCGAGCAGCTCCAGGATCTGCGCCTGCAGCGTCACGTCGAGCGCGGTGGTCGGCTCGTCGGCGAGCAGCAGGTCCGGGCCGCCGGCGAGCGCCATGGCGATCATCGCGCGCTGGCGCTGGCCGCCGGAGAGTTGGTGGGGATAGTCGTCGAGGCGCCGGCGGGCATCCGCCAGCGCCACCCGGTCGAGCAGCCGCACCGCCTCGTCGCGGGCGTCGCGGCGCGACAGGCGGCGGTGGGCGCGCACCGCCTCGGCGATCTGAAAGCCGATCGAATAGACCGGGTCGAACGCCGTCGCCGGCTCCTGGAAGACGAGGCCGATCCTGGCGCCGCGCACCGTCCTGAGACCGCGGGCGCCGAGGCGCAGCAGGTCGACGGGAGCGGCCGACGGCTCGCGGCCCGCGAGGCTCGCGCCGCCGGCCGTCACCCGCCCCGGCGGGGGGATCAGGCCGAGCAGGGCGAGGGCAGTCAGCGTCTTCCCCGAGCCGGACTCCCCCACCAGACCCACCACCTCGCCGCGGCCGACGTCGAGGGAGACGCCGCGCACCACGGGCGTCCACCCGCGTCCGGCGGGGAACGCGACCTCCAGGTCGCGGACGGCGAGGAGCGGAGCGGCCAACGGTCGGCGGCTCTATCCGGCGAACCCGCGCAGCCAGCCCACCAGGGTGGCGACGCCGAAGCCCGTGGCGCCGGCGCAGGAGGCGCGGTCGCCCTTGACGTTGGCGACGCCGGCGATGTCGAGATGGGCCCAGCGCTGGACGTCGCCGACGAACTGGGACAGGAAGGCCGCGGCGGTGCTCGCGCTCCCCCAGCGGCCGGCGGAGTTGCGGAGGTCGGCGTGGGTGCCTTTCATCTCCTCCAGGTATTCGGGGAAGAGGGGGAGGCGCCAGAGCCGCTCCCCCGCCGCCGCGGAGGCCGCCGCCAGCTCGCCGGCCAGCCCGTCGTCGGGCGTGTACATCCCGGCCGCCACGTGGCCGAGGGCGACGATGACGCCGCCGGTCAGGGTCGACAGCTCGACGATCGCGTCGGGGCGCTCCTCGGCGGCCCAGGCGAGGGCGTCGGCGAGGATCATCCGCCCCTCGGCGTCGGTGTTGACGATCTCCACCGTCCGGCCGTTGTAGCAACGCACGATGTCGCTCGGCCGGTAGGCGTCGGCGCTCAGCATGTTCTCGGCGAACGGGGTGTAGGCGGACAGGCGCACCGGCAGGTCGAGGTCGGCGGCGGCGCGGACGGCGGCCAGCACGGCGCAGGCGCCGGCCTTGTCGTACTTCATCTCGTCCATGTCGGCGGCCGTCTTGATCGAGATGCCGCCGGTGTCGAAGGTCACCCCCTTGCCCACCAGCGCGAGGCGCGGGCCGCGGGTGCCGTAGCGCACGCGGACCATCCGCGGCTCGTGGGCGGAGCCGGCGCCGACCGCCAGCAGCCCCCCCATGCCGCGGGCGCGCAGCTCGTCCGCCCGCAGCACGGTGCAGTCGAGATCGCGGCCGGCGGCGAGCTCGCGGGCGCGCTCCTCCATCCAGGTCGGGGTGGCCTCGTTGGCCGGCGCGTTGGCGAGGTCGCGGGCGTAGGCGACCGCGCCCGCCACCTGCGTCGCCGCGGGCAAGGCCTCCTGGTAGGCCGCCTCCTCGCCCGCCGGCGGCACCACGGCGAGCCGCTCGACGCGCCCCTTCCGGTCGGCGTCGCCGAGGAAGCGGTCGAAGCGGTAGGCCGCCAGCGCCAGGGCGCGCAGCAGGCGGCCGGCGGCGGCTCCCGCGGTCTCGGCATGAGCGGGCAGGACGATCGTCAGCCGCCGCGCGCCGCTCTGGCGCGCTTCCTCGGCGACGCGGCCGAGCCAGTGGACGAGACCGTTGTAGAGAAACTCCTGGCGGGCGCCGAGGCCGTAGAGGGAGACCACCGGCCCGTCCGGTCCCGCCTCGGTCTGCGCCAGCTGATCTTCCTTCGCCTTCCAGCCCGGGCGGGCCGCCAGGCGCCCGACCGCCCGCCGGCTCGCCTCCTCCAGACCCGCCACGGCGGGAGCCTCGCCCTCGAAACAGCCCACGGCCAGCAGGTCGGCATCCGGCCTGTCCATGGCGGCGACGTGAATCGATCCGGGCTCTCCCATTGCGTCCTTACCTCACTCCTCCAGAAGGTGCCGCGAAGGCCGAAAACCGGCCCACCCGGCGTCGGATCCGCCGGCGCCGCGACGATCTTCCATGGCCCCCTTCGTCGAGCGTATGGTATACGTAATCGCTCCTTTTCCAGTTGAGACAAACGCCCGTTCCGCGAGCGCGAGCATGAACCCGACGTCGTTGCTTCAGAGCCTGCAGGGCCCGTTCAACTTCCTCTCCTCCGACCAGGAGGAGACGCGGCGCCTGATGCCCGATCTCCTGCGCGTGCTGCCGATGCCGCGCCCGATCTTCCTGGAGGACGAGAGCGCCACGCCTCTCCAGGGCTTTCCGGTCCTGCTCTCCGCCGGCCTGCTCGACCTCCGCGCCGCCCTCCGCGAGCTGATCGAGGCCGAGGAGACCTCGCAGGTGGCCGGGTTCCGCCGCGAAGGGCACGACGTCAAGGCCCACGCCCTGGCCTGGGAGCGCTACGCCGCGCTGCTCGGCCGCGCCATCGAGAACGCGACCATCTCGAGCTACGGCCGGCAATATCCCGCCGTCTTCTGGCTCCACCACTCGCTCGACGCCGCCCGCCTGTTCAAGGATGTGCCGAAGCGGATCCTCCGGCGGGACAGCGACGTCGGCCGCCGCCACGGCGACGCCATCAAGTACCGCATCCTCGACCGCTTCCTCGACCGCGTGCTGTCGGTCACCTACGACCTCGTGGCACGGCTGGCGCTCGCCACCGAGGAGGTCGAGGAGGAGCTCTTCCCCCGCCTGCTGAGCCACCTGCGCGACAACGTCCTGGTGTTCACCGAGGACCACATCGGCCGCGATCTCGGCGAGCTGTCGAGCTATCTGGCCGGCTCGCTGCGCATCGACGGCCGCGACCTCCGCCGGCGGCTGGACGAGTTGGCCCGCTGGCACGTCGAGCAGCTCGCCGCCGATCCCGGTCTGCGCGCCGCCGTCGCCCACCTGCTCAAGGCCGATCCGCGCCACGCCGGCCGAGAGCTGCTCGTCCGCCCCGGCTACCTGTCCTATCTGGCGACCTTGCGCGCCTACGAGCCCGAGCGCCTCCTGCCGCCGCCGCTCGTCCAGGTGTGGGAGAACCTGATCGTCAAGCTCAAGGAGTTCGAGCTGATCCATGGCCTGCGGCGGATGATCGTGCCGATCGAGGTCCGCGACGACGGCGTCATGATCGGGCGCGAGCTGCCGCCGGGGCGCGCCGTCGCCAGCGGCGAGCTGCGCCTCTCGGTGGCCACCCGGCCGCTCGACTTCATGGAGCCCTGGGTGATCGACCCGCGGGTCGAGCGCTACGGGATGATCTACGACATCAGCGACTTCTCGTCGACCCTGTCGGTGCTCCACCGCGCCGGCAGCGTCAGCCAGGAGGGCGCCTTCCTGTCCATGTTCCGCTTCCAGCGGCGGATCAACCGGCTGGCCAGCTCGCACCGCGCCAAGCTCGAGAAGTACCTGGGGGACGGCGCCTTCTACTCCAGCCGCGAGGCGACCAACCTGCTGCTCTGCTCGATCCAGCTCCAGCGCCACTACGTCCAGGCCGTGCGCGAGGGGCTGCCGTTCGACCGCGGCATGCGGATCGCCCTCAACTTCGGTCCCTACCGCCTGATCCCGATGGGCGGCCAGCCGGACGAGGGCGAGCGCTACGAGTTCTTCGGCCCCGGCCTCGTCGAGCTGTCGCGGCTGACCACCGGCAAGGCGACCCAGGAGATCGACGAGGTCAAGACCATGCTGATCAACCAGGGGTACCCGGAGGCCACCGTGCACCGCTTCTTCGCCCCGGTGGCGCACAAGAACGTCGACGTCGTCGACAAGAAGGAAGAGGCGCGCTCCTTCTACGCCTACATCAACCACAACGGCACCCTGCACAACAACGGCATGGTGGCGACCGGGCCGTTCATCACCCAGCTCGACCAGGAGACCGCCGGCATCCGCCTCTTCCGTGGCCGCCAGGCGGACCGCACCTACGTCGTCGCCCTTTTCGAGGACGCCGGCGAGCGGCTGCCGATCGGCTTCCGCAAGCTCGGCATGGCCCACCTCAAGGGTCTCGACAAGCTCCCCGTCTACGAGGTGATCGACGCCGCCGAGCTCCCACCCGAGGCGATGAAGGAGATCCCCAGCTCGCCGCTCCTGGCGGCGATCGACCGCGAGATCACGAATGCGTTGTAGAAAGAGGGAACACGGACGAGCACGGACGGACAGGGACGAACACGGACAGAAAAAAGACCCGGCTCCCGGTGTCCCTGTTCGTCCGTGCTAGTCCCCGATTTCTGATATAGAACCCTCCCATGGAAACCCTGTGGCAGAGCGACCTCCCCGGCCTCCCCGAGCCCCGGCGGGGCAAGGTGCGGGACGTCTACGACCTCGGCGACACGCTGCTGATCGTCGCCTCCGACCGGCTGTCCGCCTACGACCACGTGCTGCGGCCGGGGATCCCGGGCAAGGGGAAGATCCTCAACCAGCTCTCGAACGTCTGGTTCGAGCGGCTGGCCGCGGTCGTCCCCAACCATCTGCTGGCGACCGATCCGGCGGACTTCCCGGCGGCGCTAGCGCCCTACCGCGACCGGCTGCGCGGCCGCGCGGTGCTGGCACGCAAGGCGCGGGTCATCCCCTTCGAATGCGTGGCGCGCGGCTTCCTGGCCGGCAGCGGCTACCGCGAGTACATGCAGTCGCGGAGCGTCTGCGGCATCCCGCTCCCCGATGGCCTCGAACGGGCCAGCATGCTGCCGGCGCCGATCTTCACCCCGGCGACCAAGGCCGAGGAGGGGCACGACGAGAACGTCGACTTCGCGACCGTCGAGCGCGCCATGGACCCCGGTCTCGCCGCCCGTCTGCGCGAGCTCACCCTCGACCTCTACACGATGGGCGCCGTGCACGCCGCCGAGCGCGGCCTGATCCTCGCCGACACCAAATTCGAGTTCGGCCACTCCGTGGAGTCGGGAGAGCTGCTGCTGATCGACGAGGTCCTCACCCCCGACTCCTCCCGCTACTGGGACCTCACCCACTGGGTCCCGGGCAAGGAGCCGGCCTCGTTCGACAAGCAGTTCGTCCGCAACTGGCTCGACGCCTCGGGCTGGGACAAGGAATCGCCCCCGCCCGAGCTCTCGGCCGACGTCGTCCAGGGCACCCTCGACCGCTACGTCAAGGCGTTCCGGCGGCTGACCGGGCGGGAGCCGGAGCTGTAACGGCAGCTTCTACCCGGCTCGTTCCCCCTCCTGGGACCGCCGGCGTCCCGCCGGCTCTAACCAAAACAAACCAAAATGCGGGGTTAGAGCCGGCGGGACGCCGGCGGTCCCAGGGAGATGTCGCGCGGCTTCACGGGCTCCTGGAACCCGTCGCGGGTTCCGGAGCTGATATCATCTCTTTCCATGAATTCTGAGCCGCGGATCGCCGATCTTCCCGCCACGATCCTTCTCCTGCCGCTGGCGCCCTGGCTGCTGCTGCCGGAGACGATGCTGCCGGTCGCCATCACCGCGCCGGAAGGGCGGGCGGTGATCGACGCCGCGCTGGCGGCGGACGGCTGGGTGGGCGTGGTGCAGGCGCGGGACGACGAGAGCCGCGATCCGGCGCGGCGCTTCTATCCGGTCGGCTGCCTCGCCCGCATTCACGAGGAGAGCCGCGGCGGCGATGCGCTCCATGTACGTCTGGAGGGCGTCGTCCGCTTTCGCCTGCGCGTGGAGCTGCCGCCGGCGGGCGGGCTCTCCCGGGGCGACGTGGAGTACGGCGAGTTCGCCGGCGACCTCCGCCGCGGCGAAGAGGAGGCGGAGGACCTGAAGCTCGAGCTGTTCAAGGACCGGATCCTCGAGCTTGGCCGCCAGCAGTTCGGCTCCGCCGGCGCGCTCGAGACGATGTCCCCCCGGCAGATCATCCTGTTCATGGCCCAGACCGCGCCGCTCGCCCCGATCGAGAAGCAGGCGCTGCTCGAGGCGCGGGACTTCCGCGCCCTCCTCGACACCCTCGGCCAGCTCTTCGCGCTCAACTACCTGACCACGACGCCGGATACCACGCCCCCCTCGCGCGTCAACTGAACGCGCGCCCTCCCTTGCCGTTTCGCTTGCAGTCTTTCCCTTGCGGTCTTTTCCCTTGCGGTCTTTTCCCTTGCGGTCTTTACCCTTGCAGTCTTTACCCTTGCAGTACCGCGGGCGGTCTGTGATCATAGGGCCGCCGTGAAGCCCGACGAGATGCCCACCACCCTGCCGCTCTTCCCGCTGGAGCAACCGCTGCTCCTGCCGGGGACGGTCGTGCCCTTCGCGGCCACCGAGCTGGGCCAGCGCAACCTCGTCGACGATGCCATGGCGGCAGACCGCTACGTGGCGATCATCCAGCCGCTCGCCGACGGTTCCCCCGCCGCCCGCGCCCTGGCCGGCCGGCCGCCGGTCTACCAGGTCGGCTGCGTCGGCTACATCGGCGAGTGCCACGAGACCGAGGAGGACCGCTATCTCGTCCTCGTCGGCGGCGTGATCCGCTTCCGGATGATCGGCGAGGCGCCCTGCGACCGCGGCTACCGCCGCGTGGTGGTGAGCTACGGCGAGTTCGCCGACGATCCCGAGCAGATCGACGACGAGCTCGAATTCCCCGTCCTGCGCGGCCTGGTGCGCCAGCGCATCGAATCCAACGAGTCGGACATGGACCCCGAGATCATGGAGAACATGGCCGGGACCGAGATCGTCACCGCCATCGCCCACGCCATCCCGCTCTCCCCGGCCGAGCGCCAGGTGCTGATGGAGACGCCCAGCCTGCGCGAGCTCGAGACCGTCCTGCTCAGCCTGATGACCGGCCCCACCGGCCTCCCCAGCTTCGACTTCCCGCTCTCGCAGCCGAGCTAGTCAGCGCCCTTTTTCGCATAACTCCGGGCATGACTCTGGCCTTCCGTCCCGGCGACGACGTTCCGGTCGTCCAGTCCCTGGTCAAGGATCTCGGCGTCGCGCCGGGAACGCTCGGCCTCGCGATCGACGACCGCGACGAGATGCTCGGCTTCCTCGTCGACGCCTATGACGGCGACCGCGAGCAGGCGCTGTTCCGGTATTTCCGCTCCGGAGCGAGCATCGCCGATTCGATGTTTCAGGTTCTCCGCTGGCACTTCGGCGCCACCGACCGGATCGGCAAGCTCCTCGACTTCGCCAGCGGCTACGGACGGGTGACCCGCTTCCTCGTGCGCGCGATCCCCGCCGAACGGATCTGGGCGGCCGACATCTACGCCGGCGGCGTCCGCTTCCAGGAGGAGACGTTCGGCGTGCACGGGATCGTCTCGACCACCCGTCCGGAGGACTTCTCCTGCGCGGAGCGGTTCGACGCCATCCTGGTCACCTCCCTGTTCACCCATCTTCCCGAGGAGCGCTTCATCGCCTGGCTGCGGGTGCTCGCCGGCCTGCTCGCCCCGGGGGGCATCCTCGCCTTCAGCACCCATTCTCCCGCCGTGCTGCCGGCGGGGACGGCGATGCCGGCGTCGGGGATCTTTTTCCAGCCGACCAGCGAGAGCACGTCGCTGGACAAGAACGACTACGGCTCGACCTGGGTGACGCCGGAGTTCGTGCGCTCGGCGCTCGACCGCGCCGTCTCGCCGCGGGCCTCCCTGCATTGCCTCGGTCGGGCGCTGTGCAATTTCCAGGACCTCTGCCTCGTCGTCGCCGAGCCGGGAGTCGACTTCCGCCCGCTGAGCTTTCAGTGGGAGCCGCACCTCTTCCTCGACCGCGCCCTCCTGCAGGAGATGGGGCGGCGGCTCGATCTCCGCGGGTGGGTGGCGGCGCTGTCCGGCCCGGTCCGGGCGATCGAGGTCCGGCTCGACGGCGAGCTCCTGACCACGATCTCCAGGTTCGATCCGCGCCCCGACGTCGCCGCGTTCCTGGGCGACGAGCGCTTCCTGCATACGGGCTGGAGCTGCTCCTGCTCCCTGCCCTCGGGGGTCTCGCACAGCGCCGCCGTCCTGCGGCTGCTGGTCGTGGACGGCCGCGGCGTCTCCTGGCCCCTGTGGGCGGGCTCCATCGAGGCGATGCGGCTGGCCGGAGCGCAGAACGAGCTGAAGGATCTCCACCAGATCCTGGGCGAGAAAAACGAGGAGATCCGCGCGCAGCAAGCCCAGGCCGCCCAGACGCAGGCGGCGCTGACGGCCCGCATCCAGGCGATGGAGGCGAGCCGCTTCTGGAAGCTGCGCAACGCCTGGTTTCAGATCAAGCGCGGGCTGCGGCTGACGGACGAGCCCTAGCGCTCAGGGGCGGTCGAACCTCAGCACCCGATCGTGGCCGGTGTCGGCCACGTAGAGGTTCCCCATCGCGTCCACCGCCACTCCCATCGGCTCCAGGAGGTTGGCGGCGGTGGCCGGCGGCGGCGGAACATTGAAGGGCACGCCGCCGGCGGCGAAATCGCCGTGTCCGAAGACGCGGTCCGCCGCGGTGTCCCGCAGCGGTTGCAGGAATTCCAGCACACGATCGTTGCCAGGGTCCGCCACGTAGAGCTCATCCGCGGGGCCGACCGCGATCGCCAGGTTGCCGGGAGCGAAGCGCCGGGGGCCGGTACCGGCGAGGTGCTGCTGGAAGCCCGGCTGCCCGAGGACCTGATCGGCCACGGCGTCGGTGGTGAGCGGATCCCGGTAGACCAGCACCCGGTTGTTGGCCGTATCGGCCACGTAGAGGTTCCCCTGCGCGTCCACCGCGAGCCCCGACGCGCCGTAGAAATGAGGGTTGGACTCACCGTCCACCTCACCCAGGCAGAGGGTCGCGGCGCCGGGGTTCCGTTGCCCCTGATTGCAGAGCCCCTGCGTGAAGCCCGGCTGGCCGAAGACCGCGTTCGCCGTCTCGTCCGTCAACGGATGCTCGAAGAGCAGCACCCGGTGATTCTGGAGATCGGCGACATAGAGACGATCGTCGCGGTCGAACGCCAGCGCTCCCGGCGAGCAAAGGCTGCGGGCGCTCAAGCCGCCGAGGTTGCACGTCTGGGTGTGGAACGATCCCCCCTGCCCCAGCACCCGATCGGCGATCCCGTCGTTCTCGAACGGCCGGTCGAATTCGAGGACGCGGTTGAAGGCCACGTCCGCCATCCAGAGGTTGCCCCGCGAGTCGACCGCCAGACCGCCGCGGTCGTAGCTGGAATAGGGACAGAACTGTCCGGGTCCCGGGTCCTGGACGAAGCAGTTGGGGTTGGGGACGTCGGCGCTGGTCTGGCCGGATCCCGGCAGCACGAGGTCCGCGGGGGCGCCGTTGGCGAACCGCTCGGCATCCCGCCAGCCGAGCACCCGGTTGTAGGCGTCGACGGCATAGAGATGGTTCGGCGACGAGCTGCGGTCGACCGCCAGGATGTCCGGCATCGCCAACCCCTGGTCGGTGAGGAGCGGCCGGCCGACCCGCTGGACCGGCGTCTGGAAGCGGGCATCGATCACGGAGACGAAGCTGTCCCCGTCGTCCAGGATGGAGGCGACCAGCAGATCCCCCGCGGAATCGAGGTCCGGGACGCCGTTGAGGACGACGCCGAGGTCCGGCGAGACGCTCCCCGGCCGGGTGTCCGGGCCGAGCGGAGCCGCGTAGCGCCAGACCCGCGTACCGGCGACATAGGTCAGCCCGCCGGCCGCGGTGAAGGCCACTTCGGGGGGAAATCCATTGGGAAGCAGGAGGCGGAAACTGGTCCTGTGGGCGGCCGAGAGCGGCTGGCGGAAGACGATCGCCTGACGAGCCCCCTGGAGTCCCGCATCGCCGACGTAGAGAAGGTCCCCTTGCCGGCTGACCGCGAGCTGGAGGGGGCGGCACGGCAGGGCCGGGGACGGGACGTGAGCGCACTCGTCGAGGGACGCGAACGCGATCGCCCGATCCGGCCGGGTGTCATGCGTGGGCGGCGCGTCGTACTCCAGGATCTGCCGCGAGCCGGCGGGATCGATCGTCCAGAGATCGCCATTTCCGTCCACGGCGATGTCCAGCGTGTCCGGGTCCGGCTCGGCCGGGACCTTCTGTGAGGTGAAGCTCCGCTGGCCGAAGACCCGGTCCGCCACCCGGTCGGTGGCAAAGGGGCGGTCGAACTCCAGCACCCGGAAGTTGCCGGCGTCGGCCACGTAGAGGTTGCCGGCGGGGTCGACGGCGACATGGGTCGGGTTGCAGAACGTCGTCGCGCTAGGCGCCGCCGGGCAGGAGACGTAGTCCGCGACAAAAGCGCCGTTATAGACCGACGGCTGCCCTAGCACCAGGTCGGCGGCGGCCCCGGACTTGAGGCGGTCGAGGCTCGACCAGCCGAGCACCCGGTTGAGACTGGGCGAGGCGATATAGACGGGGTTCTGCGCCGTCGAGCGGTCGACGGCGATGTCCGCGGCGGCGAGCACGGTGCCGTCCACGAAATAGGGGATCGCGACGCCGAACCGGCGCTGGCCGAGGACGCCGTCGGCAAGGGTATCCCCCGCGGCGGCGTGGACTGTAACGTCGTGAACGAGGGCGAGCAGGATGAGTCCCAGGAGTCGAAGCGCGGTGTTTCTCATGACCTGCCATGCGCCGTGGCGGCGCGCTTTCCGTCAGCTCTTATCGCCGTCAGCGCTTGCGGCTGCTCTCCAGGAAACCCGCCCAGTCGGCCACCGCCTGCCGGAGCGTGGCGAGCGGCAGGGAGTGTGGCCTGGCATTCTCAGCATTCTCGTCCACGATCATCGCCCCCTCCGGCGAGAGGGAGAGCGTGTAGGCGTTGCCGGTGCGCTCCCACGAGGCCTCGCGGCCGGATTCGACGCGGTCGATGGCGTGCAGGATCTCCTGGGCGGCGGCGGGGCTGTCCTGGAGGTCGCTCTCCAGAAAACCGGCCAGCCGTTGGTCGTGCCCCTTGGCGCGGGGGTCGCCGGCCGCATCCCGGTAGTGCTCGGGCTTCATCAGACTATCCTCATCATAAATCGCCTCATCATAAATCGCCTCATCATGAATCGCCTCATCATGAAATCGCCTCAGTTCCGGGTATAGATCGGATAGGCCGTGTTGATCCGGCCGTTCTGGTAATAGCCCTCGATCGTGAAGCCCGTCCCCGAGGGGCCGCGGAACTTCTCGCGGTTTTCCTGACCAGCGCCGGAGCGATTCTGGAAAGCGTTGAGCACCGCCTGGATCACCGCCTGCCGGTCCATGCGGTCCGGATAGACGGTCGAGCGCTTGCCGAGCCACTCCGACCCCGACCGGATCTCCACGTCGGCCGTATACACGCCGGCGCGGTTGGGACGGTCGACGATCCGCACCAGCCGGGCGTTGGCGGGATCATGGCCGCCCGGGCGCGAATGGAAGCCGGTGGGCTTGCCCCGCCGGTTGATCTCCCCCTCGAAGATGTGGCTGACGTTGACCGGCGGCGACGTCGGGCTCCACTCCTCGGCCGGCCGGCCGCCGCGCGAACGCGACATCGCCGCGCCCTGGACTAGCACGAGTGCCACGACGGCGAAAAGGACGGGCAGGACTCTGCGGAATCTCGGCATCGGGGTGTTCCTCGAGGAAAGGATAGCGCAGGAGGCGGCGTTGGCCCTCATCACCCCGCCCCTCTTCTCCCATCGCCCTCCCCCGACCGGGAGAAGAGGGAGAGCGTTGATGTAGGGGCGCAGCATGCTGCGCCCTCGACGTTGCCGTAACGGGAAAAGGGCGCAGCATGCTGCGCCCCTACGAGCGGCAGTTTGGGGAAAGGGCGATGGGAGTGAGGGGCCCGACGGAGAGGAACCGTCCCGAAAACCCCCGTCCCCTAATCCTCCCCCACCAGCAGCCCCAGCAGATCCGACGTCGTGATCACCCCCACCGCCCGGTCCTCGCGGGTGACCAGGAGGCGGTGGATGTGCCCCTTGAGCATCAGCGAGGCGATCTCGGAGACCGTGGCGTCCTCGCGGACCGAGTAGATCTTGGGGTTCATGATCGCCGCGACCCGCAGCCCTTCCTGAGCCGGCGGCAGCTCCTCGACGTCGTCCTCGTCGAGCCCCTCTCCCCATTCGTCGTCGATGAAGAAGGCCGAGCCGTCGCGGGAGAGGCGGCCCCCTTCGCCCGAGGTGGCGGCGGCGATGTCCACCAGCGACACGACCCCCACCAGGCGCCCCTCGGCGTCCTCCACGGGCGCGCCGCTGATCTCGTTCTCGATCAGGAACGCGGCCAAGTCCTGCACGCTCAGGTCGTCGCGGACCGTGAGGACCTCGGGGTTCATGAGGTCGCTGGCGGTGATCGGTCGCATCCAGCCATCTCCAATCAGTCGATCGCTCTATCGTTTCGGACTTCTTACGATACCTTGAAACGTGGCAATGTGACGAATCCTGCGGCTACCCGCGAAGGAACGACTCGAAGGCTTCGGGGTGGCTCGCCCGCATCCGCGCTTCCTCGACGTCCACCGCCCCCTGCCGGACCAGCAGCGCCAGCGACTCCTCCAAGGAAATCATCCCCTGCCGTTTGCCGAGCGTGATCTCGTTGTAGAGCTTCTGCAGGTTGTCGCTGCGGATGTTGTGGCGCACCGCGTAGTTGGCCAGCAGCAGCTCGACGGCCGGCACCCGCCCGCGGCCGTCGGCGCGGGGGACGAGCGTCTGCACCACGATGGCGTGGAGGGCGAGGGCGAGCTGGTGGCGGATCTGCGGCTGCTGGGCCGGCGGGAAGACGTCGACCACCCGGTGCACCGCCTGCTGGGCGTCGTTGGTGTGGAGGGTCGAGAGCACGAGATGGCCGGTCTCGGCGGCGGTCAGCGCGGTTGCCACCGTCTCCAGGTCGCGCATCTCGCCGACCAGGATGACGTCCGGATCCTGCCGCAGCGAGGCCCGCAGCGCGTCGCGGAACGAGCTGGAGTCGCGCCCGACCTCGATGTGCTCGATGGCCGAGCGGTTCGAGCGGTGCTCGTACTCGATCGGGTCCTCGATGGTGATGATGTGGCTGGTGCGGTTGCGGTTGATCTCCCCCACCAGGGCGGCGAGCGTGGAGGACTTCCCCGAGCCCGTGGGGCCGCAGACCAGGACCAGCCCGCGGCTCGGCTTGACCAGCTCGGCGAGCAGCGGCGGCAGGTTGAGGCCGGCCAGGGTGGGCACCTCCAGTGGGAGCGCGCGCACGGCCGCCGCCGGCTCGCCGCGCTGGCGATGGACGTTGACGCGGAAGCGCCACGCCGCGCCGATCCCCTCGTCGAGGGTGCGGCCGCGGGCGATGCGCAGGCTGAAGTCGGTCGAGCCCTGGTTCTCGAGGTCCTGGCGCTCCTTGGCGCCGAAGTGGGGCTGGAACATCCGGTTGATCTCGGCCCCCTCGATGGGCCCCCGCTCCTCCATCCGGAGCAGCCGGCCGTTGACGCGGAAGATCGGCGGCATGCCGGCGATCAGCAGCAGATCGCTGGCCTTCTGTTGAATGACCTCGGCGAGGAGACGGTCGAGCGGCCCCCCCTCCGCCACCTCCACCTGGGACGGCAGGCGGAGCTTCAGGGGGCGCAGCGCCTCCACCTCCTCCTGGCTGTCGGGCTCGAAGACGAGGGACTCTCCGGCGTCCGGCGATTCCTGGTAGGCCTTCGGGTCGTTCAGGGAGCGTACGAGTTGATCGAGCTCGGGATCGCGTAGATGTTCGCTCATGGCAAACATCATACGAAGGAGGAGGGGATTTCGTCGCCTTGCCCGGGCAGCTCTGATCCGCAGGGTCAGGAGACCAGCCAGTTTTCAACTTGCAGCCCTGGCACGCGAGTGAATTCGTCGACGTTGGCGGAGACCAGGACCAGATCGAGCGCCAGCGCGTGAGCGGCAATCAGAAGATCGTTGGGGCCGATCGGCTTCCCCTGCTGGTCGAGATGCGTGCGGATCTCGGCGTACCGACGATCGGACTCCCTTTCCAAGGGGAGGACCTCCAGGCTCTCCAGGAGGCGCTCGACACGCTCCGACAGCCGCGCCGAGCCCTTTTTGGCGGCGCCATACCGAAGCTCGCAGGCGACCACGATGCTCGTGCAGACCGTGGCCTCTCCCACCAGAGAGACCCTCCGGAAGACCCGGCCACCAGGGTTCCTCAGAAGATCCGACAGGACGTTGGTGTCGAGGAGATACCGGAAGCCGGCCATCTCAGAGGTCCACGTCCTCGATGGGCCCAAGATCATCGATCTCCGGAAACTCCTCGTCGAGAGGCTCCCAAGTCGACAAGAGCTCCAGAAGAGCCGTGCGGGGCATCGGCTCGACGATGAGGCGCTCCCCCTCCTTGCGGAGAATGGCCTGGCTGCCGGGGAGCTCGAGATCCCGCGGAATGCGAAGGGCCTGGTTGCTGCCATTCCTGAACAGGCGCACGATCCGTTCTGGCTGCATGACGTCCTCCCTGCCGCCGTCCGAGGCAGCCTATGCTGAAGCATAGGCTAGCACGAAGATTTGCCGGGCGCCATCGCACCTCGGAGCCTGCGCCGCAGGAAACCAGAAGCAAGGACGTAAAGGACAGCAGGGACGCCAAGGACATCAAGGACGCAGAAAAAGAGCGGAGATTGGCTCTGTCTTGTCCTTGTGGTCCTTGCAGTCCCTTAATGTCCCTTTGAAGATTTACCGCAGGCTCCTAGCCTCCGTACTGCGCGTGGATGTAGGCGCCCGTCTCCGAGTTGTAGAGCAGATACCAGCCGGGATGATCCGGGTCGTCATAGACCACGAAGTCGTCGCCGCAATCCCAGCACCAGTCGACGGCCAGCGGCCAGTCGAAAGGAGCGATCAGGAAGGCGGAGCCGCCCAGCCAGAAGCGGTGGCTGCCGCGGTCGAAGCGGGAGACCCCATAGCGGTAGGACGGCCCGACGTGGGCGAAGCGCCCGTGCACATTCGGCTGCGCCACACGGTAGCGCGGATCGTCCGGCCGGTCGTGGCCATACCAGCGGTCATGGTTGACGTGCGGCGCGGCGTTCACCCGTCCACCCTCCCAGCGCTCCGGCTCCGCCTGCCCGCCTCGCCGCGCCGAGGGCGCCGGCGGCAGGTGGCCCTGGTTGGCGCGGGGATGCGCCTGTTGCCGCGGAGCGGCGCCGTGCTGCTCGCGCTCGCGCTGGGCGGCCAAGGGAAGCGTCCCCAGGACCGTAAGTGTCACCAACAAAGCGAGATGTTGTTTCATGGCTGTCTCCTTTAGGGGATCTGGCTGCCGGTTGTACCGGCACTCCAAGCTCTATGCAAACAGCGTGCGGGGGGGATCCTATCTCGCCCTCGACAGGCCCAGGGTCATCGATCCCCAGCCCCGTAGGGGCGGTAGGCATTAGCCCGGACCGTGAGGTCCGGGGCGGTCAGGTGCGATCGACGCCAAGTCCCGTAGGGACGGCAGGAGGCGGGTGAGAGGAGATCCTGCCGCCCCTGGGGGCTCAGGATGTTGTCGGCGGCACGCGGTCCCGGACCTCACGGTCCGGGCTAATGCCTGCCGCCCCTACGGGGCTGGCGGAGGTGCCACGCAAACAGCGCGGGGCTGACGGAGGTGCCACGCAAACAGCGTGCGACGGCCTGACTTCATCTCCTCGTGAGAGAGCTCCGGATGGACCTCGCGGGCCCACCCGGAGCCTTCCGACGACTTCAGACTAGTCGCACAGGCGCGGCGGGCAGGGGGTGCAGATCGCGGTGACGGAGCAGGCTTCCGTCGTCGCTCCGGCCACGGCCCGGAGCTCGTCCTCGCTGACCTCGATCATCGCCGCCGGATGGGACGGCAGGCTCGCGCGCTCGGCAGGGTTCAGGCTCAGGAAGTAGTCCTCGTCGCGGAACGCACGGGCCAGATCGATCTTCTTCATCGGGTTCTCCTTCTCTGCAAAACGGCGCGGGATCATCCCGCGCCGGTAACACCGTCTCTAGGGGTTGGGTGGGGCCAGGTGGAGCACGGACGGGACGCGCCCGGGCGACGCCAGGCGCAGCAGGCCGTAGCCGATGCCGGCGAGCCCCAGCATCAGCCCGGGCATTTCGCCACGGCCGGGGACTCCGCAGCGCCAGCCATACTCGTGGAAACTGCCCAGGATGCTCCCCGCCAGGAGGCCGGCGCGGTCGGCCAAGCCCGGCGTGCCCAGAAGCTCCGCCGCCAGGGTGAGGACCTCCAGGTTGCCGAGGTCGCCGTGGCACAGGGAATGCCCCTTGCCGAAGCCGCCGGCGAGGGTGGCGGCGAGCGAGGTCTCGAGGTCGTCCCGCATCGCGGCGCCGTCCAGGAAGCGCAGGCTGTCCAGGCGGCCGAGGGCGATCCCCGGCGCGCCATGGCACCAGGCGCACATGGTGTGCTCCTCGACCGGCGCGCCGTTGCGCAGGTCGGCCCAGCCGCTGCCCGGGGAGTAGAGGGAACGCTCGTACTCCAGCGCCTCCAGGGCGGCCTGGCGGAAGCGATCGTCGTCCGTCGCCGCGGCCAGCTGGAGGAGGGCCCAGGAGATTCCCCCCGCGCCGTGGGAAAAGCCGCCCAGGGGCTGCGGCCCGGCCAGATCGAGGACCCAGCCGAGCCCGCGCTCCATGCGTTGGGCCCGCGCCAGGAGCCGCTCGCCGCAGCGGACGGCGAGAGCCAGGGAGGGACCGGACGGCCGCAGGGCATGGAGGCCGAGGAGAGGGACGAGGCAGCCGGCGGCGCCGCCGACGACGTCGGAGTACTCGTCGGCGTCGATCTGCGGCCCCAGCGTCGCGGCGATCCGCTCGGCCGCGTCGAGGAGGGATTCGTCCTGCCAGAGGGCTCCCAGATGCGTGAGCGTGTAGACGATGCCCCCCCATCCCGAGAAACCGCCGATCGAGGGCACGAGGCTGGCGCCGTGGGTGATCTGGGCCCGCAGGGTGACGGTGGCGGCGCGGGCGAGACGGGTGAACCGGGCCTCGCCGGACACCGCGCCGAGCTGGGCGAGAAAGAGCGCGATCCCCGAGATCCCCAGGTAGAGGTCCGGACCGGCCAGCGCCAGCACGCAGGGGTTCGGGCCTTCCTGGAACTTCTGGGCGAACCAGAAGGCGCCCTCGCCACGGCGGAAGGCGAGCTCGTCGAGCCGCTCCCCCACCGCCAGCGCCGCGTTCAGCAGCTCGTGGCGCGAGGGGATCGCGCCGGTCTCGCGCAGGACGTGGCGCTCCACCGGCTTCGGGCGGCCGCTCATCGCCTGGAGCGAGTTGGCGACGATCCAGGCCTGGCGGGCGATCTCGGCCTCGTCGAACCCGCGGAGGCGCGCGTGGACCTGATCGAGAGAGGTGGCCGAGAGGAACCCTTCGATCCTCTCGCCGTCGCTCGTCCACACGTCCCGCGAGGCCGGCAGGGTGGTGAACATGGGGATGTCCCCCCGTTGCAGGTCGCGGTGCTCGGCGGCCACCAGCCGCTCCAGCGCGGGGGTCTCCGGCACCGCCGCCCAGAGGAGGTCGAGGTGGCGGTCGCGGTCGACGGCGTCGCCCAGGACGTAGGGGTGCTGCCCCTCGAACGCCAGGTTGGAATAGGCGATGGTCTTGCGCACCAGAAACCGGATCGGCGCCCCGGCGAAGGCGCTCAAGGGGCCGTCGGCGGCGAGCAGCTCGGCGCGATGGCCGGCGAGGAGACGGGCCATGCGCAGGAACCCCTGGACGATCTCCCCGGTGTAGGCGGAGAGATCGACGACCGCGCCGTCGAGGGTCGGGCGGTGCTCGCCGACGGGGATGGCGACGGCCTCGCGGGAGAAGCGCATCTGGTCGGTCCCCGCGCCCTCGATCTGCAACATCGGCTGGGGGAGCACCTGACCGTCCGTCGCTGCCAGGCCGGAGAAATCGATCCCCGCCTGCCCCGGCCGTGCCCCCCAATCCGCCGTCGGCAGCAGGCCGATGCGCAGAACGGTGTCCGGGAGGGGGGGCTCCTCGTCCGTCTCGGCGCGCCCCAGGGTTTCGTCCAGGGGGTGCAGCAGCGCTTCGAGGTCGACGAGGACCGGGTGCTCCCCCACCGCGATCAGGTTCTCGTGGTGCATGTCGATGGCCGACAGGGCGTAGAGGATCGCGAGGTAGCCACCCTGGCGCTGATAGAAGCGCTCGACCTCCCCGGCGTTCGCGCAGGGGCCCGCCGCCACGCGTTCGACCCAGCCGTGCTCGTCGCCGGCCTCCAGGACCCGCAGCCGGCGGAAGGCCGGCTCGAACCCGCGGGCGCCGGTCCACTCCAGAAGATCCTGGAACGCCTGGTCGACCTTCAGGGACCGCGGCTTGTAGACCAGCCCGAGCCCGGAATCGAAGCGCAGCAGCGCCACCGACCGGCCCCCCCGATGGGAATCCCCCTGGCCGGTGTGGAGCTCGGTCAGGATTCCCAGCTCGCGGCCGGGCGAGAAGAGCGCGCGCAGCCCTGCCGCGTCGGCGGCCAGATGGCCGAGGATCTCCAGGCTGTACTCCACCCAGCGGGTGGTGGTCTCGACGATCTGCCGCGCCAGCACCGGGTACTGGCGCAGGAGGCCGAGCGCGACGTCCGGATCTCGCAGCGACTCGACGAAGCTCTGGAACCTCTCCTCCGGCGTCTCCCCCGCCAGCTGTCCGGCGTGGCCCGCCAGGTGGAGCTCCAGGACCAGGGTGCGGGTGAGGAGGTGGATGATCGCAAGCGGCAGGTTGGCCGCCAGGAGCGGGCCGGCGGTCGCCGGATCGAAGGGGAGCGAATCGAGGCGCCGCGCCATCTCGTCCAGGCCGGCGGTCAGATCCGAGTAGGCCGTGTCGAGGAGGGGGCGGACCACCTCCAGGAAACGGGCCTGGGAGCTGCCGTGGAGCTTGGACGGGAGGGGGAAGGTCGCGGCCGGCCGGCCCGTCCAGGCGCGCTCCAATTGGACGAGCCAGGCCGCGCGCTCCTCCACCCGCGCCGCGACGGCTTCCTGGGGCTCGCCGAGGAGCCCGTGGAGGTCGTGGATCCCGATCCCCTCCCGCTCCAGGCGTCGCGCGAAGAAACCGTCCTGCCCGAAGGGGTTCTGCGCCTGCCACCGGGCGAGGCGGCGCGTCGCCCGCTCAGCGTCCCCTGGAAGAGGCGAGCTGGCGCCGGCGGTGCGCAGGGCGGCCGCCCGTTCGCTCAGGGTGAGGGCCTTCGACCATTCGGAGAGGGAGAAAGGGTTGGGCTCGGCCAAAGCTGGGCTCCTTTGAGGTTCGTCCGTATCCTGTCCTGAGCGCGATGACATCCAGACCCCCGGAACGAAGGGGAAGGGGCTGTTCCCCCTTACTCCCCGCTCGCCTGCAATATTCTTAGCCAATTCTTTGTATACACCTATTCATCACGGCGGATATTAGCATGTTCTCTATGGAAGGATAGGGGAGGAGTTGCGGGGGCGCTGGCCCGGGAGGGGTTCGCTCACGTCCGCGAGAACGGGAGTGGCCGGCGGGTCTCGGTGTACCAGAAGGCCGGCACCGGCGATCCGCCACCGTGAGCCGGAGCGGCGTCGCGAAACATACGCGGCCGTTCGTGGAACTTCTGGCCGCGGCGTGCTCCATTCACCCCCGAGCGTGGTGAATTCGAGAATCGTTCTGATGAACTGGCGACGCCGCGCGATGCATCGAGCCGCGGCTTGGAGATTCCGAGAATCGGCTTGAATGATTCAAGCTGGAGCTTGGTACACAAAATTCAATCTTGAATGTCTCACGCTGCGGCGGCGCTCTTCCACGCCGGGGCCGGACGGAAGGCTCCGGGGCGTGATATATCGCCTCTCCATGACCAAAGGCGCCGACCTCCCCCGCTGCGGCTGGGCCACCTCCGATCCGCTCTACATCGCCTATCACGACGAGGAATGGGGGCGGCCGGTCCACGACGACCGCCGTCTGTTCGAGATGCTGATCCTGGAGGGGGCGCAGGCGGGGCTGTCGTGGATCACCATCCTCAAGCGGCGGGAGACCTACCGCGCGGCGTTCGAGGGGTTCGATCCCGAGCGGATCGCCCGCTACGGCGCCAAGGACGTCGAGCGCCTGATGGCCGACCCGGGGATCATCCGCAACCGCGCCAAAGTGGAGTCGGCGATCAAGAACGCCCGCGCCTGCCTGGCCTTGCGCGAGGAGACGGGAGGTTTGAGCCCCTTCCTCTGGCAATTCGTGGGCGGCGCGCCCAAGGTCAACCACTTCAAGACCTTGCAGGAGATCCTGCCGGAGACGCCGGAGTCGAAGGCGATGAGCAAGGAGCTGAAGCGGCGGGGCTTCGGCTTCGTGGGGCCCACGGTCTGCTACGCGTTCATGCAGGCGGTCGGCATGGTGAACGACCACGTGATGACGTGCTTCCTGCGGCGGCGAGGAATGAAGGCGGTGAGTTGAGGGCGACCTGCGGTCGCCCTCAACTTCCGCGCAGCCTCATCGCCGCTCGACCACGGTGAGCACCGTGCGGCCATCCTTCTGAGCCCCCTGGGCGAGGGCGATCTTGCCACCCCCGGGAAGCTCCAGCACTTGCAGGTTGCGGTCGCGCGGTCCCGGCGCGTCGCCGGCGTCGTCGCCTCCTGACCGGTCGGGCTTCGGCGCGCCGGAGACCCCGAAGGACCACAGGGGACGGCCGGCCAGCGGCCGCGATCCCTTCGGATCCCCCGGATAGAGCAGGAGATGATCGCCGGCGAGGACGAGGAGGTCGGGCACGCCGTCGCCGGTGAGGTCGGGGCCGTAGAGCCAGTCGGTCGCCAGATCGCCCAGCTTCCAGCGCCGGGGGTCCGGATTGAACTTGCCGCCGCCCGTGCCCCGGTAGGCGGAGACCCGCAGCTCCCCGCCCTTCAGCCCTTCGGGGTGGACCAGCACGAGGTCCTGCTTGCCGTCGCCGTCCGCGTCGGCCGCCGTGGCGTCGAGCGGGAACCAGAGCGGGCAGTCGGTGTCGAGGGCGAGGGCCGGCGGGCTCCCCTTGCGCGAGCGGTCGCGGTCGAGAAGGAAGAGGCGGAAGCGCTTCTTGGCGAAGACGCCGATCGTCTCGAAGGAGGTCACCGCCAGGGCGGGCGCGCCGTCGAGGCGGAGATAGCGCGGATCGCCGATCAGTCGCTCGCCGGCCGGCAGGAGCGACCAGGCCTCGGTCGGCGCCACGCCGTCGACGGTGAGCAGCAGCGTCTTCAAGCGCCGCCGCCCCTCCGTCTCGGGACCGGCGGCGAACTGCGGCGGATCGCCCGGCAGCAGGGTCACCGGCGGGCTGGCGAGGCGCAGGCCCCAGCGCTGCCGCTCGGCCCGCACCGGCAGCGGCAGGGAGAGCTTGCGGGCGAGCGTGCCGCCCGTACTCCCCGAGGGGGCCAGCAATTCGAGCACGCCGGTGTGGGCGACGGCGATCCAGGGGCGCTCCGGTCCGCCGCCGGCCACCGAGCGCAGATCGATCGCCTCCCCCTCCCCCACCTTGCGCGCGCCGCCGGCGGCCGCCGTGAACAGCGTCCCCGGCATGCCGGCGACCGGCGCGATCGCACCCGTGCCAGAGAGATCGAAGCCCGCGAGGGCATTCACCTCGCCGTTCAGCCCGGAGGCCAGGCGCTCCAGAGTCCGCCGCTCGGGATCGAAGAGCCAGAGCGTCTTGGGTCCCTTGCGGTCCTTCTGCGCCGAGAGCAGCAGCGCGACGCCCGGCCGGCCGCCGGGGCCGGTCACGCCGGCTGCCTGCACCAGGAAGCCGGGCAGCGACACCGTCGCGGCCTCGAAGGCGCCGGCGCGGACGGTGCGCACGTAAGTGGGCTGGGCGAGGGCGGCGGTGGCGAGGAGGAGGAAAAGAAGTAGCCCCACCCCCGTAGGGGCGCAGCATGCTGCGCCCTCTCCCTTTCGCCGTTCTCCTCTTCGCCGGTTTCCTCTTCGGCCGCCGGTGGAGGGCGCAGCATGCTGCGCCCCTACGAAATTCAAAAAATTCCGATCCAGCCGCCTCACTTTGCCCCTCCGCTCAAATACAGATCCAGCCGCACCGGCGGCACGAACCCCTCCTCGACCGGCCGCTGGGGGGTGATGATCATCAGGTCCGAGCGGCCGTCGCCGTCGAGGTCGCGGATCCGCACCAGGGAGAGGTCGCGCGGCTCCTCGCGGAGGTCGAAGGCCATGTCGGGCTGCGCGGGGAAAGAGCAGTCCGGCCGGCCGCGGTGGATCGTCACCCTTTTGCCGCGGCCGATCTGCACGAAGTCGGCGCGGCCGTCGCCGTCGAAGTCGCCGGAGAAGAGGGAGAGCTGGCTCACCCGCAGGTCGTTGAGGTCGAAGCGGAAGGTGCCGGAGAGGTCGAGCCCCTTCACCGACCGGAAGCTGCCGTCCTTCTCCTGGCACCAGACGTGGAAGTCGAGCCCCACGGTGAGCCGCTTGGTGGCGAGGCTCCCCAGCAGCTTGGGGAGCCCGAGGTCCATGGTGACCGTCACCAGGTCGGGCCGGCCGTCGCCGTTGAGGTCCTGGAAGCCCCCCGGCAGCTCGATCTCGGTGTCCTTGGCCTCCACCCCCTCGAGGCCCCAGCCGACGATGTCGAAGGTGCGATAGGCGGTCTTTTCAGGTACCAGGTCTTTCGACAGCCGGTGGAAGGTGAGCCGGCCGCGCGGCTGGCGGGCCTTCTCCATCTCCTGACGGATGCCCTTCTGCTTGGGATCGTCGAGGCTCTGGCGGAAGACCACCTCGGCGCGGCCATCCCCTTCGAGGTCGCCCATCCAGACCGGCGTGGGGGACTGTGGGTCGCCGCTCCCCAGCACCACCTCGGTCGCCGGCAGGAAACGGCCCTGGCCGGCGTTGCGCGCCACCCAGACCGAGCGCCAGCGCTTCACCGGATCGCGGAAGATCAGGTCGGGCCGGCCGTCGCCGTCGACGTCGGCCACCTCGGGCAGCGGATAGCGGTGCTCGAGGTCGCGCGCCGAACGGAAGACCTCGCCCGGCACCGCCAGACGCGCGGCGGCGTTGCGCGCCAGCCCCTTTTCGGGACGGGCGAGGTAGACGGCGATCCCGTCGCGGGCAGGGAGCAGCAGGTCAGGGAGGTCGTCGCCGTTGACGTCCTTCATCAGGCCGAGGTCGCCCAGGAAGTTGCCGGTGCCGGCCATCACCGGCGGATCGGCGATCCAGGGCTCCAGCCGCAGCGTGCCGGGCGGATCGAGACGGAGGACGCTGACGCCGGCGTCGGTGAGGGCGATCACCGGCGTTCCCGGCGGCCCGGCCTCCAGGGAGAGCACCGACAGCGGCAGCGCCAGGGCGACGGGCGGGGCGTAGGCGCCGGTGGGGAGGGAACGGTAGACGCGCACCTCGCGGTGGTCGATCACCGCCGGCACGATGGTCATCACGTCGACCAGTCCCTTGACGTCGTCCATCGTGCTGCTCTCGGTGATGGCGACCTCGTCCCACTGGTTGGTGGCGACCACCACCACGAGATCGGGACGGCCGTCGCCGTCGACGTCGGCGGCGATCACGGCGGCCGGCGCGCCGGGGAGGTCCAGGCTCACCAGCCGTGGCGTCGAGAGGGCGGGGCGGCCGGCCGCGAGCGCCGGCACGGCGCAGAGGAGAGCCGCCAGGAGGAGCGCCGGCGACGCGGGGAGGAGACGGCGGCCTCGCGGCCGGGGGCGAATCATCGGGTCCACCCCGGTAGCTTACGATTTTCGACCGCTACCGGTCACAGCCTGCCCGAATTCACCAGCGCCGCCGCGACGAGCAGCAGGAGGGACGTCAGGGACAGGGCGACCATCTTCATGAAATCCCGGGTCATGGCTTCTCACCTTTCCGACTTCGGATCGGTCTCCTCTCTTCTCCTGTGAGGCGACGGACCGGCGTCTTTCGTTACAGCGTCTTCGCTGCGAGTCCCGGCTTTCTGACCAACGCCTTCCGATCAACGATCGCGAGGTCGGAAAACCCTCGCCGTATTTCTCTACGCACGGGAATGGCAAAAGATGCGCCAGCACCCCCTCCCAGGAGAACGCGAGAAAAAGGGTCCGCGATCGTCTCCGGCGGGCGACGGGGGTGTCGGGGAAAGATGACGGCTGGGGGCGGCGCACTCTGTAGGGGCGGCCCTATGTGGCCGCCCTGCTCGGCGAAAGGCACCCCCCCGCCCAGGGCGGCCACATAGGGCCGCCCCTACGAAAAGATTGGCTCTTTCTTGTGTCCTTGCAGTCCCTGCCGAACGGGCTGTAGGCCACCACGGCGATCCCCTGCTCGTCGCAGAAGGGGATCACGGCGTGCTCGATCGCCCGCTCCTCCAGATGGTAGAGCACCTGGTTGCAGGCGATCTTCCCCGGGCCGGCGAGGCGCAGGGCCGCGGCGAGCTCCTCCTCGTCGAAGTTGCTCACCCCCCAGGCGAGGATCTTGCCGGCCGCGCCGGCCCGCGTCCCGAATCCGCTCTTTGCAAGGGGCTCGCCCGCCTCGACGCGCGTTTCGGCTCGACCTCTGAAGGGGACATGATTGACTCCACCGGAGGACGGCAGTACTCTTCCCGAAACTCAAAGAGACAAAACATGTCCCCGGAACCTATTACCAATCATTGTCCCTATTGCCAGCGGGCCATGCAGGTTACACGCATGACCTGCCCGTCGTGCGAAGTCTCCGTCGAAGCTGATTTCCCCGCCCCCCGGCTGGCCCGTCTCCCCGTCGAGCATCAGCGGTTCATCGAGATGTTCGTCCTGGCCAGCGGCAACCTGAAAGCGATCGCCGAGCAGGCGGGAGTCTCTTATCCCACCGTGCGTTCGCGCCTCGACAAGATCATCGACGCGCTGCGCCAGGTGATCGTGGAGACCAGCGGCGAAGCCGACGAGGTCTTCAGCGAGCGGGAGCGGACCGAAGCCGCCGCCCGCCTGATCAAGGCCATCTGACGCCTCTCCCGCCACACGTCCTCAGGGGCTCTCGCCGAGCCCCTCGGGACCTTCCTGCCCTTCCCCGCCTGTCGTTTTCCGCCGCTCCCGGCCTGTTGTCCGGCGCCCATCGGCGTCGCCTAAACATCTGGTCCCAGTCTTGCGTAACAGTCGTGAGAGCCTTCGCTTTTCGATTGCAGGGACTGGACGAGGAGCGATAAGAAATCCGGGGGAACCTTTGATTCTTTTCTTGCTTAGACGTAGGGCAAGCTACCTATCGGCGAGGCACAGGATTTACGTATGGAGACCCTGAATCGAAGGAATCCGGCCGCGGTCGATCGCTTTCAGCTGGTGCGGGAGCTCCGTAGCGAGCGGGAGGCGGCGCAGCTCGACCGCTTCCTGGCCGACACCGACCCGCTCCTGATCGCCTCCAGCTGCGAGGACGAGGTGATGCACCCGGTGATCTCCCTGCAGCAATGGGCGGGTCGCCGGCAGGTCCGTCCGAAGGTGAAGTTCCTGGTGACCTGCCGCCCGGTCCCGACGCCGCCGCCGGCGGGCCGTTCGGTGCCGCTGTTGCGCGCGGCCATGGAGTGGATCGAGGCGCGCCTCGCCGACGGCTCGGTGGAGACGACCTATCTGTTCCCGAACCGTGGCGGCATCGCGATCATGGAGGCCGAGTCGCGCGCGGCGCTGATGGAGCTGCTGGTCGAGTATCCCGCCTACTCCCTCTATACTTGGGAGGTGCAGATCCTGGCGGACTGGCGGACGGGGCTCGAGAACGTCGTGCACTGCTTTGAGATCCTGCACGGCGGTCCGGCCGAGCCGTGACGGCGGTCCAGGCGCTGATCCTCACCGCCGCCGCTTTCGGCGCCGGGGTGATGAACGCGATGGCGGGAGGGGGAACGATCCTCACGTTCCCATCCCTGATCTTCCTCGGCATCCCCGCCATCGCGGCCAACGCGACCTCGACCGTGGCCCTCCTCCCCGGCGGCGTCGCCAGCCTCTACGGCTACCGGGCCGAGGTGCGGGAGAACCGGGGGTGGCTGAAGACGCTCTTCCTGCCCAGCCTGGTCGGCGGCACGATCGGCTCCGTCCTCCTGCTGCGCACGCCGGAGAAGGTGTTTGCCCTCCTCGCTCCCCTGCTGATCCTGTTCGCCACCCTGCTGTTCCTCATCCAGGGCGCGCTCGCTCGCCGCCGTCCGCCGCGCGAGGTGAGCGATCCGTCCCAGCTGCCGCGCGGGCGCTGGGCTCTCGCCTCGCTCCTGCAACTCGGCGTCGCCCTCTACGGCGGCTATTTCGGCGCCGGCATCGGCATCCTGATGCTGGCCCTCCTCGGCTTCCTCGGGCTGGCGAACATCCACGCCGCCAACGGGGTGAAGAACTTCTTCAACCTGTGCATCAACACGATCGCGGCGGCCTACTTCATCTACAAGGGGGCCGTGGTCTGGCCGGCGGCGCTGGTGATCGTGGTTGGCGCCACCCTCGGCGGCTACGGCGGCGCCCGCTTCGCCAAGCGGATCGGCAAGGACAAGGCGCGCGCGGCGGTGATCGTCATCGGCCTGGGGGTGACGGCGATCCTGGTCTGGCAGCAGGTGATGAAGATGAAGTCCTGAGGGCGACCGCAGGTCGCCCCTACAACCTCCGGCGAAACGTAGTCGCCCTCACCCGCCGCCGTCCACGCGCACCTCGAATTCGTCCTCGCTGTCCGGCCAGAAGCGGAGCTCGCAGCGGATCCGGAGCGTCCAGACGGCGTCGTCCGGATCGCCCTGGAACGAGCCGGAGAGATCGGCGGGTACGGTGAAGCTGGCGGTGCCGCCGGCCGCGATCGCGGCCGGATCGCTCGACTCCACCACCGGCAGCGTGAGGAAGACCGGGCCCTGGACCCGGCCGCTCCTCGGGGTCACGATTGCCGTCCGCCCCTCGAAGTCGATCCGGATCCGCCCCACCCCCTGGCCGCCGCTCCCCAGCCGCCACTGGAGAAGCGCCGGCTTGCCCGGGGTGAGGACGCCCGGGGTCAGCGTCACGTGCGGGCGCGGGTTGAACAGCGCCAGGAGCTGGCGGACCACGCCGAGGATCATCGCCAGGCCGATCAGAACGAAGGGGATCATGAACAGGGCCATGCAGCCGTTGGCCTGCCCTTTCTTCCAGGCCGTCGCCAGCTGCCAGACGAAGACCGAGGTCAGCCCGTTCCAGAGACAGGCCAGGAAGACCACCCCGAGGAACAGCCGGAACGGGGAGGACTCCGCCTTCAGCTCGGCCGACCGGGCGCGGGCCGCGGCCGTCAACGGCGCCACCGGACGATTCCCCAGGCGGCCGGGGCGGATCGCCAGCGCCAGCACGCCGAGGCCGGCCGCCAGGAAGACCAGCGGGAACAGACCGAGCAGGTACGCCGGCGAGAAGCTCCGCGACAGCACGGCCTCGTCCGGGTGGGCGGGATCGAACCAGCAGGGGACCAGCGCCCCCGGCGGGTAGCGGTCGACGATCGCCTGCTTCGCCTCCCTGCCGCTCGAGGAGCCGGCGATGAAATCGTAACGTTTCGCCTCGTGCGGGAGCCCATTCACCGCGTAGCCGTAGCGGATGTCCACCCGGTAAGTGGCGCCCCGGCCGGGAGCCAGCGCCACCTGGCTGGAGCGGACGGTGCACCGCGTCTCCGTCCACGACCGGGCGGCGACCAGTTGCCCGGCCGGCTTCACCAGCGTGACGTAGGCGCCGGCGCTGCCGACCAGGATGAAGAGGAGAGCGAACAGCACCATGCACCCGTTGGCCGGGTTGGTGGCGGAACGCGGCGAGAGGACGCGGTAGGCCATGGCGCGCCAGCCAGTCTATCCCGCCGGCCGACCCGCTGGTTGACCAGGCGGGCCGAGGCCGGGCGCTCTTCTCCACTTTCGAGCCTCCTGTCCCGCTTTCCCGCCGATATGTCACAGTAGCAAGTAGCCCGTGAAGTCTACGGAGATGGCCTTGAATGTTTTGAATCCCTCAAGGAGGGGAACTCTATGCTTGAGCTTCGTGTCTGGTTGTCGTTTCGTCTCATCGCGTTGATCGCCGCGGCGCTGCTCGCCGTCCCGGGCCAGGCCCAGGTCCTGAAATCGAGCGGCCGGGAAGGGCTGGCCGCTCTCGTGTTCAGCCACGCACAACGGCCCGAGGCGTCCGGGATCGAGCCGCTGGACGACGTCCGCGCCGTGACGCCGAAGTCGCTGCAGGATGGTTGGGAGGCCTTCAGCCTCGGCGTCGGTGCCGGCGCCGAGTGGCAGGCCTGGATCGACACGCGCTCGCAGAAGGTCGCCTTCGCCGAGGGGGGCAACGTGCCCTGGATCCCCGGCCACGGCAATTCGCTGACGATGCAGGACCTCGACGGCTTCCTGAAGGCGAAGCCGGAGGGACGGCGCGACAGGATCGACCTCGAGGTCCTGGACTCGATCGCGCGCTCGTACCTGCCGCGGGTGTCGGGGATGCTCGGCGTCGACCCCGCCCAGCTCGCGCTCAACCCGGGACGAAGCGGGCAGGTGGCGAGCTACCTCTGGTTCGTGGACTACGACGTCGTCCGCGAGGGACTGCCGGTCGAGGGGGCGCGGGTGGTCTTCCGCGTCAACAACGGCAACCTCATCCAGTTCGGTTCCGAGAGTCTTCCCTCGGCGGGAGCGGCCGTGCCGCCGACCCGCCTGACGAAGCGGCAGGCGAAAGCCGCCGTCGCGAGCTACATCGGCGGCTTCCAGGCCAAGGACACGTTCCGGGACGCCGGCAGCCTGCACCTGGCCCTGGACGCCAAGTCGGGCGGCCTGGTCAAGGCCTGGCAGCTCACGTTCCAGCGTGCCGGCGAGAGGGGGACCTGGCAGGCCCGGGTCGACGCCACCACCGGCGAGGTGATCGAGCTGATCGACGTCAACGACTACGCGCAGGTCACCGGCAGCGTCAATCTGATCAGCGGTCCCCTGGCCTTGCGGCCGCTGCCCTACGCCGACCTCTCCTCCGGGGGCTTCACCAACTCGGCCGGTCTCTACACCTACCCTTTCACCCCCGTCACCTCGACCCTCCAGGGCAAATACGTCCAGGTCTATTCCTATTGCGACTTAACCGCCCATCCCCGCATCTCGCAGGTCTCGGCGGCCTCCGGCACCGGCGACATCGACTTCGGGATCTCCACCGGGCTCGCCGATTGCGCCCCGTCGAGCACCGGCGGCGGCGTAGACAACACCCAGGCCGCCCGCCAGCAGTACTACCAGATCAACCGGATCATGGAGGTGGCCCGGGGGTGGATGCCGACGAACACCTGGCTGAGCCATCCCCTGACCGTCGAAGTCGACGAGACTCCAAGCAGCTACACTTCAAGCTACTGTGAGCCCTACTGGAACGGTCAGTGGCTCGAATTCAGCGGCACCGGCTACGGCTGCGTCAACCCTGGCTGGCTTGCCGACATGGGGTTCCATGAGTTCGGCCACGCCCTCGACGCCAACGACGGCACCACGTATAACGACGGCGGCACCACCGAATCCTACGGGGACACCACGGCCCTGATCGCCACCCACAACTCCTGCATCGGCTCCGGTCTGCTCCTCAGCGGCACCTGCACCGGCTACGGCGATGCTTGCACGGCTTGCACGGGAGCGCGGGACGTCGACTGGAACCAGCACGCCTCGCACACGGCGGCGACGCCGGACAATTTCACCCGCGTCAACTGCCCGATCGTCTACGATGTGGGTCGCTATGGCCCCTGCGGCGCGGAGGCCCATTGCGAGTCCTACGTGCCGACCGAGGCGATCTGGGATTTCGCCAGCCGTGACCTGCCGGCTCCCGGCACCAGCCCGGCCTGGGCGACTCTCGACCGCCTCTGGTACCTCTCCCGCAGCACCGCCACCAAGGCGTTCAATTGCAGCGGCAACACCTCGGCCCTAGCATCGGACGGCTGCGGCGCCGGCACCCTCTGGAGCGTATTCCGGGCCGCGGACGACGACGACGGCAACCTGAGCAACGGCACGCCGCACGGGGGCGCCATCTTCAACGCCTTCAACCGCCACAAGATCGCGTGTCCCAGGGAGACGGGCGCCACGACGACGTTCGCCGGCTGCGCGCCGCCGGCCACGCCGGTCCTCGCCGCCGCCGCCGGCGACAATTCCGTGGCCCTCTCCTGGACCGGCTCGCACAACGCCTACGACGTGTTCCGCAACGAGACCGGCTGCAACACCGGCTTCGCCCGCATCGGCAGCGGCGGCTTCCTCTCGCTCACCGACGGCGAGGTCGCCGACGGCACCACCTACTACTACCAGGTGACCGCCTATCCGAAAGGCAACGAGGCCTGCGCCTCGGCGCCCTCCAACTGCGTCGCCGTGACCCCGGCGCCGCCGGCGTGCGTGCCGCCCGCCGCGCCGTCCTCCCTGACGGCGAGCACCCCGGCCACCGGCGGCGTGGCCCTGAGCTGGCCGGCGGTGGCCGGCGCCTCGCAGTACTTCATCCTCCGCGCCACCGTCTCGGGCGGACCCTACACCCAGATCGACTCGGTCGGCGGCACGTCCTATACCGATTTCACGGGTCCCGGCACGCTGGCCTATTACGTGGTCCGCGCGGCCACGAGCCACGCGACGTGCCAGTCCGCCTACTCTCCCCAAGCCTCGGCGACCCGGGTGCCGGACTTCTCGATCACGATCGGCCCCAACTGGGGAGCCATTCCCTACAACCAGCCCTCGACCAGCTTCACGATCTTCGTCCACCGCACGGGGGGGTTCACCGGAGCGGTGAATCTTGCGGTCACCGGCCTCCCCGCGACCGTCTCCGCCACCTTCAGCCAGAACCCGGGACTCATCAATCCCGTGACGATGACAGTGACGGGCACTGCCTCTTTCGCCGAAACTCTCTTCACGGTGACCGGCACGTCCGGACCGCTCGTCCGTACGGCGACGGCGACCCTGTACACCTACCACTAAGGCCCTGACGATACGGCGGCGCCCCGCAAGGGCGCCGTATTTTTTTAGCCCCTCAAGGAGGGCCATGCCCATGCTGAAGCTTCGTGTCTCGTTGTCGTTCGGTCTCACCCTGTCGATCCTCGCGGCGCTGATCGCCGTCCCCGGCCATTCCCAAATCCTGCGGGCCAGCGGCAGGGGGGGATTGTCGGCCCTCGCGTTCAGCCAGGAGAAGCTGCGGTCCGCGGAGCACGTCGTGCCGCTGGAACGGGCCGCCAGCGCCAAGTCCATGCAGGACGGCTGGGAGGCCTTCCGCCTCGGCGCCGGACCCGAGGCCAAATGGCAGGCGTCGGTCGACGAGCGCACCGGCCTGATCTCGTTCGCCGAGGGGGGAAACCTCCCCTGGATCCCGGGCCATGGCAACCGGATGACGCTCCAGGACCTCGCCGGCGATACGAAGAGGAAGATCGACCGGGTCGATCTCGACGTCCTGGACTCGGTCGCGCGCTCGTTCCTGCCGCGGGTGACCGAAATGCTCGGCGTCGATCCCGCCGAGCTGGCGCTCAGCCGCGGGCGCAGCGGCCAGCCGGCCGGCTACCTCTGGTTCGTGGACTATGACGTGGTCCGCGACGGCCTGCCGGTCGAGGGGGCGCGGGTGCTCTTCCGGGTCAACAACGGCAACCTGATCCAGTTCGGCTCCGAGAATCTTCCTTCCCCGGGCGCGATCGTGCCGCCGACCCGTCTGACGAAGCGGCAGGCGCGGGCCGCCGTCGCCGCCTACCTCGGCGGCTTCCAGAAGGGGGGCACGTTCCAGGACGACGGCAGTCTGCACCTGATCCCGGTCGGCACCGCGGACGGCGGGCGCGGCCTGGCCAAGGTCTGGCAGATCATCCTCCGCCGCGAAGGGGAGACGCCGACCTGGCGGGCGCGGGTCGACGCCACCACCGGCGAGCTACTGGAGTTGGTCGACGTCAATCAATATGCCGAGGCGAACGGCGGCGTCTACCTCGAGTCGCCCTCCACGACGCTGGAGGTCACGCGGCCGATGCCCTACATCGACCTCTCCACCGGCGGCTACGCCAACTCGGCCGGCGTCTTCCCATACACCTTCGGGACGGTGACCACGGCGCTCAATGGTCTGTACGTCAAGGCCGGGGACTACCAGTGCGGCCCCATCACGAGGTCCGCGGAAGCCAACGGCAACATCCTCTTCGGGACCTCCTCGGGGACCGACTGCGCCGTCCCGGCCGGCGCCGCCGCCGGCGATACCCACGCCGCGCGCACCGCCTACTACAACCTCAACCGGATCAAGGAGATGGTCCGCGGCTGGATGCCGGGCAACACCTGGAACAATCAACAGCAGGAGGTGTTCGTCAACAACAGCAACGTCTGTGGTCCCTACTCGTCCGCAGGCATCATCTCCCTGCAGCAATCGTTCAGCCAGACGGGCCTCTCCAGCTGTACCAACTCGGGTGAGAACGCCGGGCTGTTGTTCCACGAGTTCGGCCACACCCTCGACGAGAACGACGGCAACGGCCTGACCGGCGATGGGACGACCAGCCAGACGTATGCGGACACCATGGCCATGATCGCCCTCCACGACTCCTGCATCGGCCGGGGATTCTGGTACGTCGACTGCACCACCTTCGGCGTCGACGCCTGCCTCAACTGCAAGGGACTGCGGGATGCCGACTACGCCCAGCACGTCTCGCACGGCGCCGCCACCGCGGCGAACTTCATTTGGCAATGTCCGGACCCCTACATGGGCGAATTTCCCGGCCTCTGCGGCAAGGATCTCGACTGTGAGGCGAACGTGCCCGACCAGGCCCTGTGGGACGTCGCCAACCGCGACCTGCCGAGCCCCGGCACCGCTGCCGCCTGGGCGATCTTCGACCGGCTCTGGTTCCTCTCCCGGAGCACCGCCACGGCGGCGTTCTCCTGCTCTCCCGGAGCGATCTATGGCTCGGACGGCTGCGGCGCCGGCTCGCTCTGGAAGGTGTTCCGCGCCGCGGACGACGACGACGGCAACCTGAGCAACGGCACGCCGCACGGCCGCGCCCTCTACGCCGCCTTCAACCGCCACGCCATCGCCTGCCCCTCCGACGCCGGCGCCAACACGACCTTCGCCGGCTGCGCCGCTCCCTCCGCACCGGCGTCGCTCACGGCCGTCGCCGGCGACGATCAGGTGAACCTCTCCTGGGGCTCCTCCGGCTCCAACGTCTATGACGTGTTCCGCAACGAGGTCGGCTGCAACTCCGGCTTCACCCGCATCGCGACCGGCCTCACCTCTCCGTCCCTCAAGGACTCCGCGGTCGCCGATGGGACCACCTACTACTACCAGGTCACCGCCTATCCCACCGGCAACGAAGCCTGCGCCTCGGTGCCTTCGACCTGCATTTCCGTGGCTCCCGCGGCCGCGGCGTGCGGCGCTCCCGCCGCGCCGGCCAGCCTGACGGCGACCGCTCCGGCCTCCGGCGGCGTCGCCCTGAGCTGGACCGCGGTGACCGGGGCCTCCGCGTATTACGTCTACCGTGGGACGGCCTCGGGCGGGCCCTATACCCAGATCGGCTCGGCTGCCACCCCCGGCCTCACCGACCACTCGACCACCGGCGGCACGGCGTACTTCTACGTGGTGCGGGCGATCCATGTCTCGAACGACGGCACGAGCTGCAGCTCGGCAAATTCCCCGCAGGCCACGGCGACGCCGGTGCCGGACTTCGCGCTCTCGATCACCCCGGCCGCCGGCACCGTACCGTCCGGTGGCACCTCGATCACTTACACCCTCACCGTGACCCGGCTGGGAGGCTTCACCGGAGCCGTGTCCCTGACGTACTCCTTCTCCCCCTCGACCGGCATCTCCGCCACCCTCTCGCCCAACCCGGTAACCGGCACCAGCGCGACGCTGCACGTGACGGTCCCCGCGTTCGGCGGCTTGTCCTCCCACCTGACGGTGACCGGCGTCAGCGGCGCGCTCACCCACACGGCGACGGCGACCCTCAGTCGATGAGACCATCGATGAGGCTCGACGCCGCCGGCGGGAGAGAGCCGAGGCCCCTTATGGGACGGGGAATTCGAGGGTGGTGGTGGAGGTGGGAGTGCCCAGCTTCGGATCGAGGACGCTGTAGGTAACGACCGCCCACCCCTTATGGCCGGCCAGCGGCAGAGGGACTGCGAGCGTGCCCTGCCGGCTGTCCGTGCCGGCGGGGACGACGTTGCTGGCGAGGCTCACGTTCTGCCAGGAGAGGCTGGTGAGATCGCGGCGGCTCAGGTTCTCGATCGGGATCTCGCTCGCGGAGAACGCCAGCTGCACGTTGCCCAGCTTGACGCTTGCCGCGTTGCTGCTCGTGAAGTCGATCACCTCGTGATTGAGGACGAAGCCGACGATCGGCGGAGCGCCGACGACGTCATCGTCGGTCATGCCGAGAAACCAGCCGGTGGCGGACGGAAAGATCCCGCCGGCCCAGTAGTTCAACAACGGGGACGTCGTGTAGAAGCCGAAGTGGAGGCCCAGGAACGTGCCGCCCACGATCCCGTTCTGCCAGAAGCGCGGATCGTTGTGGGCATAGCAGGCGGCGCCGAGGTTGCCGAAGCCGCCGTAGGTCATGAGCCATTCACCGGGCGGAGAGGCTTGGACGACCGGGTTGCCCCAGGGCTCGCGAGGGCCGGTGTAGAAGTTGGCCGGCGCCGTCGGGCCCCCGATCAGGATCTGGAATCCGCAGAGAGGATCGGGGTCGTCGGCATGCCCGGGGCCGAGCCAGATGACGTCGGTGGTGAACGCATTGGGCAAGGGCGGCGGCGGAATCAACGCCAGGCCCATTCCGGACAGGGCGAAGAACAGCAGGACGAACAGCAACCGCGAGACATGGTTCCGCATAGAGCACAGACCTCCCCCGCCCGCTGGCGCGGACAGAGTGATGGGGGGTGTTGCTTGAATGGGAGGCGGGCCGCCCTGCTTCCACTTGCTATTGTGACATAATCACCTGGAAACGGGACAAGAAACGAAAATCGGCTCCGCGATGTGCCCGACGACCTCGGGTCCCGGAATCGGCGAATAGACCCGAGCGCTCCTACAACCGCGCCGCCGCCGCCCGCCGCTGGAGTTGCAGCACCATGACGTCCGGGTCGACGACGATCCGCTCGGGCTCGAAGGCGCAGCGGAGGTGGAGCACCTGGGATTCGCCGGCGCCGAGCACGACCGTGGCCCGGGCGTCGCGGTAGCCCGGCGCGGCCTTCCCGGCCTCGTCGTACCGGTCTCCCCGCGTGGCGGCCACCGCCACCGGGAAACGGCCGGTGCCGGCGTTGGTCAACTTGAAGGTGGCCTCCCAGGCTCCCCCGCCCAGCGGCCGCTTCCCCGTCTCCTCGATCTCGTACTCGGGGACGACGGTCTGGAAGAACAGCTGTTGGACGAGATCGTCGAAGGCCGCCTTGTCCGCCGCATAGGGGCGCATCACGGCCACGAAGTCCTCGATCACCGGGTGGTCGGGGTTGTTGTGGTAGACCCGGAAGAACTGCTGGACGCCGGCGAGGAAGGCGTCCTTCCCCATCCGCTGGTAGAGCATCCAGAGCGCCCACCCCCCCTTGTTGTAGATCACCGTCACGTCGCCCGGCCGGCCGTTGAGCTCGAGGGTCTCGGCCAGCGGCTTCTCGTCGCTCGGCTGGCGGTTCTCGCCGTAGTCGGCCTCGATGGCGGTGGCGAAGGTCTGCCGCGCCAGGGGGCCCCGCATCTGCTCGAGGAGCATCTGGGTCGCGAAGTGCGCCGCCCCCTCGGCGAGCACGATCCCGCCCGGCCCCTCGCCCGGCGACATGATGTGCCCCCACCACTGGTGGGCCGACTCGTGGGCGGCGATGGTGAAGGCCACGTCGTTGTCCGGCTGGCGCTCGGCCAGGAAGCCGGTGCCCTCGGAGAAGAAGATGTTGGTGGCGTTGCCGCGCGCGTAGGACGCGAAGGAGGGGAACTCGTTGAGCCGCAGCTCGCGCCAGGGATAGGGCATGTACCACTGCGCGTAGTACCGGCGGGCGCCGTTCAGGGCCTCCAGCAGACTGTCCACGTTGTACGGGTGCCCAGGATAGTAGTAGACGGCGGTTCCGGGCCCGCGCTTCACGGCCCAGTCGTGGCCGGCGGCCAGGTTGAACACGCGCACCGGGTAGTCGCTCTCCCAGGTGCGCGTGCGGCGGCCGCCCCGCACGGTTTCCGCGGTCAGGACGCCCGTCGAATTGACGAGGTAGTCGGCCGGCGAGCTGATCCGGATCCTCTGGGTGAAAGCCGAGCGGTCGAGATCGGCGTCGGTGATCCCGTCATAGAAGTGGGGGGGGTAGATCCGCGGCTCCGAGCGGTTCTCATCGTCGACGCCGATCCCGGGGTCGAAGCCGATCTTGGGCACGAAATCGGGATTGCGGCCGGTGAGGACGGCGCCCGCCGGGAGCAGGAACTCGCCGAGGGCGAGATCGCCGCCGTTCTTGGAGACGCCGGGCAGGATCGTGCCCCGGTAGCGGAAGCCGAGCCGCACCGACGCTCCGGGCGCGAGCGGCCTGGCGAGCCGGAAGACGTAGAGGTGCGAGCGGTCTTCCGGAACCACGGGACGGCCGTCGAGCGTCCACCGGAGCCCCGTCCACGCCGTGCCGCCGGTGACTGGTAACCAGTAGAGCGGCTGGTCCTTTTCGTTCTTCAGGTCGTAGGAGCCGGCCACCTGGATGCCGCGCGTCTCGGGATGGAGGTCGAGGTCCATCTCCACGCGCGTCACGTAGGGGAGCGGCTGGTTGGTCCAGGTGTTGAGGTTCTTCCGCCAGTAGTCCTTGTGCGCCTTCTCCACCGCGCCCCCCTGGAAGCCGCGGTTCACCTCTCCCCAGAGCGCGAAGCCGAGCACCAGCGGCGGCAGGGCGAGCGCGGCGGCGGCCGCCAGGGTCCGCCGCCGCTCCGCCGGCCGGAGCACCGGGTGCAGGCGGTCGCGCTCCCGGCGATTGAGGAAACGGACGGCGATCCAGCCGAACAGGACGGCGAGGGCGAGCATGAGCAGCCGGTTGAGCACCACCGCCGCGCGATCGAGGCCGAGCGGTCCGAGGTCGGTCCAGGGGATCGCGTAGCCCTCGCGGGTGGCGCCGAGGAGCACCCAGTTGCCCACCCAGGTCATGTACCCGCGGGAGAACAGGAAGGTGGTCAGGATCGCGGCGCCGATCCCGAGGGCGTAGGTGGCGTAGCGGCTCCGCGTCAGGGAGTGGACGGCGGCCACGAAGGCGATCCAGACGATCATCGTGGGGGTCAGCAGGAGCCCCCAGACGATCAGGAAGGGACGGAGGTCGAACGCGACCCTCCCCTGCCCCTCGATCACCTGGAGCGCGACCAGCAGCGTGCCGGCGAGGGCGGCGCCCAGCACCGCGAGGTTGGCCAGCACCTTGCCGGCGATCACCGAGCCGGTGCGGACGGGGGTCGAGAAGAAGACCGGCGCGGTCCCCGTGGACCCCTCGCGCTCCAGCGATTCGACCGTGTAGAAGAGGAAGAGCAGCCCCAGCGCCCGGGTCAGGTAGGCCGCCGCCATGACCGCCGCCACGCCCGGAGTCCACAGGATGCCGCTGGCGAGGAACGGATCGCGGGAATCCTTGTAGAGGGTGTGGAGAAAGATCAGGATGAACGGGATGAAGACGTAGAGGCCCGGCTGCGAGCCCAGCTCCTGGAGCTCGAAGCGGGCGACCGTGAAGATTCCCGAGAGGACGCCGGGCGCGCGCCCCGCCATCGCCAGGGCGGCGAGCGGCCGGTCTCCCGGCAGCGCCGTCGCGACCGTGGTCACGGGCGCGGCCGGCGTCCCGGCCGTCCGCGAGCGGGCCGGGCGGCGCAGACGGCCGCTGAAGTGGCGGCGAGAGAGGTCCACGAACAGCAACCCCACGAGGACCAGGCCGGCCCGGCTCAGCAGGAAGGGCGTGTCGTAGCGGATCGGCCGGGTGTTGTAGAAGGCGATCCCGCGATCCACCAGCAGCCACCTCTCCTTGAGCCAGCGGAAGCCCGAGGGGTCGAGGTAGCGCAGGACGTCCGACAGCCCCGCGCTGATCCGTGGCGGGTAGGTCGACCAGAGCCAGCCGTTGCAGATCAGGAAGACGATCACCGGAAACAGGAAGACGAGGATCGGCCGCCCCGTCCAGCGGCCGATCGCGAAGCTCACCCCCGCCGTGAAGACCACCGCCGGCAGCAGGAAGATCAGGGTCGGCCGGACGTAGGCGAAGAGATGAAAGGGGCCGTAGATCTCGGGAGCGCCGGCGTCCGGCAGGACGTGGGTGAGCACCCCGGTGCTCAACGGCAGCACCAGCACCACCCCCAGGCTGGCCGCCACGGCGGCGAGGAACTTCCCCCACACGTATTCGCCCGGCCGCAGCGGCGTCGAGTGCAGCAGGTCGCCGATCCGGCTCTCGGCGTCGCGGATCAGCGGCATGCCGGAGGCGATCGCGACCAGGAACGCGATCATGTAGAAACCGATCAGCGCGTACACGTAGGCGGTCTGGAACTCGGAATCGGTCCAGGCCCGGTTGCCCCCCAGCGAGGTGTTGATCGAACGGAGGATCCACGAGCCGCGGGACATCCACCAGCCGTTCAGGGCCATGAACAGCGCGAAGATCAGGAACAGCGGCCGGCGGAAGCTCTCCTTGAGATCGAGCCCGGCGACCAGGCCGAGACGGCGGACGCTGAAGCCCGCCGCCGGGAGCGGCGAGGGCCGGGCGGCGGTGGAGGACGGCGGGCGTTCCATGGCTGAGTCTCCTGCGTTCAGACGAGGCGGATGACGACCAGCGTCACGTCGTCCTTCGGAGGATCCCCCGCCGTCCAGGCCTCCGCGGCGCGGCCGAGGCCGGCGATCACCTCCGCCGGCGTGCCCCCTCCGAGCTCCGCGAAGAGCGCGCGGACCCGCGGATAGCCGAGCGGATCGCCGTCGGCGTTCGTCAGCTCCGGGAGGCCGTCGGTCATCATCAGGATCGCGTCGCCGGGCGCCAGGTCGACGCGATGCTCCTGGTAGGAGGTAGCCAAGCCGCCGAGCGGCATGCCCTGGAGGACGATCTCCTCCGCCTCGCCGGTCTTGCCGTGGTAGATGAGGACGGGGGGCATGCCGGCCGACGAGAGGGTGAGCACACCCGCGGACAGCCGGCCCACGCAGAGCCCCATGGCCATGCGGCTCAGGTCCATGCGGCGGACGGCGCGGGCCGCTTCGTCGAGCAGCTCCCGGGGGCCGGTGTGGCCGGCGAAGGCCGAGAACAGGCTCTTGACGGCGGTGACCATGGTGCCCGCCCGCGCGCCATGGCCGGTGGCGTCGCCGATCGCGGCGGTGAGCGCGCCGTCCCCGGCGGGGTGGAAATCCCCCTCGGAGAGATGGAAATCCCCCTCGGAGAGATGGAAATCATAGTAGTCGCCTCCCACCTCGGTCGCCGTGCGCATCGAGACGGCGATCTCGAACCCGGGGTGCTCGGGGAGGGTCTTGGGGAGCAGCGAGAGCTGGAACCGGCGCGCCTCCTCCAGCTCTTCGCTCTTGCGGTCGTACTCGGCCTGCAGCCGTTCCTGCTCGATCTCCTGGTGCTGGCGCTGCCGTTCCTGCTCCAGGAGGCGGTCCTGGTTCACCCGCAGGTCGCCGGCCATCTGGTTGAAGGCCAGGGCGAGCTTGCCGAACTCGTTGCGCGACCGCACCGGCACCCGGGTGTCGAGGTCCCCGTGGGCGATCCGCTCGGCGCCGTCGGTCACCAGCTTCAGGTTGCGGGTCATGCGGGTCGACAGCGGCAGGATGCCGAGGAGCGCGAGGCCGATCATCCCCAGGCCGTAGCCGAAGTTGCGCGCCGCCGTGTGCCGCACCTCGGCAAGCGGCACCGGCCGGGCGATGCCGAAGATGAGGTCGCTCTCGCGGTCCTTGGCCGTCGCCACCACCCAGTCGCCGAGGACCCAGCGGACGGCGCCGGCGTGCTGGTGGACGGAGAGCGCGAGCGGCAGCTTCTCGACCTTGGCCTGGTCCGCCTGGTCGAGGGTGTGGAGCTTGCCCTGGGCATCGACGGCGAACGGCACCTCCCCTTCCCCGCCGCGGGTATGGGCGAGGACTCGCGCCAGCAGCTCGTCGCCGCGCACCCGCGCCTTGATCGTCCCCACGACCGCGCCCCGGTCGTGCACCGGCACCTCGAGGTCGCGGCCGAGCAGCGCGCGGTCGGCCGCGACCTCGGCCCGCTCCCTCTGCTTATCGGCCCTCTCCTGCTGCTTCTCGGCCTCCACCGTGAGCTTCTCCTGGACGCGCCGGCGGACCTCCTGTTTCCAGGCTTCCGTGCCCACGCCGGGAGGGCGCGGGGGCGGCGCCACGGGGGGCGGGCTGCCGAGGCTCGCGATCGCCTGATCGATCGCCTGGGTGGAGACCGGGTCGTTGGCGACGTCCTTGCGCGCTTCCTGAAGGTACTGCGCGACGTCGATCGTCATCGGGCTGCCGGGCTCCGGAACGCCCGGGATGCCGGTGGCGACCGGGGGGGTGGGCGGAACGGGCACCGCGGGCACTGCGGGCACTTCCGCCAGGGCGGCCTTCGCGGCCGGCGGCATGGGGATGAACTCGAGCGATTTGACGAGCGGCGCCGCGTCGCCGAAGTTGCGGACCATCTGACCCAGCAGCGGCGCCGCCTTCCCCTGCTGGCGCGACTGGGCCGCCGCCATCAGGTCCTGGGCGGAGACGTCCCCCAGCCGCTCGACCCCTCGTCCCAGCTCCCTGCGGATCGCAGCCAGCCGGCCATCCATCTCCCCCGCCAGCGCCTTCGCCTCGGTCTCCGAAGCATGGCGCACGGCCCGCAGCGACGAGACGTAGGAATAGAGGACGATCCCCGTCAGCGGCACCACCGCCAGCAGCAGGAAGGCGAGGACGAGCTGGGTGCGGATCTTCATAAGGAGTGGTACGGATGGGCGGGGCGGAGGTTCTGCGGGGCGCGGAGAACCTCCCTACCCGCCCCTCTCACCCCACATGGAAGAACGCCCGCAGCTGCGCGATCATCTCGTCGAGGTTGGCGCGGCGGAACTCGCGGCGGTAGGACTCCTCGGTGGTCTCGCTGATCAGTTTCCGCTCCTCGGGCGGCAGGGAGGCGAAGGCGCGGCCGGCCAGGGCCTCGTCGAAGGCGCGCTGGGCCACGGCGCTCCGGCCGGACCACCAGGTCTGGAGCCGGTCGTCCTCGTCATAGAAGGCGTAGACCGGGATCCGCTGGGCGTTCTCGAGCCAGAGGAAATGAGCCATCAGCTCGGGGTTCAGGTCGCGCGGGAAGACCCGCAGCTCCCAGCCCGGGAGCTCGTCGGCGATGCGCACCCAGGTGGGGAGCGTGTGGTAGACGTCCGGACACCAGTCCTCCCCGATCGCCACCACCCGCAGCGGCGGCAGCTGGCGCAGGAAGGCCATGTCCTCGGGAGTCCGCGTCGGCTCGCGGAAGACCTCGTCGAAGGTGCGGCCGTTGCGGCGGATGGTCCGCCGGTAGGACGAATAGGGAAGGCCACGGTTCCAGACTTCAGGTGACAGAGGATTCATAGCCTTGAGGATATACCGAACCCCGGTCGGAAGGGGTGGCGGATTCACCGGGCGTCACGCCAGCGCGCGCCGCCCCGCCAGGCGCGCCACGGCGGCGATCAGCTCGGCGGGGTCGACCGGCTTGGCGAGGTGGGTCTGGTATCCGGCGTCGAGGGCGCGCTGGCGGTCCTCGGCGCGGGCGTAGGCGGTGAGGGCGGCGGCGGGGAGGTCGCCGCCCTGGCCGGGACCGCGAGCGCGGACCTTGCGGATCAGCGAGTAGCCGTCCTCGCCGGGGACGCCGATGTCGGAGAGGAGGACGTGCGGCAGGGCGCGGTCGAGCTCCTCCAGGGCCTCGGGCACCGAGCCGAAGGCCGTCACCTCGGCGCCGCACTGCTGGAGCGCCACCACCAGCAGCTCGCGGGTGTCCGTCTCGTCCTCCACCACCAGCACGCGCACGCCCGCCAGCAGATCGGGAGCCTGGAAGACGCTGCGCCCGACCGCCGTGCGGTCGAGCGCGTCCTCGGCGAGCTCGGCGCGCAGCGGCAGCCGCACGATGAACGTGGCCCCCTGCCCTTCTCCCGCGCTCTCCACCTCCGCCGTGCCGCCGTGCAGCTCGATCAGGTGGCGGACGATCGAGAGGCCGAGGCCGAGACCGCCGTGAGTGCGGGTGATCGACCCCTCGGCCTGGCGGAAACGATCGAAGACGTACGGCAGGAAGTCGGGGCGGATGCCGATCCCCGTGTCGCTCACCCGGATCACCGCGTTCCCCTCCACCTCGCGCAGGCGGACCTCGACGGAGCCCCCCTTGGACGTGAACTTGATGGCGTTCGACAGCAGGTTCCAGATCACCTGCTGCAGCCGGTCGGTGTCGCCGAGGGCCGGGCTGGCCAGCTGCCCGATCGAGATGGCGAGGTGGATCCCCTTGGCGTCGGCGGCCGGCCGCACGCTCTCCTGCGCCGAGTCGATGATGCGGCGCAGGTCGACCGGCCGGAAGTCGAGCCGCAGCTTGCCGGTGATGATCCGCGAGACGTCGAGCAGGTCGGCGATCAGCTGCGCCTGCGAGCGGGCGTTGCGCTCGATGGTCTCCAGCGCCTTGGTGGCGGCGGCCGGGTCGAGCTTGCCCATGCGCAGCACCTGGACCCAGCCGAGGATGGCGTTGAGCGGCGTCCGCAGCTCGTGGGAGAGAGTGGCCAGGAACTCGTCCTTGGTGCGGTTGGCCTCCTCGGCCTGCTTGCGCGCCGCCTGTTCGAGGTCGAGCAGGCGGGCCCGCTCCTGCTCCGCCCACTCGCGGACGCGGATCTCCCGCTTCAGCTCCTGGTTGGCGACCGAGAGCTCGGCCGTGCGCTGCTCGACCAGGGTTTCGAGGTCGTCGTACATCCGGCGCAGGGCGCCGTTGGCCTCGGCGAGCTCGGCGGTACGCTCCCCCACCTTGCGCCGCAGGGCCACCTTCTCGATCGCGTTCCGCACCGCGTGCTGCAACCGCTCGCGGGCGACGTCCCCCTTCAGCAGGTAGTCCTGCGCTCCCCCCTTCATCGCCTCGACGGCCACCGCCTCGTTCCCCTGCCCGGTGAGCACGATGACCGGCACCAGCCGCTCGGCGAGCAGGCGGGAGAGGAACTCCAGGCCGTCGACGTCCGGCAGCCGGTAGTCGAGCAACAGACAGTCGGGCGCCAGGTCGAACGCCACCCGCAGCCCCTCCTCGCCCGTCTCAGCCGCCAGGAACTCGTAGGCGTGCTCGGGATCCTGCGCGAGCAGCCGCCGGTAGAGCTCCCGGTCCTCGGCGCTGTCGTCGACGATGAGCAGGCGGATTGGCAGGGCGTCGCTCATCCGGTCACAGGGCCTTCGGCAGGATCACGACTTCGAACCAGTAATCGTTGAGCCGCTCGATGGCCCGCATGAAGCCTTCGAGATCGACCGGCTTCTGGATGTAGCTGTTGGCGCCCGCCTTGTAGCAGGCCGAGACGTCGCGGTCGTCGCTGGAGGTGGTGAGCACGATCACCGGGATCTGCCTCAGCTCGGGGTGCGACTTGATCTCGGTGAGCACCTCGCGGCCGTCGGTCCCCGGCAGGTTGAGGTCGAGCAGCACGACTCCCGGCCGCGGCGCCTCGGCATGCTTGCCGCGGCGGAGCAGGAAATCGAGCGCCTCGTCACCGTCGGCGCAATGATGGATCGGGTTCTTGAGACCCGAGCGGCGAAAGGCGCGCTCAGTGGTCTCGCAGTCTTCGGGGCTGTCCTCCACGAGGAGGATCGGCTGGTTGGGGCTTTCGAGCATTACGCGCGGACCTCGCCTTCCTGCAGGGTGAAATAGAACGTCGTTCCGGTTCCGGGCGACGATTCGAGCCAGATTCTGCCATGGTGCCGCTCGACGATCTTCTTGGCGATCGTCAGGCCGGCCCCGGTGCCGCCGCCGTACTTGTCGCGCCCGTGCAGCCGCTTGAAGATCCGGAACACCGCCTCCTGGTGCTTCTCGGGGATGCCGATGCCGTTGTCCCGCACAAAGAACACCGGCGGGCCCGCGCCGTCTTCCCGCCAGCCGACCTCGAGCCACTTCTCCGGCTTGTCGTTGTACTTCATCGCGTTGACGATCAGGTTGTGGAAGATCTCCCCCACCCGCGCCCGGTCGGCGTGGACGGTGGGGAGCGGCCGGGGGATCCGCATCTCGATTTTCTCCTGTTGCAGGGAGATGGCGAGCGAATCGAGGATCTCGGCGACGATCTCGTTGAGGTCGACGTCGTCCAGGCCGAGGTCGACACGGCCGAGGCGGGAGAACTGGAGGAGCGAGTCGATCAGCGTTTCCATGCGGCGGGTCAGCCGCATCAGGGTCTCCAGCTTGGAGCGCCCCTCGGCGTCGAGCTTGTCGGCGTAGTCCTCGAGCAGGAAGCTCGAGAAGTTGTGGATTCCCCGCAGCGGCTCCTTGAGATCGTGCGAGGCGATGTAGGCGAAGTCGTCCAGCTCGCGGTTGCTCTGGTTGAGCTCCTCGTTGCGCTGCTGGAGCTCGCGGGTCCGCTCCTCCACCCGGTCCTCCAGCACCTCCTTGGCATCCCGCAGCTCGGAATCGCGCCGCTGGATCTGGACCAGCATGTCGTTGAAGGCGTCGACCAGCTGGCCGAGCTCGTCGGAGCTCCGCTTGCCGGCGCGGATCGAGTAGTCCCGCCGCTCGGAGACCGCCCGCGCCGTGGCGGCGAGGGCGAGGATTGGCCCCGAGATCAGGCGCTGGAGCCCCGAGGAGAACGCCAGCGCCACGATCCCCGAGGCCAGGAAGACGACGCCGACGGTCAGCGCCTGCGTCCAGACCCGGCTCCGCAGCTCGTGGAGATCGCTGCGCAGATAGACGGTGCCGACCCGCTCCCCCTTGAGGTCGATGGGGCGGAAGACGACGAGCGCGCCGTCCTCGAACCGGGGGGCGTCGGGGCCGGGGCGGAGAGGAACCCGCGGCGTGGGACCGCCCCCCGGCGCCACGTTCACGAACAGGCCTCCCTGCCGGTCGTAGACGGCGGCGGCCACGATCGACGGGCGCGCCTTGAGGGCGCTCAGCGTTTCGATCTCGGCGGCGGGGTCCCGAAAGCTCAACGCCGCCGTGCTGTTCTGGGCCACGATGTCGGCCAGCGAATTGAGGTCGCGCTTCATCTCCGCCTTGAAGCGCACCACGTTGAAGTAGATGATCGCGGCGCCGGCGAGCAGCAGGGTGCCGGCCGTCGTCAGCACGGCGATCAGCATCAGCTTCTGGCGGATGGGAGCGTGCTGGAGACTCCTCAGCATGGCTCAGGGCTCCGCCTTGGCACCGGCGGCGGGGACGATCCGCCTGGCCAGTTGCAGCAGCTTCGAGCTGACCTTGAGCCCCGCCTTGTCGGCGGCGTCGGTATTGATCTCGAAACGGACCTTCGAGCCCTCGAGAATGAAGTTGATGATCACTCCCTGGTCGACGAAGCCCTTGGTGTCCCCCACCGTCAGCACCGGCGAGTCCTTGAGCGCGGCGAGGATCTGCGGCAGCTTTTCGCGCTCCGACCGGCTGATGAACAGCACCTGGCAACCGCCGGGCTTGGGCGGGGCGTCGGCGCGGACGATGACCAGCTTGCGGTTCTCCACCGGCTCGCCCGCGACCGCCTGCAAGCTGCGGCCGAACGGGTCCTCGCCGAGCAGGCAGACCTTCAGGCTGGTGGCGTCCGGGAAGGCCGCGGCGGGCCAGTCCACGAACTTGGTGAAGTTGTAGAGGAACGCCGCCTTGACGTCGTACTCCGGCGCCGTCTGGGCCGCGGCGGAGTACGGCAGCAGAAGCAGGACCGCCAGGAGGAGGCCTCGCCCGGGATTGAAATCCCGGGCTATCGACGGCCGTCCCATCCGGGACTTCCGGCAGCCCATCCCCGCCCAGAGCCCCTGAAAGGGGCGACTGTCGGTAGCCCGGGATTTCAATCCCGGGCGAGCGCCCGAGGCCAGCGTCCTCAGAAGCGCCATGTCACTTTCCCGTAGACGCTGCGCTGGATCTCCTGGCGCAGGGGCGACGGCGGACCGAACTCGGGATGCCGGGGGTGCAGCAGGTTCTCGCCGGTGAGCGAGAGCTCCAGCCTGTCCGTGGCGCTCCAGCCGAGCCGCAGGTCGAGCTCGGTATAGGCCGGCACGGCCGGCGACGGCAGGCTGGCCACGTAGTGCAGCGTGCCGTCGAGCTCGACCCGGCCGGGAAGGTCCATCAGCGAACGCAGGACGAAGCGGTCGAGCGGATCGTTCCCCTCCATCTTGCCGCCGGTCGGATCGAAGCTCTGGGGATCGAGGCTCAGCGACTTGCCGAAATAGGCGTACTCGGCGTGCAGCCGCCACCAGGGGGCCGCCTGGGCGCTCACCCGCAGCTCCGCGCCCCAGGTGTCGGCGCTCAGCTCGTTGCCGAAATGGTAGGGGAACGCCGCCGGAGGCGCCGCGGGCTCATAGCTGCGCAGATGGTCGTAGACGTTGTAGTAGGTCGCCAGGTCGACCGTCAGGCCCGTCCGCACCTGCATGCGGTAGCCGAGCTCGTAGGCGAGCAGCTCCTCGGAGACGAAGGCGTTCGAGCCTTCGAGAAACGGCTGGCCCGTGGCGGAGTAGAAGACGATGTCCTCGTCGTAGCGGGTGGGCGTGCGGACGGCGCGGGAGATCGCCGCCCAGAGGGTGCGGCGGTCGTCGGGCACCCAGCTCAGGCGGACGCTCGGCTGCACCTCGAACCCCGTCCAGTGGTTGTGCTCGACCTTCGTCCCCGCCGTCAGCTTCAGATGGTGCTCGAGCGCGATCTCGTCCTGGGCGAAGGCGCTGAACAGGTTCTCGGTCACCTGGTCGGGGAGGAACGCCACGCCCGGGCTGTTCCCCACCTCGTCCTGCGTGATCCGGTAGCCCGCTCCCCAGACCAGCTCCTGCCGCGAGCCCAGCGGGCTGCGATGCTGATAGTCGACGTCGAAGGTGTGGCGATGCTCCTCGAACCAGTCGGGGATCTCACGGTGGGTGAAGTCATAGTAGATCTGCAGGTCGCTGCCGGAATTGGCGGCGTACGTGGTGGTCCAGCGGCCGAGGACATTGGCGCCGTCGAGCACGGTGTCGGCGCGCTCCACCACCGTCTGGCCGGCGAGCCCGTGGTAGGCGTCGCCCTGGAGCGTGAAGGCGCCGGAGCCGCCGTCGGCGCGGTCGATCCGGAACCCCGCCTGCCCGTGGCGCAGCGGATCCTGGGCGCTGTCGCCGTCGGCGAAGGCGAGCGCGTCCTGGTAGGAGTACTGGCCATAGGCGCGATAGGCGAGGTTGTCGCCGATCTTCCCCCCCTCGCGGAAGGCGGCCGTGGCCTCCTGCTGATTGCCGCCGCCGATCGAGACCAGCGTCCCCTGGGTGTCCCGCGCGCTCTTGGTGAGGATGTTGATCACGCCGTTGACCGCGTTCGCCCCCCAGAGAGTGGCGCCGGGACCGCGGATGATCTCGATGCGGTCGATGTCCTCCAGCATCACGCCCTGGACGTCCCAGAACACCCCGGAATAGAGCGGCGTGTAGACGCTGCGGCCGTCGATCAGCACCAGCAGCTTGTTGGAGGTGGTGGTGTTGAAGCCGCGGGAGCTGATCGCCCAGGTGTTGCCGTCGGATTGAGCCACCTCCAGGCCGGCGGTGATCCGCAGCACGTCCGGCAGGTTGGTGGCGCCGGAGCGGCGGACGTCCTCGGCGGTGAGGACGGTGATCGCCGCCGCCGCGCCCGAGACCGGCTCGCTACGGCGGGAGACCGAGGTCACGTCGAGGTCCATCAGCTGCTCGATCGAGAGCCCCTTCAGCTCCAGAGGCCCCGAGGCCTGAGGCTGCTCCTTCTGCGCGTACGCCGGCGCCGCCATGGCGAGCGCCACGCAGAGGGCGGCCAGGCTTCCCACTGTAGAGACGCCCCGTGGGGCGTCTCCGCGGCGGAGATAACGGCTCAGCCGCCCCAACGACCCGGCGCCGGTCACCGAGGACCGCCGCTTCGGAGACGCCCCACGGGGCGTCTCTACAGTGGGGGGGCACTTTCCAGATACCTTCTTAGGCATTTGCGCCCTCCGCCAGCAGGCGGCGCAGCTCATCGAGGTCGGCCGGCTTGGTCAGGTGGGTGTCGAAACCCGCCTCCTGGGCCCGCCGGCGGTCCTCTTCCTGGCCGTAGCCGGTGAGCGCGATGAGATAGGCCGACCGCAGCTCGGGGTCGGCGCGGAAGGAGCGGGCGACGGCATAGCCGTCGAGCTGGCCGGGGAGCCCGATGTCGCAGAGGACGACCTCGGGCCGGAAGCCGCGCGCCTTCTCCACTCCCTCGACGCCGTCATAGGCGACCTCGGCCTCGTGGCCGATGAGCTGCAACAGCAGGCTCAGACTCTCGGCCGCGTCGACGTTGTCCTCGATGATCAGGCAGCGACGGAGCTTTTCCGTACCTGCGGCAGGATCAGCCATGGCTCTCTCCTCATTCTCCGCATTCGTGAAACCGCCTCTCTTGATCCAAGAACCATGCCAGTCATCGAAGGCGGGCCTAGGGGAGGAAGGCTGGTGCCGGAAGCGGGACTCGAACCCGCAAACCCTTTCGGGCGGAAGATTTTAAGTCTCCTGCGTATACCGTTTCGCCATTCCGGCGGCGGGCAAATTCTACAGCGAGGAGGCGCCTTTTCGCTGTTCCGCGGGCCGGCAAGTCGGCTGCGCCCACGTCCGGGGCGAGCGGTCCCGGCTCCGGGACCGCCGGCCCCACCCCTGGGACCTCCCGGTCGGGAGGGCATCTCATACGCCACACGCCCTGGGCCGGGAGGTGGTTGGGAGCCCGAACGCCTGGGCCGCAAAACCAGCGGAAGCCATGGTATGCTCGTCGCCGACGAGCCCCAGGGGATTTCCCCTGGGGCTTTTCCTTTTGGCCCGACTTTCCGGAGAGGACCCAAGATGACCGACGACGACTTCGTCCGCAGCTTCGAGGACTGCACGCTCCCCAACAGCGCCTTCCACCACCGGGACCACGTCCGGCTGGCCTGGATCTACCTGCGGCGCGAGCCCGCGCTGGACGCCCTGGCGCGCTTCACGGCCAGCCTGCGGCGGTTCGCCACCTTCCACGGCCACCCCGGCCTCTACCACGAGACGATCACCTGGGCCTTCCTCTTCCTGATCCACGAGCGGATGGCCGATACCGACGAGGGTGCCGACGAGGGTGCCGGCGAGCGCGACACCTGGGAGGAGTTCGCGGCGCGCAACCCGGACCTGCTGACCTGGAAGCCCTCGGTCCTCGATTCCTACTACGCCCCGGAGACCCTGGAGTCCGAGCGCGCCCGGCGGCTGTTCGTCCTGCCGCGGCCGAAAGGTGCGTCCGGAGCGGAAACGCTTTAGAATCAGACGAAACGAGAGAGGAGAGAGCAATGCTCAAGGAATTCAAGGAGTTCGCGGTCAAAGGCAACGTCCTCGACCTGGCGATCGGGGTGATCATCGGCGCCGCCTTCGGCAAGATCGTCACCTCGCTGGTGGAGGACATCATCATGCCGCCGGTCGGTCTGTTCCTCGGCCACGTCGACTTCTCGAACCTCTTCCTCAATCTGTCCGACAAGCCGTACGACAGCGTCGCCAAGGCCAAGGCCGCCGGCGCGCCGACGCTCAACTACGGCATCTTCCTCAACAACGTGCTGAGCTTCCTGATCGTGGCCTTCGTCGTCTTCCTGATCGTCCGCGCCGTCAACCGGATGCGCCGCGGCGAGGAGAAGCCGGCGGCGGTGCCCGTGGTCAAGGAGTGCCCCTACTGCTTCTCACCGATCCCGATCAAGGCCACCCGCTGCCCGCAGTGCACGTCGGAGCTCAGGGCCGCGTAGCGCAGGGGACGGGAGCGGATTTCGGCTATACTCCCCGGCCACGTGGGCCGTTAGCTCAGTTGGTAGAGCAGCGGACTTTTAATCCGCGGGTCTAGGGTTCGAGTCCCTAACGGCCCACCATCTGTAACTCCTTCCCCTACTTGGAATTACCTGTTGTGGCGCGCACTCTCGAGCGCGAGGCCGAGCAGGGCATGATTCAAAGTGTTCCGCGAGACGGAGTAGATGGCTTCGCGGAGATTGCCGTAGGGCTGACTTGATCCTGTTGGCTCAGCGGTCTCTTTCCGAGCGTTGTGAGGCCTGCAAAGCCGTCTTGAGCTCTGCGGCCAGAGTCCGGACATAGGGCTCGTAAACCAGCTCGCGGTGAGGACCCGGCACGGGCCGGACCTCCACGCCACCCGCAGCCAGCTCGCGCCAGCGCGTGACCCTCTCTTCGGCATCGCCTTCGTCCTCGGCCTGGAAGAAGGTGATCTGCCCCTGATAAAGGCGCGGCACATACGACCCCACAAGGGTGCCGTTCATCTTGATGATGCGCAGGACCTCCCGGGCGGCTTCCAGGTCGTAGTCCCCCGGGAGCGCGCCGGACCTCTTGCCCAGCTCGATGACGTAGCGCAGCCGCCCCTCCGAACCCAAATCCTCCAGCTCCTCGCGCGAGAGGCCAATTCGGTCTCCCAGCAGCTCGCGCAGGATCAGGGCCTCGTCGAGGGATACCGGCTTGCGGCTCTCCGCCTCGGGTGCCCGGGTGTCGAAGAGCGCCAGAAGTCCGACCTCCTCACCGCGCTCTGCGAGTTGCCGCGCGATCTCGAAGGCGATCACTCCGCCGAAGGACCAGCCCGCCAGCAGGTAGGGCGGACGCGGCTGGACGGTCCGCAGAGCCTCCAGATAGACGGTGGCCATCTCCTCCAGGCTGCCGTATAGCCGCTCCTGACCGACCAGGTGCAGCGCGTCGAGGCCGTACAGAGGCTGGTCCTGGCCGAGATGGCTGGCGAGAGGCTGATAGCAGAGGGCGCTTCCCCCCAGCGGATGGACGCAGAAGAGTGGAGGTAAGGCGCCCCTCGGCTGGAGGGGCAGCAGCGGCGTGCGGACCATCCCGTCGCCCGGCTTTCGCCGCAGTCGCTGGGCCAGGGCGGCGACGGTCGGCTCTGCCAGCAGCTCCGCTACCGAGAGTGCCCCCCCGAGCCGCTTCTCGACGCGGGTCAGGAGCGGCAGCACCAGGAGGGAATGACCGCCGAGGTTGAAGAAATCGTCCTCCACACCGACCGGCCGCACTCCCAGGATCTCCTCCCAGATTCCGATCAGATCGAGCTCAATCGCATCCCGGGCCATGACATACCTGCCGGCCAGGGCCGGCCGCTCGCCGGCAGGGGCCGGAAGCGCGGTCCGATCGAGCTTGCCGTTCACGGTAAGCGGCAGAGCCGCGAGCTCCACGAAGGCGGATGGCACCATCGCGGCCGGCAGCCGGCCGCGCAGGAAAGCGACCAGCTCCTCCACGGCAGGCCCACCCGGGCCAGCGGGCACCCAGTAAGCGACGAGCCGCTTCTCCCCGGCGGGCTCCTCGCGGGCGACGACCGCCGCCTCGCGGATCCCTGGGTGCTCGCGAAGCGCCCGATCCACCTCTGCCGGCTCGACGCGGAGGCCGCGGATCTTTACCTGATCGTCGAGCCGGCCAAGGATTTCGAGCAGCCCGTCGAAGCCGTAGCGTCCGCGATCGCCGGTCCGGTAGAGGAGGTCGCTCGGATCGTCGCGGAAGGGGTTGCGCAGGAAACGCCGAGCTTCCTCCGCGCCAGGGTCGAGATATCCCAAAGTGCGGAAAGGGGTGCGCAGCACGATCTCACCGGGCTCGCCGAGGCCGCAGGGCCGGCCTTCCTCCGAGAGCACGAGGGCCTGGGTCTCGGGCAGAGGCGAACCCACGGGCTGGATGCCGGACCGGGGCTCCGCCGGCACGCGGTACCAGCATTTGGCCAGGGTGGTCTCGGTCGGGCCGTAGAGGTTGATCACCTCCGCGGGCCTCCCGAAAGCCGCGTCCCAAGCCGCCACCAGATCGGAGGTCAGCGGCTCACCGGCGAAGAAGACGCAGCGCAGGGCGTCGAGGACGACCGCGGGAGAGGCTGCCAGCCAGACGCGGGCGAGCGAGGGCACCGTATGGAGCAGCGTGATCCGCTCCCGACGGAGCCAGGCGGGCGTGCCGGGTGAGGCGGCCTCATCGTCCGGACCCGGCAGGCAGACGGTGGCGCCGGCGGTCAGCGGCGTGAAGAGGTCGCGCAGTACGACGTCGAAGGAAAGCCCGGTGAGCTGGGCCGACCGGTCGCCAGGCCCCACCGCGAAGGTGCGGCGCTGCCAGGCGAGGAAATGGCTCAGGCCCTTGTGGCGCCCGAGGACGCCCTTAGGCAGGCCGGTGGTGCCGGAAGTGAAGAAGACGTAGACCGGATCGTCGGGGAGCGGCTCGGCCAGAGCGGCCGGGGGGCCTTCTCCGGCCATTCCGAGCGGCAGTCCGGTGTCCGGCTCGATGTCCAGCGGCTCGATGTCCAGAAGCCCGATCGGCCGGTCCGGGACTGGTTGATCCGCGCCTCCCACGCGGATCAACCAGCGCGCGCCGGACTGCCGCAGCATGAGCTCCCGCCGTTCGGCGGGTAGGCGTGGATCGAGCAGGAGGAGCACGCCACCGGCGCGGGTCACGCCGAAGGCGGCGGCGATGAGACCGAAGCTGCGCGGCCCGGCCACCGCCGCCACCTCGCCCGGCGCCAACCCCCGGGATCGCAGCAGGCCTGCCAACGTCGCCGAGCTCGCCGCCAATTCGCGATACGTCCAGGCGCGCCCTCCCTGCTCCACCGCCGGTTGTTCCGGCAGCCGCCCGGCGATCTCCACGAAGGCGGCGAGCCAGGAAGGGATGACCGGCTCCGGGATCGCCACCGCCGGATCGGGCAGCAGGGCGCCGGCCTCGGGAGTGATCAAAGAGAGCTTGGCGAGCGGGAGTTCCGGGCTCTCGGCCATCTGCTCCAGCAGGGTCTGGAGCTGGCCGAGCAGCTCGCCCACAGCGCGCGGCGAAAAACGGCGGCGGTCGTACCGGAGCTTCAGACCCAAGCGGGCTCCGGGATTGGCGACCAGGGTCAGTGGGTAGCCGGTCCGCGAACGGATGCGGTGGGCGCCCAGCCTCAGCGCCCCGCCGCCGCGGGCCTCTTCGGCGGTCCCGAGGGGATAGCTCTCGAAGACGACGAGACTCTCGAACAGCGGTATTCCACGGGGAACATCGCTCCACCCCTGCACCTCCACCAGCGAGCTGTGCTCCAGCTGCCGCAGCTCCGTCAGGCGCGCCTGGAGCGCCGTGAGCCACGGCAGTACGAGGCCCACGACGGGCGGCACCCGCACCGGCAGGGTGTTGAGGAAGAGCCCGGTCATGGTCTCGATCCCGGCCAGGTCCGGCGGTCTTCCGGAGACCACTTCGCCGAAGAGGACCTCCGGCTCACCGCTGAGGCGGCCGAGGAGGACGCCCCAGGCACCCTGGACGATCGACCCAAGGGTGAGCCGGTGACCCTGTGCCAGCGTCTGGAGGGATGCCGTGGCTCGCTTTCGCATCCAGAGCTCGAGATCGCCATAGAGTTCGCCGGCCGGGAGCCCGGAGAGCACCGGACGGTCGACCGGCAGCGGCGTCGGGACGGTAATTCCCGCCAGCTCCCGCCGCCAGAAGGCCTCCGCACTCGCAGCGTCCTGACGGCGAAGCCAGTCGATGTACTCGCGGAAGGGGCGCGGACGCGGCAGGTCGAGGTCAAGTCTCTCCCGGCTGGCTTGGTAGAGCGCGAAGGCCTCCTGAAAGAGGAGAGGCATCGACCAGCCGTCGAGCAGCACGTGATGATGGTTCCAGACCAATTGATGGAGGTCGTCCTCCAGCCGGAAGAGGTGGACCCGGAGCAGCGGTGCGGAAGAGAAGTCGAACCCGCGCTCACTGGACTCTCGCAGGAAGCTCTCCAACCGCGCCTCCCGCCCGGCGGCGGGCAGGCCGCGCCAGTCCTCGTATTGGAAGGGCAATCGGACCTGGCGGAGCACGACCTGAACCGGCTCGTCGAGGATCTCCCAGTCGAAGGCTGTGCGCAGGACGGGGTGACGCTCGACCACCTGCTGCCACGCCGCAATGAAGGCCCCGAGGTCGAGGCTCCCCTCGATCTCACAGCTCAACTGTTCGACGTAGGTTCCCGAGCCCGGCTCCTGGAGCGAACGCAGGAGCATTCCCTGCTGCATCGGGGAGACCGGGTAGATGTCCTCGATCCGCTCTTTGCCGTGAGTAAACCTGGCGATCAGCCGGTCGAGCTGACCTTGGTCCGCCCGGATCAGCGGAAAATCGGACGGGGTGAAGACGTCCGCCGTCTCCTCACGCCCCTGGGCGATGAGAGCGCGAAGCTCGGCCAGGTAGCTGGCGGCCAGGGTCTCGATCGTGCTCCGCCGGTACTGGTCGCGGCTGTAGCGCCACTGGAAGCGGAGCTGCCCTCCCGCGACCAGGCCGCTGATCTCCAGGCGGTGTTGGCGCTTCCAATCACCGGAGCGGACCGAGCCGGCGCTCTCGCCGGCGGCAGTGAGCAGCGCGCCGGCAGAGCTCCCCTGATCGAACTGGCCGAGGTAGTTGAAGCTCACCTCCGGCCGCGGTAGCGCGGCGAGGAGAGTCGCCGCGCCGCCCATATGGCGCAGCAGGCCATAGCTCAGGCCGTTCTGGGGTACGGCCCGGAGCTGCTCCTTGACCGCCTTCAGGGCGTCTCTGGCCTCGATCGCTCCGTCGAGATCCAGGAAGACCGGAAAGATGCTGGTGAACCAGCCAACGGTGCGCGAGAGGTCGACGTCGTCGAAGAGATCCTCCCGTCCGTGTCCTTCCAACTCGACGAGGAGCGATCGCTCCCCGGTCCAGGCGGCAAAGGCGCGCGCCAGGGCGGTCAGCAGGACCTCGTTGACACGCGTGCGGTAGGCCGCAGGGATCTCGTGCAGGAGCGCCTGCGTCTCCCCGGCCTCCAACAGCGACGATACCGTCTCGGTCGAGGTCTCACTGCCGTCGTCGGCCGCCGCCGGAAAGTCGAGCGGCAGGTGAGCCCCCGGCCGGGGGGGGATGCCCGCCCAGAAGCCGAGCTCCCTTTGCACGGCGTCGGTGCCGGCATACACGGTCAGGCGCTCCGCCCAACGCTGGAACGAGGCGGTCCGAGGCGGCAGCCGGGGCTCCTCGCCGCGCTCCCAGAGCTCGTAAGCCGCTTGGAGATCCTCGACCAGGAGGCGCCACGACACGCCATCGATCGCCAGATGGTGGACGAGGAACAGGAGCCGCTGCGGCTCGCCCGACCCAACCTCGAAGAGGACGACCCGGAGCAGCGGCCCGCCGGCGAGGTCGAGGCTGTGCTGCGCTGCGGCCGACGCCGCCTCGATTCCGGCACTCCGCCGATCGGGAGGCAGGGCCGACAGGTCGAGGGCGGTGAAGGGCGCGGGCCCTCCCGGGGCGCCGGTCTCCTGGAGCCACGCGCCGGCGTGGCGCCGGAAGCGCAGCCGCAGCGCGGGATGATGCCACAGCAGGGTGTCCACCGCCCGCGCCAAGGCACCGGCGGCGAGCGGACGCCGCAGCGCGAAGAGGACCGCTTGGTTGAAATGGTGCGGCTCGGCGAGAGCGGCCTCGAAGAACCAGCGCTGGATCGGCGTGAGCGGCACCGGCCCCGGAGCCGGTTCGGGCTCGACACCGGACGGTCCAACAGCCTCGGCGGCGGCCAGCAACTCGGCGATGGTCTGGTGCTGGAAGAGCTGCTTCGGGGTGAAGTGCAACCCCTGCTGGCGGGCGCGGGCGACGATCTGGATGCTCAGGATCGAATCGCCCCCCAGCGCGAAGAAGTTGTCCTCGATCCCCACCCGGTCGGCGCGCAGCACCTCCGCCCAGATCGCGGCCAGCACCCGCTCCCGGGGCGTCTGTGCGGGAACGAAGCTCTGCGGCGCCGCGAACCGCTCGCCGCCCAAGCGCGAGAGCGCCTGGCGGTCGACCTTGCCGGCGAGGGTCCGGGGCAGGGCCTCTACACGCTCGAAGGTGGCGGGGATCATCGCCTGGGGCAAGCGCTGTTGCAGGTGTGAGGTGATATCGCCTGCCGTCAGCTGCGCACCAGGGACCGCGACGACGTAGGCGATCAGACGGCGCTCGCCGCTCTCCCCCGCCGGGGCCAGGACCACCGCCTCGGCGACCTCCGGGTGCTGGCCCAGGGCGGCCTCGATCTCCCCTAGCTCGATGCGGATGCCGCGAATCTTGACCTGATGGTCGATACGGCCCAGGAAGATGATGCTGCCGTCGGCCCGGCTGAGCGCGAGGTCGCCGGTGCGGTAGATGCGCGCGCCGGGGTCGGCGCTGGCCGGATGGGGTACAAAGCGGCCGGCGGTCCGCTCCGGCTGCCCGAGATAGCCGCGCGCCAGCCCGGCCCCTGCGATGCAGAGCTCCCCGGGCACGCCGATGGGAGCCAGCCGGAGGTCCCGGTCGAGGATGAGGACCTGCTTGTTCGACATCGGCCGGCCAATCGGCACCGGGTCGAGCCCCTCTCCCGGCCGGCAGCTCCACAGGGTAGCGTCGATGGCCGCCTCGGTCGGACCGTAGACGTTGTGCAGCGTGGCCGCTGACAGTGCGGTAAAGCGGTCGCGAACCGCCGGCGGCAGGGCCTCTCCGCCGGTGAAGACGTGGCGCAGGTGGACCGTGCGCGCGAAGTCCGGATGCTCCAGGAGCGCCCGCAGGAACGACGGGGGGAAGTCGGTGACGGTAACCCCCTGGTCGGCCATCAGGCCGAGCAGGGACGCAGGGTCGCGGTGGAGGTCAGGGCTCGGCAGGACGAGCCGCGCGCCGCTCCCAAGGGCACCGAAGATCTGCCAGATCGAGGGATCGAACGAGAACGGGATGTTCTGCAGGATACGGTCGGAGCGGTCGAGGGCGAACGCCCGCAGCCGCCAGCGCAGGGTGTTGACGATCTCCCCGTGCGGGACCATCACCCCAAGCGGCTGGCCGGTCGAGCCCGAGGTGTAGAGGACGTAGGCCAGGTGGCCGGGCCCCACTCCGCTCGCCAGCGCGGCGTCGCCGTGACGGGAGATCTGCGCGGCGTCGCGATCGAGCCGCACGGTCTTTCCACTGAACGGCGGGAGGGCCGCCACCAGCGGCTCCACCGTGATCAGCACAGGCACCCGCGCCTCATCGAGGATGGCGGCGAGGCGTTCGCGCGGGTGCTCGACATCGAGCGGGACATAGGCGCCGCCGGCTTTGAGAATTCCCAGGATACCGACCAGCATCTCCGGCGAGCGGCGAACCGCGAGGCCGACCGGGACGTCGGGGCCCACCTCCAGCGATCGCAAATGATGGGCGAGCCGGTTGGCCTCCGCCTCCAGCCGGCCATAGGTCCACGAACGCTCCTCGCAGACCAGGGCGACGGCCTCTTGGGTCTCGCCTGCCTGCACCTCGAAGAGCTGATGCAGGCACCCTTCGGACGCCAGCGCGGGGAAGGCCTCGGCGGTGTCGTTCCACTCCGTCAGGAGCTGATGCCTTTCCGGCGCGGTCAACAGCGGCAACGCCGAAAGCGGCCGCTCCGGCTGGCGGACGACCGCTGCCAGCAGGCAGTGCAGGTGCTCCAGCAGCCGCTGGACCGTGCTGGCGTCGAAAAGGTCCGTCGCGTAGTCGGCGAGCACGAAGAGGCCCCCGCCGGTGTCGGTTGCCGACAGCGTGAGGTCGAAGCGCGCCGCGGGCGCCTCGTCCGGCAGCCGGGAGAGGCGCAGATCCGGCAGCTCCGTCTCGCCCTGCGAGGCGGCGTTCTGCAGGATGATCATCAATTGGAATACAGGGTTGTAGGCCAGGCTACGCTCCGGCTGCAGGCTCTCGACCAGCTTTTCGAACGGCAGCTCCTGGTGGACGTACCCCTCCAGCAACACCGATCGCAGCCGGGAGACCAGCTCCGCGAACCGCGGGTCGCCGCCGAGATCCGTGCGCAACACCAGCGAATTGACGAAGAACCCGATCAGCCCCTCGACCTCCACGCGGCCCCGATTGGCGACCGGCGTACCGACCACCAGATCGTCCCGCCCCGAGGCGCGCCGCAGCAGCACCTGGAAAGCGGCGAGTAGAACCATGAACAGGGTCGCTCCGGAGCGGTGGGCGAGCGCGGTCAGCTCCTGGGCAAGCGCCGCCGGCAGGAGTGTCGACACTCGGGTGCCGCGGAAGCTCTGGATTGCCGGGCGCGGCCGGTCGCCCGGCAGCTCGGTCAGCGCCGGAGCGCCAGCCAGCCGCCGGCGCCACCAGGACACCTCCGCGTCCAGCGCCTCACCCCGCAGCCACCCCCGCTGCCAGGCGGCGAAGTCCGCGTACTGGATCTCGAGCTCAGAGAACGGCGAGGGCGCGCCGCTGGTGAAGGCGCGGTAGAGCGCCGCCATCTCGCGGATCAGGATGCCGATCGACCAGGCGTCCGCCACGATGTGGTGCACGGTAAGGAGGAGGGCGTGCTCACCGAAGCCGAGGCGGACGAGGAGGGCGCGCAGCAGCGGCGGGCGCGCCAAGTCGAACGGCGCGTCAGCAGCCGCGCGGCCGAGCCGCCGCACCGCCGCCTCCCGTAGCCCGGGCTCCAGCTCGTAGAGATCGACCACCGGCAGGCCGGGTCGCGCCTCCGGATGGATCACCTGATGGGCGCGGCCGCCGACAGTCTCGAACCCGGTCCGCAGGACCTCGTGGCGCCGCACGACCTCGCCGAGGGAGCGGGCGAGGGCGCCGGCGTCGAGGCGGCCGGTCAGCCGGACGCCGGTCTGGACGTTGTAGAGCGGGCTCCCCGGCTCGAGCTGATCGAGGAACCAGAGCCGCTCCTGGGAGAACGAGAGTGGGATCTCTCCCTGGCGAGGCACCGCCCGCAGAGGTGGCGCGGCGCTGCCGGCCCCCTCGCGGACGAGGTCTTCGACCCGAGCCCCCAGGGCCTCGATCGTAGGCCGCTCGAACAGCTCGTGGAGCGGCAGCTCGATCCCGAAAGTCCGCCGGACGCGGGAGATCACCTGGGTGGCTAGCAGCGAGTGGCCGCCAAGGGCGAAGAAGCTCTCGCCGGTGCCGATCCGATCACGGCGCAGCACCTCGCACCAGATCCCTGCCAGCACCTCCTCGAATGGTGTCCGGGGGGACATGAGGGCCTCCCTTCCCTCCAGCCGGGCACACTCCGGCTCGGGCAGGGCGCGGCGGTCGACTTTGCCGTTGGCGGTCAGCGGCAGGCGCTCAAGGGGGACGAACGCCCAGGGGACCATGGCCGGCGGGAGGAGTCCCTCCAGGTGGCGCCGCAGCTCCGAGGCCCCGCTTCCGGCCGCGCCGGCCGCTGGCTCCGCCGGCACCCACCAGGCCGCGAGGCCCGGCTCTCCCTGGGGATCCGGCCGGCTCATCACCACGGCGGCGCGCACGGCCGGATGGCGGGCCAGCACCGCCGCCACCTCGGACGGCTCCACGCGCACGCCGCGGATCTTGACCTGGTCGTCGAGGCGGCCCAGCAGCTCGAGGGCGCCGTCGGGCCGGACGCGGCCACGGTCTCCGGTGCGGTACAGCAGATCCTCTTCGAGATCCACGCCCCCTTCGCGAAAGGGGTTGCGAACGAACCGCCGGCGGTCCTCCTCCGAAGCGTCGAGATAGCCGAGGGTGCGGAATGGGGTGCGGATGGCGATCTCGCCCGGCTCCCCCACGCCACAGAGGCGGTCGCCAGGCGCGAGGACCAGGACCTGGGTCTGCGGCAGGGGGAACCCGACCGGTTGCATACCCGGCTCCGGCCGCGCCGGCACGCGATACCAGCACTTGGCCAGCGTGGTCTCCGTGGGACCGTAGAGATTGATGATCTCTCCGGCTCGGGGGAACGCCTCCCGCCAGCGGCGCACCAAGCCGTCGGAGAGCGGCTCTCCGGCGAAGAAAACGGTGCGCAGGGCGGCGAGCGAGGCTGCGGGCGGCACCGCTTCCAGCCAGGAGGCCGCCACCGCCGGCACCGCGTGCAGCCGGGTTGCGCCCTCCCGCTCCAACCAGGGGAGGACGGCGTCCGGCCCGAGGTCCATGCCGGCGTCGGGCAGGCAGAGCACCGCGCCGCTGGTCAGCGGCAGGAAGAGATCGCGCAGCACCACGTCGAACGAGAGCCCGGTGAGTTGGGCGCAGCGGTCTCCCTCGCCCACGCCGAAGGTCTCGCGCTGCCAGGTGAGGAAATGGCTCAACCCGCGATGGCCGCCGAGGATCGCCTTCGGCAGGGCCGTTGTGCCCGAGGTGAAGAAGAGATAGGCCGGCGCGCCGGGGTCGATCGCCGGCAGCTCTGTTACTTCCCCACTCCCAGAAGGCTCCGCGCACCAGCCGGTCTCCGGATCGACCTCCAACCGTGCGAGCAGCGGACCGGCGGCCAGCTTCTCCAACAGGCCGCCGCCGGCGGTGAGCAGGTGCGAAGCCTTGGCGCGCTCCAGCATCAGCGCGCGGCGCGCCTCCGGGAGGGCGCCGTCGAGGGTGAGAAGCACGCCGCCGGCGCGGAGCACCGCCAGTGCGCTGGCAACAAGGCCGAAGCTCCGCTCGCCGGTGACCGCCACTACGCCTCCCGGAGCGAGCCCCCCCGCGAGGAGGACGCGGGCCAGCCCTTCCGACCGGGCGACCAGCTCGGCGTAGGTCCACTCCCGGCCGCTTCGGGTCACAGCCACGCGCCCAGGATGGCTCCCGGCCAAGCCGGCGATGCGCTCCGGAACCGGCTCGAAACCGGGCTCCGCGAGGGCTTGGCGGGGATCGGGGAGCGGCGCTCCGGGTGTCACCAGGGAGTAGTCGGCGAGCGGCAGGTCGGGCGAGCGGACGATCTGGCGACAGAGCCCGGCGAGCTGCTGCAGGGTCTCGGTGATCATTGCCGGCTCGAAGCGGTCGACATCGTACTTGAGGCGCAGGATCAGCTCCTCGGTCGGCAGCGCCAGCAGGGACAATGGGAAGCTGGTGCGGTCCGCCGAGTGGATGTCGCGGATGCGCACGCTGAGCGGGCTCTCCGCCAAGGAGCGGTCCACCGGATAGTTCTCGAACACCAGGAGGCTGTCGAAGAGCGGCCGGCCGCGCGGCACCTCGCTCCAGCCCTGCACCTCCACCAGCGGGCTGTACTCGAAGCGGCGCATCTCCACCAGCCGGACCTGGAGGGCGCGCAGCCAGGTCAGCAGAGGCGTTTCCGGGGCCACCTCCATCCGGACCGGCAGCGTGTTGATGAACAGCCCGACCATCGATTCGACGCCGGGAAGATCGGCCGGCCGGCCGGACATCGCGGCGCCGAAGACCACGTCCGTCTCGCCGCTGTAGCGGCTCAGCAGCAGACCCCAGGCGCCCTGGATCACAGTGCTCAGGGTGAGGTCGTGCCGCTGCGCCACCGCGCGCAGGGCAGTCGTTTCCTCCCGGGAGAGGCGGACCTCGCTCTCGGCGTGGCCGCCGGTCACCGCCTTGCCGGGGCGCTCGATGCCGAGGGGAGTCGCGGCCCCGAAGCCGCATAGCTCGCGGCGCCACCAGGACTCGGCCAGGGCCAGGTCCTGCCGCCGCAGCCAGGCGATGTAGTCCCGGTAGGGCCGCGGCACCGGCAGCGTCAGCTCCTCGCCGCGCCGGAAGGCCTCGTAGAAAGTGAACACCTCGCGGAACAGGAGTCCCAGGCACCAGCCGTCGATCAGCAGGTGATGGACGGTCCAGAGGAAGCGATGACGGCCGGGGGCTAGGCGGATCAGGGTGCAGCGCAGGAGCGGCGGCTTGCCGAGATCGAAGCCGCGCTCGCGGTCGGCGGCCAGGAAGCTCCGGAGGTCGGCCTCCGCCGCCTCCGGCGGCAGACCGCTCCAGTCCCGCTCGTCCCAGGGGAGCCGCGCCTGGCGGTGGACGACCTGGAAGGGATCGTCCCGGCGCTCCCAGGAGAAGCCGGTGCGCAGGACGCCATGACGATCCACCACCGTCTGCCAAGCGCGCCGCAACGCCGCGGCGTCCAGGTCTCCCTCCAGGGTGCAGCTCGTCTGGCTCACGTAGACGCCGGACCGCGGCGCGTACAGGGAGTGAAACAGCATCCCCTGCTGCATCGGGGAGAGCGGGTAGATGTCCTCCAGCGGCTTCTTCTGGCCCACAGCCTGGCTCACGGCGGTGCTCACAGCGAGATCTCGGGGCTGGTCAGGTCCTCGACCAGACCGTCAAGCTCCTCCTGGCTGAGATCCATCATCGGAAAGTCGGAGGGGGTGAAGCCGCCCGAGCCGGTCGCGCAGCAGTGGTCGATCAGTCCGCGTAGGGCCTCGATGAAGCCGGCGGCCAGCTGCTCGACGGTGTCCCGCCGGTGGCGATTCGCACTGTAGGTCCAGGCGAGCCGCAGCCGGCCGCCGCTGATGCCGCCGTTGATCTCCAGCAGGTGGCTCCGCTCCTGGCGCGGCGAGCACGGGCTCCCGGCCGGCTCGGCGGCGGCTTGGAAGAGCGACGCCTCGGGCAGCGCCTGGTCCATCTGCCCCAGGTAGTTGAAGACCACGGCGGCGGGGGCGAGAGAGCGCAGCGGACGCGATTCCGCGGCGTCGTCCAGATAACGAAGCAGGCCGAAGCCGAGGCCGCGGCCGGGCACCCGCCGGAGTTCTTCCTTGATGGCCTTGAGAACCTCGCCCGGCCCGCGACCGGCAAGCGGCGCTAGGCGTACCGGGTACAGCGCGGTGAGCCAGCCCACGGTGCGGGTCAGGTCCACATCCGGGAAGATCTCCTCGCGTCCGTGCCCTTCGAGATCGACCCACAGGGCAGGCTCGCCGGTCCAGCCGTGGAAGGTCTGGGCCAGCGCGGCCAGCAGAACGTCGTCGATCCGGGTCTGGTAGGCCTTGGGGACCTCCCGTAACAGCGCTTCGGTCTCGCGCTCGTCGAGGGACACCGCGACCGTGCGGGCCGAGGCGACCGTGTTGGCGCCGGCCTCCAGATCGACGGGCAGAGCACCGCCGCCGGCCGCGAGCTCCGCCAGCCACCATGCCAGCTCCGGCCGCAGGTCTTCCGAGCGGGCATGTCCGAGCAGGCGGTCGGCCCATTCCTGGAACGAGGTCGTCTTGGCGGGGAGCTCCGCCGAACCGGTCCGACCGAGCTGGCGGTAGGCCGACTCGAGGTCTTCCAGCAGGATGCGCCAGGAGACGCCGTCGATCGCCAGGTGATGGACGGCGAGGAGCAGCCGATCGGGCTCCCCGAGCCCGCAACGGTAGAGGACCGCGCGCATCAAAGGGCCCTCGGCCAAGCACAGGGAGGTCTGCGCCGCCGCCGCAGCAGCCGTGAGGGCGGCAGGGCGGTCGGCGGCGGGCAGGCTACCGAGATCGATCGTGGCGAAGGGCACCGGTCCCTCCGGCGGGGCGCAGATCTGTTGCCACTCTTCATCCGTTCGCGCGAAGCGCAGGCGGAGCCCGTCGTGATGGGAGAGCAGGAGGTCGAGGGCCCTCTCCAACCGGGCCGGGACCAGCGGCTCGCGCGCCGCGAGCAGCAGAGCTTGATTGAAGTGGTGAAGGTCGTCGCGAGTCTGCGCGAAGAAGCGCCGCTGGATGGGTGTCAGTACGACCGGCCCGGTCACCGCCCCCTGCCATCGGCGCGCTCCTGGTCCGACGGCCTCGGCCACGGTGGCCAGGGCCGAGATGGTGCGCCGCTCGAAGATCTGCTGCGGCGTCAGCCGGAGGCCCGCCTGTTGCGCCCGCGCCACCACCTGGATGCTGAGGATGGAGTCGCCGCCCAGCTCGAAGAAGCTGTCGTGGATCCCCACCCGATCGAGGCCGAGCACGCCGGCCCAGACCGCCGCCAGCGTCTCCTCCACCGGCGAGCCCGGCGCCGCGAACGGGCTCTCGACCGCGGCACGGCCGCCGTCCGGAGCCGGCAGAGCCCGGCGGTCCACCTTGCCGGCCGGCGTCAGGGGGAGAGCCGTGAGGAACACCAGGACGGCCGGCACCATGTAGTCGGGCAGCCTCACGGAGAGGAAGCGCCGCAACTCCGCCGCGGAAGCGCCCGCGGCCGCCACGTAGGCGATCAGCCGGCGGCTCCCCCCCTCCTCCCGCGCCAGGACGGCGGCGGCCCGGACCGCCGGGTGCTCCGCCAGTGCCGCCTCGATCTCGCCAAGCTCGATCCGGAAGCCGCGCAGCTTGATCTGGCCGTCGTCCCGGCCGATGAAGTCGATCGCGCCGTCCGGGAGGTGGCGGGCGAGGTCGCCGGTCCGGTAGAGGCGGGCTCCGGGCTCGCCGAACGGGTCGGGCACGAAGCGCTCGGCGGTGAGGTCCGGCCGGCCGAGGTAGCCGCGGGCGACCTGGACGCCGCCGATGTACAGCTCCGCGGGCAGCCCGGCCGGGACCGGCTCGAGACGGGCGTCGAGCAGGTGGATACGGGTATTGGCGACCGGGCGGCCGATCGGCACGCTGCGCGCCGGATCGCCCGGCCGGCAGGTCCAGGCGGTCACGTCCACCGCCGCCTCGGTGGGGCCGTACAGGTTGTGCAGCTCGGCCCGGTCCCCCAGGCGCTCCAGGAAGCGCTGCCGCAGATCGGGCGGCAGGGCCTCACCGCTAGCGATCACACGCCGCAAGGACCGGCAGCGGTCGAGGTCCCGCTCCTCGAGGAAGGGGCCCAGCAGGGAGGGGACGAAATGCACGGTCGTGACCCCGCGCTCGGCGATCACCGCCGCGAGGTAGGCCGGGTCCTGATGCCCTCCCGGACGCGCCATCACGAGACAGGCGCCGTTCAGCAACGGCCAGAAGAGCTCCCAGACCGAGACGTCGAAGCTGAACGGGGTCTTCTGCAACACTCGGTCCTCCGGCAGGAGGTTATAAGCCTCCTGCATCCAGAGCAGCCGATTGACAATCCCGCGATGGCTGTTCATCACCCCTTTGGGCCGGCCGGTCGAGCCCGAGGTGTAGATGACGTAGGCGAGCTGGTCCGGGTCGAGGGCGGCGGGCGCCGGTCCCGGATCGGCCCCGGCGCCGGTCTCGAAATCGGCCTCGGAGTCGAAATCGGAGTCGTCGAGGAGCAGCACCCGCGCGGACGCGGCGCCGGGCAGGCCGGCGAGCAACCGCCGCTGGGTGAGCAGCACCGGCACGCGGGCGTCCGCGAGCATGAAGGCCAGGCGCTCCGCGGGATAGGAGGGATCGAGCGGTACCCAGGCGCCGCCGGCCTGGAGGATGCCCAGGAGACCGACCATCATCTCCGGCGACCGTTCGGCCGCGATCCCCACCCGCGTTTCGGGGCCGACGCCGAGCCGCCGCAGCCCGGACGCCAGCCGGCCGGCCCGCCGATGCAGCTCGGCGTACGAGAGGCTCGTCTCCTCACCGACCACGGCCACGGCGTCCGGCGTCCGGGCTGCCTGCGCGGCGATCCTCTCGTGGAGCAGGAGCCCGCCACGTCCGCCGGCCGCGGCGTCGTTCCACTCGTGCAGGAGCTGGTGCCTCTCGGCGGTGGCGAGGAGCGACAGAGAGCCGGCGCTGAGCGTGGAATCCACGGAGATCGTGGAGAATGCGGCGAGCGCCCTGCCCCAGCGCTCCAGCAGGCCGGCCGTGTCGCTGCCGTGGAAACGTCGCCGGTCGTAGCTCAGGTTGAGATCCAGGGCATCCCCGGGCGTGGCGCTCAGCAGCAGGGGGTAGCTGGTGGTGAGGTCGGAGCGCGTGTCGCCGATCTCCAGGTTCCCGCCCGCGCGGCGCAACGCCTCGTCCGGCGCCTGATAGCTCTCGAAGACCAGGATGCTCTCGAAGAGCGGCAGCCCGCGATCCACGGCGCTCCAGCGCTGGACCTGGGCGAGCGGGCTGTACTCGAAGCGGCGCATCTCCGCCTGCGCCTCCTGGAGCTCGCGCAGCCAGGGAAGCAGCGGCCGCTCGGGAGAGATCCGCGCCCGCGCCGGCAGGGTATTGATGAACACCCCCACCATACTTTCCACCCCGGCGAGCGACGGCGGACGGCCGGACACCACGCTGCCGAAGACGACATCCTCCTCGCCGCTGTAGCGGGCGAGCAGGAGGGCCCAGGCGCCCTGCACCAGCGTATTCAGGGTGAGCTGATGCCTCCTGGCGAAGGACCGCAGAGCGTTGGCGGCGCTCTCCGGAAGCCGCAGGTCGTGGTAGGCCGTCTCCTCGACCGGCGCGCCGGCGCCTCCGCGGTCGATCGCCAGCACCGTGGGGGCGGAGAACCCCGCGAGAACGCCACGCCAATACTCCTCGGCCCGTGCGAGGTCCTGTTCGCCGAGCCAGGCGATGTAGTCGCGGAACGGGCGCGGCCGGGGAAGGGTGATGCTCCACCCTTCGCGCCGGGCGGAATAGAAGGTGAACACCTCCTGGAGCAGCAGGGGGAGCGACCAGCCGTCGAGGATCAGGTGGTGGTGGCTGAACACGAAGTGGAACGCGCCCTCCCCCACCTGGAACAGCGCCAGGCGCAGGAGCGGGGCACGGGTCAGGGGGCGGAGCCGGGAGGGTTCGCCGAGGAGCACTCGGGTAAGGCGCTCCTCCTGGTCGGCCGGGGAGAGTCCCCGCCAGTCCTGCCTCTCCCAGGCGAGCTCCACCTTGCGGGCGACCACCTGGACCGGCTGGTCCAGCCCCTCCCAGCAGAAGCCGGTGCGCAGCACCGGGTGGCGATCGACCACCTCCTGCCAGGCGCTCTCGAAAGCGGGCGCATCGAGCCTCGAGAGCTGGCAGGCGAAGCTGGTGACGTAGAGCGACGACTCGCGGCTGTACAGACAGTGGAAGAGGATCCCCTCCTGCATCGCGGAGAGGGCATAGACGTCCTCGACGTCGCGCGCGCTTTCGCAGCCGGCCCCCTGCAGCGCGCTCGCCAGCGCGCCCGGGCCGAGTCGGGCGAGCGGGAAGTCCGACGCGGCGAGGGTCTCGGCGCCAGCCGACTCGCAACCCTGGATCAGCGCGCGCAGGTGCTCCAGGAAGCCTCCCGCGAGCGACTCGACCGTGGCGCGCCGGTGCACGTTCACGCTGTAGGCCCAACCGATCTGCAGCCGGCCGCCCGCGACGCTGCCGAAGACGAACAAAAGGTGCCGCCGCCGGATGCGCGGGCTGCTCCACGGTCCGCTCGACTCGGCGGCGGGGCGGAACGCCGAGCCCTCCCCCACCGCCTGGTCGAACTGGCCCAGGTAGTTGAAGCCGATCTGGGCCTGCGGCAGGCTCCGCAGCGCGTTGCCGATCCGCGGCTTCGGGTTGAGGTATCGGAGCACGCCGTAGCCCACACCCTTCCCGGGCACGGCGCGCACCTGCTCCTTGACCGCCGCCAGAGCCGCCCCCGGCGTCACCGCGGCGTCGCGAGGCACCGCGAGGAGCAGCGGATAGACGGCGGTGAGCCAACCGGCAACTCGGGAGAGATCGAGGTCGGCGAGCTCTGCGCGCAACGGCTCCCGCCCGTGCACCTCGAGGTCGACGAGCAGCGGTCCGACAGCCGTCCAGGCGGCCAGGGTCTGGGCCAGGGCGGTCAGCAGCACCTCCTGGATCTGAGCGTGGTAGGTCTCCGGGATCCGCTGCAGCAGGGCCTGCGTCTCGTCCGGGGTCAGCGCCGCCAGCACGGTCTGCACCGAGCCCTCGGTATTGCCGGCCTCGCCGCCGGGAAAGTCGACCGGCATGGGCACGGCCGCGCCGCGCGCCGGTGCCAGCCAGTAGTCCAGCTCGCCCTCGTGTGCGCCGGCCCAGGCGCCCTCGGCGAGGAGCTCGGCCCAGCGTTTGAACGAGGTGGTCTCGGGCGGCAGCGCGCCGCCGGCATAGGCGGTCTCCAGGTCCTCCAGCAGGAGGCGCCAGGAAACCCCGTCCACCACCAGATGATGGAAGATCAGCAGCAGGCGATCGCCCAGGCCCCGGCCGCAACGGAGAAGGGCTGTCCGCAGGAGCGGCCCCTCGGCGAGATCGAGGCTCGCCTGAAGGTCGGCCGCCGCCCGCTCCAGAGTGCCGGTCCGCTGCGCGTCCGGCAGGGCGGAGAGGTCGATCTCCAGGAAGGGGACGGCGGCGGCGGGAGGGGCGATGAGCTGCCGCCAGCCGGTCGGGCCGCCGGCGAAGCGGAGGCGTAGCGCGCCGTGGTGCTCGACCAGCGCGGCCACCGCCCGCCGCAACGCGGGGCCATCCAGCGGCCGGCTCGTCTCGAGCAGCACCGCCTGATTCCAGTGGTGCGGGTCGGCCAGATCCTGCTCGAACATCCAATGCTGGATGGGCGTCAGCGGCGCCGGCCCGGTCATCGCAGCCGGCCGCGCGATCGGCCTCGCCTCGCGCACGACGCTCGCTACCCGGGCCAGCTCCGCCACCGTCTGATGGGTGAAGACCTGGTCCGCGGTCATCACGATCCCGGCCCGCGCGGCCTTCGCAGCGACCTGGATGCTGAGGATCGAATCTCCTCCCAGGGTGAAGAAGTTGTCATGGGGGCCGACCCCGTCCGTGCCGAGGACCTCACCCCAGATCCCGGCGAGGAGCCGCTGGAGATCGTCCTCGAAGCCGGCGCCGGCCGGGCCGGCGGGTCGATCGCGCCCAGGCGCAGGCAGGGCATTGCGGTCCACCTTGCCGTTGGCGGTGAGCGGCAGCGCCGCCAGCTCGACGATGGCGGCCGGCACCATGTAGCGCGGGATCTTCTCCTCAAGGAACCGGCGCAGCTCCGGCTCGGTCACCGTCCGGCCCGGGTGCGGCACCACATAACCCACCAGCCGCCGGTGGTGGCGGTCCCCAGGCGCCGCGACCGTGGCCGCGCGCACCGCCGGGTGCTCGAGGAGGGCCGCCTCGATCTCTCCCAGCTCGATGCGGTGCCCCTGGACCTTGACCTGGAAGTCCTCGCGGCCGAGGAACTCGATGCTGCCGTCGGGCAGGAAGCGGCCCAGGTCGCCGGTGCGGTAGAGACGCTCGCCGGTCTCAGGGTGCGGGACGAAGCTGAGCGCGGTCCTCACCGGATCGCGCCAGTAGCCTTGAGCGAGGCCGATGCCGCCGATATAGAGCTGGCCCGGCACCCAGTCCGGCCGCGGCGCCAGCGTCTCGTCCAGGACATGAAAACTCTGCCGGCCCATGGCCCGCCCGTAGGGGATCGAAACCCAGGCGGGATCGACCTCGGTGATGGGATAGAGGATCGACCAGATCGAGGCCTCGGTGGCGCCGCCCAGGCTGATCGTCCGCACGTCCGGGCCGAGCGCGGCGACTCGGCCGGGTAGCGAGAGCGGGATCCAGTCGCCGCTGAGCAGCGCCAGCCGCAGGTCGTCCGGCAGCTGCCGGGACGCGCCGGCGAGGTGCTCGACCAGCATCTCCAGGAGCGCCGGCACCGAGTTCCATACCGTCACCCCTTCGCGCCGCATCAGCTCTTCCCAATGCGCCGGGTTGCGGCTCGTCCCGGCGTCCGGGATCACCAGGGCGCCGCCCGCCGCCAGCAGGCCGAAGACGTCCCAGACCGAGAGGTCGAAGCTCAGCGACGACAGGGCCAGCGCGCGGTCCGCGGGGCCGACGCCGAAGCGCTCGTTGACGTCGAGCACGGTGTTGACCGCTCCCTGGTGATCGATCATCACTCCCTTGGGGAGGCCGGTGGAACCGGAGGTAAAGATGACGTAGGCGAGGTCGCCCGGCTGCTGTACGGAGGCGAGCGGCGGCAGATGGTCTCCGGCCGGCTCATCCTCGACCGCGAGGGGCTGAACCCCCGCGGGCCAGGGAAGCGTCCCGATGAGCCAGGGCTGGGTGAGGGTCAGCGCGACCTCGCCGCGCTCCAGGAGGTGGAGGAAGCGCTCGGCTGGGAGACCAGGATCGACCGGCAGGTAGGCGGCTCCCGCCTCCAGGATCGCGAGCACGGCCACCACCTGCTCCCACCCCTTCTCCATCGCCACCGCCACCAGGGTGTTGGGCCGCGCGCCCAGCTCCCGGAGGCGCCCGGCGAGCCGGGTGGCGCGACGGCGCAGCTCGCCGTAGGTGAACGACCGGCGGTTGGAGAGAACCGCCGGCCGTTCCGGATGATCGGTCGCCTGGTTCAGGAAGAGCTGATGGAGCAGCGCGCCGCTCGCCGGCCCGGCGCTCTCGGTGGCGCGCCGCTGGAGCTGGGTCGCGGGCACCAGGCTCGGCGACACCTCCCAGGCTTCGGCCGAGGCGGCCAAGCGCTCGAGCAGGCCGCGGTAAGCGTCGAGCATCGCGTCCAGCATCCCCGGCGGGAACAGCTCGTCGACCGCGTCCCAGGTGTAGGAGAGGGCCTTGCTCTGCTCGGCGATCTGATGGTCGAGCCAGACCTGCGGGGTCTGGCTGATGCTGTAGACCGTCCGCAGCTCGGGTCCTGCGACCTCGGCGGCCTCGCCGGAGTCGGCCAGCCCTAGGGTGCTGGTGAACACCACCGGGACCAACGGACCCTGCCGCGTGCCGCGGCTCTGGGCAAGCTCGCGGAGCACCCGGACGCCGCTCACATAGCGGTGCTCCAGGTCCTCGAGCAGCTGTCCCTGGAGCCGGCGGGCCCGC
>DATBAW010000601.1:0-3961 GCA_036271335.1 Thermoanaerobaculia bacterium
CCGCACCGGCGACTCCTCGAACAGCTCGACGTTGGCGGGCAGGGAAGCCGCAAGGCCGCGGGCCAGGGCCGCCGCCTGCACCAGCACGCTGCCCGGGAGCCGGATCCCGGCCCGATAGTGCGCCGTGCCCGTGATGCGCGCGATGCCGGCGCGGTCCAGCCACTCGTAGGGCTCGTCCAGGCTCTCCAGCCAGGCTCGCAGGTTGGGCAGCGCGGCGGTGCCCTCGTCGCCGGCCGCGGCGTGCAGCCACCCCGTCTCGTCCCAGTCGCAGTCGATGGCGTGCCGCCGGACGGTCTCGCGCAGGCGGTCGATGCCGAGGCGGCAGAGATCGAGATAGCGGCGGCTGGTCGCCGGTTCCATGCGGGCGACGAAATGGGCGCGGTCGACCACGAAGCCCGAGCTGCGCCCCGAGGCCCCCTCGCCGGCGCGATGGGCGTCGAGCACGATGATTCGCCACTCCGGCCGCAGCTCAGCGAGCCGCCGGGCGCAGGCGAGACCGGTGAAGCCGGCGCCGATCACCGCGCAGTCAGCCCTCTCGGTTGCGGTCAGTCGGCGCGGCGGAGGCAGAGAAGGAAGGATCTCGATCCAGCCGCAATGCCCATCACCCACGGGTACCGTGCGCACCTTCCGGTGCCGGGCGCGGAAGGGGAGCTCATAGCGGAATCTCTGGCGGCCGGGCGATCGAAGCATGACGAAGAGCGGAAGTATAGTGCGGCTCGCGGGCCGTTGCGTGTCGGAACGGCGGATCTGGAGGACGCCCCCACGCGCGCTCCATTCCAGGCCAGGAGCCTCTCTGCACGCCCTCCGGTTCGCAGGCATCGCCCTCTGGTTCACGGGCCTTGCCCTCTGATTTGCAGGCAGCGCCCTTCGATTCGTGGCCACCGCCCTCCGCTTTGCGGACGTCGCCCCCTCCTTCGCCCACAGCGCCCTCCGGAACGCGCTCAGGCCCCACCGAAGGGCAAGGTCTCGAAACCGGAGGGCAAGATCCGCGAACCCGAGGGCGATGCCGGCGATCCGGAGAATACTGTCCGCGAACCAGAGGGCAATCTCTCCAAACCGGGGGGCAAGACCGGCGAACCAGAGGGCAACGCCGGAGAACTGGAGGGTACGGTCTGCGTCGCGTCCCGCCACGAGAGCGTTACAGCGGGCGCAGTGTGCTCCCCGCTTCCTCCGGGCCGCCCTCTGCTGCCAGCTCGGCGAGAATCCGTCCTACCTCCTTCTGGACGGTGGGCCCCGAGAGCCAGAGCAGAACCGCGAGAGAATAGGGCGAACGCAGCAAGTGGCTGCCGATATGCACGCCGAAAATCGCCTCGGGATTGAAGGCTTTGAGGGCGCCCACGACCTGATTCGCCGCCTCGATCGGGTACCCCTCCGCCGTGGGCGTGCCATTCAGCCGGAACAGCCGACCGCGCCCGAGAGCCGGCCAGATCAGGCGAAAGAGCAGAGCCAGCTCGCGAAACTTGAAGACTCCCTGCGGCATATCCCCGCGGCCCGCGCTCTCCCAGGGATGGAAGAGCCCATACGAGCCGTCCACCTCGCGCACTTCCCAGGGCTCCGCCGTCTCCGCTTCCAGTGCTGTCGAGGGATCGTCCCGTTCGAGAACGGCTTCGAGGTATTCCAGAGAAAAGGCGTTGGTGCTCTTGACGTCGTCTGCCATGAGATTTCCTCCTTCAAGGTCACAGGGCTCCCTGTGTCGCCGCATCACGCTCCAAATTGACCGGTGCCGATGACTCCACGTCAAGACGGTTTCTACATCACAAGTTCGGTTTCGTCAACAGGCATACGTCATACGCTGCGTTGTGCAGGAGAGAGATCCGGCATACAATCTTCTCAACATGGATGCGGAAGTTCAGCGCCTGATCAAGATCCTGCGCACCGCGATGCGGATCCTGGGTGTCACCAATCGGGAAGTGGAGCGGCGGCTGGGCATGAGCCCGAGCTATCTGACGCGGGTCTTCTCAGGCGGCATCGAGTTGAAGGCGGAGCATCTGATCCAGATCTCCCGGGCGATCGGCCTGGAGCCGGCGGAGTTCTTCCACCTCGCGTATCCCAAGCGGAACGAACCGGGCAGCAAGGCCTCCGCCCAGCTGCGCGACGCCCTGCGCGAGCTTCAGCCGCCTCCGGAAGAGCGTCGCCCCGAGCCGATCCGGGAAGAGGAGATCGAGAAGCTCCTGATGTCGACGCTCCGGAAGCTCATGGGCCGGGAGATGGGAGAAGGGGCGAAGGAGTAGGAGCTCCTCCCGGGGACCGCACCGCTCCTGGGAGCCTGCGCTGCAGGAATCGCGGCTGATCGAAGCGCCGGAGAGGAATCCTTTCCTTCTTCCACCGCCTGTGAGAAGGCCACCGCGACAACCGCTGGGTTCGAGCTGCGGCCTGCCCAGAAAACGCTTGCCATCGGTGTCGGTCATCCCTCCGGCGGAGACGTCCCGCCGTCCCCGTGGACCGCCAGGAGGTGTCGTGGACGGGCTGGGACGTCTCTACAAAGAAGCGCTTCGATCAGCCGCGATTCCTGCCGCGCAGGCTCCTGGGACGCTCAGCCTCCCGCCGCATGCGTCGGCAACTGCGCCAGATACCGCAGCCCCGTGAGGCTGGGAAAAAAGCAGTAAGCGCTGCCGCGGGTGATGATCATCCGCGAGAATCCGGTCAGCTTTTGGTTCGCGCTGCCCGTTGCTCCACACTCCGCGAGCGTGAACGAGCTGGGATTCGCGGAGTTGGGGTCCGGATCGTTCACGCCGAGGAACACGTCCTCGCCGCTGATGTTGAACACCGCGTTTCCCGTGCCCGTGCCGCAGGGCGCTTTCGCCGATTTCACGAAGGTGGACAGCAGGTTCCACTGGCCGGACAGGAACTCGAACTGATTGAACAGGCTCGCGTTGATGAAATAGCCGATGAGCCCGCGGGCCGCCGGAGTGGGGTGCGGATGCTTCGGATCGAAGGGCGGCCCATACGGCATGGCGCGCCGGATGATCCGATGATGCGTGCTGTCCGTGCCCACGATCGCCTGGTTGCGCGGATTGTTGCGGCGGATGTGCGAGCCGATCGGACATTTGAGGCCCAGCGTGTCGTCCTGCGCCGTGTCCGTGCTCACGTAGGTGAAGTCGTTGAGCTGCGAGGACGGCAGCGCCGGCTGCGGGGTGCTGGGCACCAGCGTCAGCGGGTTGCCGTTGCGCCAGCGGCCGCAGACCTTCGCCGCCAGCAGCTCCGGGTCGATCCCGGCCTTGGCGGCATACTCGACGAGAAACGCTTCGAAACCGACGACGTCCTGCTCCAGGATGCGGAAGGCGGCGTAGCTGCTGTTGGTCGAGAGCTCCGGCGGTTGCACCGTATACGTGCCGCCGCTCTCGTTGCCATATCCGAGCAGGAACTCACCCGTCTGCACGGGAGGCTGGTCATCGGGAATCGGACGCTTGCGCGGCGGCGCGCCGATCACGGTGGGCTGCGCGATGCTGTCGCGATAGCCGAAGTGGACCTCGTTGTCGGGGAGGGCCCGCGCATCGTGAGCGGAGAGCTCCGTCACGGCGCCGGCGAACCTCGCCCGCAGCCGGACCGAGACCGATTCGAGCACCGCCGGATCGTCGTCGACCCAGAGGCTCAGCACCATGTGGACCTGCGCGCCGTTCGCCAACCCGCCGATCCAGTTTGCCGGCGCGCTGTCGTCCACGTCGCCCACCAGCTTGGCGGTGGCGGGGCTGGTGGCGCCGCGCTGAAACGCCACGTCGAAGGTGGCGAGCTGCGCCGGGGTGAGGCCGAGAGCGGCCAGACCCGCGGCGGTGAAAGCGATATTGACGAAGCACTCCGGCTTATCCGTCCAGCGGGCCGCCGTGGTGACGCGCGGCATTCCGCCCGTGCCGTCCACCAGCGCGCCGATCAGGGCGGCCGCCGCCGCGGCGTCGGTGATGCTGAGGATGAAATGGCGGCCCAGGTCCACCCGATAGCCGCGTAGGATCGTGCCCTGGATGTC
>DATBAW010000602.1:0-15570 GCA_036271335.1 Thermoanaerobaculia bacterium
TGGCTACGGGGAATAACTGCGTAACGATGCCGCGCAGTTGGACAGTTATGCGACGTAGGTACGTGACGATGGCCCGCAGCCGGGCAACTGCGCGGCATCCTTGTCCAACTGCGGTCCGCAGTTGACCCACTCCGCGGCTCAGCCGCGCAGCGATGCCCCGCAACCGAGCAACTACGCGATATCACTGCGTGGCGATGCCCCGCGATGGAGCCACCGAGTCCTCTGCATCTATACTTGATGCAGGAGGAGATGCGCAATGCGAACCACAATATCCCTCACAGAGAGTCTCTACGCGGAAGCCCGACAGTTCGCGGGCGAGCGGTCCTTTAGTGACTTTGCCAGCGAAGCCATCCACGAGCGCGTTCTCCTGCTCAAGAGGCGACAGCTCGAACAGGAGCTGGAAGCCGGTTATCGCTCAGAAGCCGCGTCGCCCTCCCTCGATCCGGAGTGGTCGAGCTTCGAGGGGCTGTGATCCGCGCGGCTCTCGACCGCCATCTCTGGTTTTGACGGGCCTCGATCCTGCTAGAGTTTCTGGTCATGAATGTCCCCATCCTCGTCGCCGGCCTCGCCGGACTTTCCGCCGGCATCATCCACGCGCTCTCGGGTCCCGACCATCTGTCGGCCGTGGCGCCGCTGGTGATCAACGAGCGGAGCCGGCGCTGGCGCATGGGGCTGTTCTGGGGGATCGGCCACAGCCTGGGCGTCTGGACCATCGGGCTGATCATGCTCCTCCTGCGCGGGGTGCTCCCCATCGAGAGCCTCTCTTCGTGGAGCGAGCGGCTGGTGGGGGTGGTGCTGATCGGCGTCGGGCTCTGGGGACTGCGCCGGGCGTTCTTCGCCCGGCTGCCCGATCCGCACACGCACGACGAGGAGCATCACAAGAAGCGCCCCGGCCGGGCGGCGGTGATGATCGGCAGCCTGCACGGCCTCGCCGGCAGCTCGCACCTCCTGGGGCTCCTGCCGGCGCTGGCGCTCCCGTCCCGCTGGGCCTCGGTCGCGTACGTGGTCGGCTTCGGGCTCGGGGCGGTGGCGGGGATGACGATCTTCTCGTCCACCTTCGGCCTGATCGCCCACCGCATCACCAGCCGCGGACAGCTCGCCTACCAGGCGCTGCTCGCCTCGTTCTCGGCGGCGGCGATCGTGGTGGGCGGCTACTGGCTGATGTCCTAGCCTCTCACTTTCCTGTCGGAGCGGTGAGACGCCATCCACTCCTGGAGCGCGACGTCCATGCGCCGCTGCCAGCCTCGTCCGGTCGATTTGAAGTACTCCACGACTTCGGGGCTGTAGCGCACCGATAGCAGGACCTTCCTGGCCTGCTTTCCTTTTCCCCTCTGGCCTGGCTGCCGGACGGTGCCCTCCTTCCAGTACGCCTCCACAGCCCCAGGGTCGTTCTGGTCATAGGCGCAGTCCGGATCGTCGACCCGCTCGGGTGCCGCAGCGATCGCGGCCGCGAATTCCTCAGGGCTAGTAGGAAACGATTTTGACGTATTGCTGGGCTTCATACTTTGTTGCTTCCCGCAGGGAGATCACGTGCAGGTTCCTGCCCTGCTCGAGATAGGTCATGTGAACGATGCGGCCATGCAGCCAACCGATCAGGTTGATCCGCTGCTCACCATACGCAAAGCGCTTGTCGTCTCGGGTGACGACGGGGTGATCGAACACTTCGTCGCAGCCCTCGAAGTCGAGTCCATGTTTGCGGAGATTGGATTGGCGCTTCTCATCGTCCCAGGTGAGCACTCCCGTTGAATGTAGCTACAAAAAGCGGCTGAGTCAAGAACCTGGGAATGCTCCTCTCCCGCCTCGATCTGCTAGACTTCGCGTCTATGTCCGACCCCGTGTCCGACCCCGTCCGCCGGCCCCGCGTGGGCATGATCAGCCTCGGCTGCCCGAAGAATCTCGTCGACAGCGAGATCATGCTCGGCGAGCTGGGCGCGCGCGGCTACGAGGTGGTCAACGACCTCGACGCGGCCGAGACGGTGGTGATCAACACCTGCGCCTTCATCGAGGAGGCCCAGCAGGAGTCGATCGACGCCATCCTGGAGGCCGTGGGCCGCAAGGGGAAGGGCGTCGAGCGGGTGCTGGTGGCCGGCTGCATGGTCAACCGCTTCGGCGACCAGCTCGCCCGCGAGATCCCGGAGATCGACGGCTTCGTCGGCCTCGACCAGCTCCGCGACGTCGGGAACGTGGTGCAGCTCGGCGGCGGGCCGCCGCTGCCGGCGCCCTCCCACATGGTCTTCGACCACACCGCCCCCCGGCTGCTCACCACCCAGGGGCACGCGTATCTGAAGGTCGCCGAGGGGTGCAACAACCCCTGTACCTTCTGCGCGATCCCGATCTGGCGCGGCCGCTTCCGCAGCCGCACGATCGACAGTCTGGTGGCCGAGGCGCAACAGCTCGAGGCGGCCGGCATCACCGAGCTCAACCTGATCGCCCAGGACACCACCCGCTACGGCGAGGATCTGGGCATTCGCCGGCACGGCCTGACCCGGCTGGTCGAGGCGCTCCTCCAGCACACCACGATCCCCTGGATCCGGTTCCTCTACGCCTATCCGACCACGCTCGACGAGGATCTCCTGCGTCTGATGGGAACCGAGGAGCGCTTCTGCTCCTACCTCGACATGCCGCTCCAGCACAGCCATGGGGAGATCCTGACGGCGATGCGGCGCGGCGGCGACGCCAAGCGCTACCTGCGGCTGCTCGACCGGGCGCGCGAGCTGGCGCCGGACGTCTTCCTGCGCTCGACCTTCATCGTCGGCTTCCCGGGCGAGACCGAGGAGCACTTCCGCGACCTCATGGCCTTCGTGGAGCGCGCCCGTTTCGACCATCTCGGCGCCTTCGCCTACAGCCCGGAGGAGGGGACGCCGGGCGCGGAGCTGAAGGGGCGGGTGCCGCGGCACGTCCAGCGCCGGCGCCTGCGCCAGCTCCTGGAGTCCCAGCGCCCGATCGCGCTCGAACGGCGGCAGCGGCTGGTGGGACAAACGCTTTCCGTCCTCGTCGAGGGGGTCTGCGAGGAGTCCGAGCACCTGCTCCAGGGACGCCATCACGGCATGGCGCCGCAGATCGATGGCCGCGTGCTGATCAACGACGGCGCGGCCCCGGCCGGCACCCTGGCCCGGGTCGAGATCACCGAGGCCTACGCCGACGATCTGGTGGGGCACGTGGTCGGCGCCGTGCGCCCTCAGGACGCCGATCGGGTCGTCCCCGCGGACTCCGCGGTCTTCGCTTAAGCCATCCTTTCCATGCACGTCGTCCAAGACGCTTTCAACAGCAGCGACCTGCCGCACGGCGGTATCGCCACCATCGGCAACTTCGACGGCGTCCACCGCGGGCAGCGGGCGATCCTCGACCGGATCGTGACGCGCGCCGGCGAGCTCGGCGTCCCGGCGGTCGTCGTCACCTTCGATCCCCACCCGATGACCGTGCTCTCCCCGGAGCGGGCGCCGGTGCCGCTGACCACCCCGAAGCAGAAGGAGACGCTGCTCGCGGAGACGGGGATCGCGACGATGCTGGTCGTCCGCTTCACGCCGGAGTTCGCGCGCGTGCCGGGGCGCCAGTTCGTGCGCGAGCTCCTGCACGAGAAGCTGCGCCTCCAGGAGATCCACGTCGGCGAGGACTTCGTCTTCGGCCACCAGAGGGACGGAAATCTCGATCTGTTGCAGGAGATGGGCGGGGAGCTCGGCTTCACCGCCCACGGCGTGCCCGAGGTGAGCTGGGGGGGCGAGCGGATCTCCAGCACCCGTATCCGGCGGGCGCTCGGCGAGGGCAAGACCGCCGACGCGGCGGAGATGCTCGGCCGGCCGTACCCGATCGCCGGCACCATCGTCCGCGGCGACCGCATGGGGCAGAAGCTCGGCTGGCCGACGATCAACGTCAATTCCGAGAACAAGCTCCTGCCGGCCGATGGCGTCTACGCGACGCGGGTGTTCTTCCCCAGCTACCCGGCGACCTTCGACGGCGTCACCAACATCGGCACCCGGCCGACGGTCTACGAGAACTACCAGCGGGTGGTGGAGAGCCACATCCTCGACTTCAAGGCCAACGTCTACGGCCAGCGGGTGGAGCTCCAGTTCCACAAGCGGCTGCGCGAGGAGCGGATCTTCCCGAACGTGATGGACCTCTCGGCGCAGATCGGCCGCGACGTCGAGGCGACGCGCGAATATTTCGCCGCCCGCCGGCGGATGGAACAAGAAGCGGGCCCCGCCGGGTTGGAAGAGGCATGAAGGCCGCCCGTGGCGGCCCTCTTCATATGAAACGCACTTGAGGGCGATCCCAAGCGGGCTGCCCTTCTGGAGAGGAAGGCAATCATGGCGAGTGAAAAGATCCTGACGGTCACCGATGACAACTTCGAGAGCCACGTGCTGAAGTCGGACAAGCCGGTGCTGGTGGACTTCTGGGCCACCTGGTGCGGCCCCTGCCGCACGGTCGCGCCGGTGCTCGAGCAGATCGCCGAGGAGAACGACAGGGTGATCATCGCCAAGCTCAACGTCGACGAGCAGCAGAAGCTCGCCTATCAATACCAGGTGTCGAGCATCCCCACCTTCATCCTGTTCAAGGACGGCAAGATGGCGGACCGCACCATGGGCGCCATGCCCAAGCAGGCCTTCGAGAAGTTCCTCGAGCGCAACCTGGGCGCCGCGGACGCGAAGTCGGCCATCGCCTGACCATCGCCTGGTCTCCATGATGGCCCGTCTCGACGCGCTCGCCGCGGGCCTCGCGGAGCTCGGCTGCGAGGCCCTGCTCGTGGTCGCCGCCGCGGCCGACGACACCGACCTCGCCCCCTTCCTGCCGCGGGCCGCGCACCTGGGAGAGTGCTTTCTGGTACTCCCCCGGGGCGGCGAGCCGCGCCTGGGCTTCCTCACGCTGATGGAGCGGGAGGAGGCGGCGGCGACCGGCCTCGCCCTCCTGACTCCCGACGACCTCGACATCTCGAAGCTGTCCAGCGAGCTGACCGAAGCGGCGCCGTTCCTCTCGCGAGTCTGGGCGAAGGCCCTGGAGCTCTGCGGCCTGCGCCCTGGGCGGATCGCGCTGGCGGGCCATGGTCCCGCGGGCGTGATCCAGGGGGCCTGCGCGCTGCTCGCCGCCCAGGGGTGGATCTGGGTTCCCGGCAACTCGCTGGTCTTCGCCTCGCGCCAGCGCAAGGAGGCGCCGGAGCTCGCCGGCATCCGCGAGGCGGCCGCGGGTACCTGCGAGGCGATGCGGGCGGTGGCCGCGCTGCTCGCCGCCGCGTCCCACGACGGACCGGGCTCCGTCCTGCGCCTCGCCGGCGAACCGGTGACCGTCGGCCGCCTCCGCAAGGAGGTAGAGCGGGTCTTCTCCGCCCGCGGGCTGACCCAGCCGCGGGGGAACATCCTGGCGCCGGCGGAGGAGGGGGCGGTGCCGCACAACGCGGGAACGCCGGAGCGCGCGCTGCGGGCCGGCGAGTCGCTGGTCGTCGACCTCTACCCTCGCGGCGACCGGTTGTTCGCCGACTGCACCCGCACCTTCTTCGTGGGCGGCTGCGTCGGCCAGCCGGCGGAGCCGTTCGCGCGCGCCCACGCCGCCGTGCGGGCCGCCGTCGAGGAGGTCCACCGCTTGGCCGTTCCGGGCGTGCGCGGCTGGGACCTCCAGGAGCTCGTCTGCGCCCGTTTCGCCGACCTCGGCTATCCCACGCCGATCTCCGCGCCGGGGACCACCCGGGGCTACGTCCACAACCTCGGCCACGGCGTCGGCTTCGACCTCCACGAGTTCCCCACCTTCAAGAAAGCCTCCGGCGCCGAAGGGGTCCTGCGCGTGGGGGACGTCTTCACCATCGAGCCCGGCCTCTACGAACCCGCCCCCGGCGAGGGTCAGGCCGGCTGGGGCGTGCGGATCGAGGATCTGGTCCATCTGGGACCGGACGGCCTGGAGTCGCTGACGCCGCTGCCCTACGATCCCGACCCCCAGGCATGGGTCTAGCAGGGCTGCCGGTCGCGAGCTGCCCGTAACCGAGTCTCCGACGGCGGCGGCGCCACCTGGAGGCATCGCTCCATGAACAGGAACTCCACCTTCGACCGGCGGACCGTCCTCGCCCTCGCCGGCGTCGTCGCTCTGCTGGTCGTCAATGCCGGGCTGTCGTACCGGAGCGTCCGGCAGCTGAACGAGGATGCCCGCTGGGTGGCTCACACCCATGGCGTCCTCGACGCCATCGGCGAGATCCGCCTGGCCGTCCTCGCCGCCGACACGGACGCCGCCCACCGGGCGATCGCGCAGGTCCGGGCGCTGACCACCGACAATCCCGGGCAGCAGGCGCGGATCCCGGAGCTCGACCGGCAGATCGCCGAGCCCGTCTCCCCTTCGGCGAGGGCTGGCGTGCAGCAACGGCTGCGGGCGATGGAGGCGACGGAGAGAGCGTTGCTGAGCCACCGGCTCGTCGCGACCCGCCGGGCCTATGTGACCGCCGTCGTGACCGGTCTCGTCACCGCCCTGCTGGGGCTGGCGGCCGTCGGCATGTTCGTGGCCTTTCTCGCGCGCACCCTGCGGAGCCGCGAGCGGGCCGCGGCCCTCCTCCACGAGCAGCGGCAGCTGCTCCACGCCACCCTCGCCAGCATCGGCGACGCCGTGATCGCCACCGACGCCGCCGGCCGCGTCACCTTCCTGAACTCGGTGGCGTGCGAGCTGACCGGCTGGACGTCGGCCGAGGCCACGGGACAGCCGCTCGACGCCGTGTTCCACATCGTGAACGAGGCCACTCGAAAGCCGGTCGAGAGCCCTGCCCTGCGCGCGCTGCGGGAAGGGCACGTCATCGGTCTGGCGAACCATACGGTCCTGATCGCCAGGGACGGCGTCGAGAGGCCCATCGACGACAGCGCCGCTCCCATCCGCGACAGCGCGGGGACGGTCGCCGGCTCGGTGCTGGTCTTCCGGGACATCACCGAGAAGCGGCGGGCCGAGAGGGAGAACGCCCGGCTCGCCGCGGCCTCCGAGCAGCAGCGCCGCATCTACGAGTCCGCCCTGTCGAACACCCCCGATTTTCAATACATCTTCGACCTCGACGGCCGTTTCCGCTTCGCCAACCAGGCGCTGTCGGCGCTGTTGCAGAAGGAACCCGCCGAGATGATGGGGAAGAACTTCCACGACCTCGACTATCCGTTCGACCTGGCGACCCGCCTGCAACGGCAGATCCGGGAGGTCGTCGAGGCCCGCCGGCGCGTGCGCGACGAAACCCCCTTCACCGCGCAGGCCGGCGAGCGGCAGTACGAGTACATCTTCGTGCCGGTGCTGGCGGCGGACGGGACGGTGGAGGCGGTCGCCGGCTCGACCCGCGACATCACCGAGCGCAAGCAGCTTGAGCACGAGCTGCGGACGCTGGCGGCGGACCTCTCCGAAGCCGATCGCCGCAAGGACGAGTTCCTGGCCACGCTGGCCCACGAGCTGCGCAATCCGCTGGCGCCGATCCGCAACGGCCTGCAGATCCTGCGGCTGTCGAAGGACCGCGCGGACCTCGTCGAGCGGGCGCAGACGATGATGGAGCGGCAGCTGAAGCAGCTGGTCCATCTCGTCGACGACCTCCTCGACGTGAGCCGCATCAGCCGGGGGAAGCTGGAGCTGCGCACCGAGCGGGTCGAGCTGGCGACGGTGCTGCGCAACGCCGTGGAGACCAGCCGCCCCCTGATCGACGCCGGCGGCCACCGGCTCACGGTCGACCTGCCGCCCGGGCCGCTGTCCGTGGCCGCCGACGTGACCCGTCTGGGACAGGTGTTCGCCAACCTGCTCAACAATGCCGCCAAGTACAGCGAGCGGGGCGGCTGGATCGGCCTGACCGTCGAGCGCGACGGCGGCGAGGTGATGGTGACGGTGCGGGACGACGGCATCGGCATCCCGCAACCCATGCTGACCAGGATCTTCGACCTCTTCACGCAGGTCGACCGTTCCCTGGAGCGCTCGCAGGGCGGCCTGGGGATCGGGCTGACGCTGGTGAAGCGGCTGGTCGAGATGCACGGCGGCAGCGTCGAGGCGCGCAGCGGCGGTCACGGTCTGGGGAGCGAGCTCGTCGTGCGCCTGCCGGTGCTGGCGCCGGCCGTGTCGCCCGCGGCGCCCGCGGTCCTGCCGCCGGCCGCGACCCCCGAGCCGGCCGCCGCGCCGCCGCGGCGCCGTATCCTGGTCGCCGACGACAACGTGGACTCGGCGGCCAGCCTGGCGACGATGCTGGAGATCATGGGCAACGAGGTCCGGGTGGCGAACGACGGCCTCGACGCGGTGGCCGCGGCGGCGGCGTTCCGGCCCGACCTGATCCTGCTCGACATCGGGATGCCCCGGCTGAACGGTTACGAGGCCTGCCGGGCCATCCGGGACCAGCCGGGAGGCGACCGGCCGACGATCGTGGCCTGCACTGGCTGGGGACAGGACGAGGACCGGCGGCGGTCGCAGGCGGCTGGTTTCGACGTCCACATCGTCAAACCGGTGGACCCCGCCGAGCTGGAGAAGCTGCTGGCCGGTTTGTCGGGTACCATGGATTAGAAAGGAGGGGAGGGAGAATGGTGGAAACGGTGCTCAGCATCCTGATCGGCCTCGGACTGGCCGCCGCCTGCGGCTTCCGGGTCTTCGTCCCCCTGCTCATCATGAGCCTGGCCTCGCGCGCCGGCGTCGGCCATCTCGCGCTGGCTCCCGGCTTCGTCTGGATCGGCTCGACGCCGGCGCTGCTCTCCTTCGCGGTCGCCACCGTCCTGGAGATCGCCGGCTATTACATCCCCTGGGTGGACAACCTGCTCGACACGGTGGCGACCCCGGCCGCCATCGTCGCCGGCATGGTGGTGACCGCCTCGGCGATGACCACGGACGTCAGCCCCTTCCTCAAGTGGACGCTGGCGGTGGTGGCCGGCGGCGGCACCACGGCGGTCTTCCAGGGGATCACCTCGGTGACCCGCCACATCTCGTCCTTCACGACCGGGGGGCTCGGCAATCCGGTGCTCGCCACCGCCGAAGCCGGAGGCTCGGCGCTGCTCTCCGTGCTGGCGATCACCGTGCCGCTGATCGCCTTTCTGCTGGTGGTGGGGCTGCTCTACCTCGGCGTGAAGAAGGTGCTCTTCCGCTTCTGGCGCCCGGCGGCGCGGGCCGCCTGAGGCGCGGACCCCGTGTCGATGTGGAGGAGCGCTCTCGCGGCCGTCGTCCTCTCCGTCCTCGCCGGCTGCGCGTCGGCGGGGCCGACCAACGTCGCCGGCGTCGCCCGTGAGCTGCGGCAGCGCGGCGTCGACCCCGGCACCGCCGTCGTTCCCTTCGAGGTCACCGCCGAGATGCGGGCCTGGGTCCACGATCGGGTAGCGGACGGCGGCTCGCCCGAGCAGCGCCTGGAACGGCTTCTCACGGCGATTGTCAGCCCCTCCGGCCTCGCCCTCTCCTATGAAGGCGGCCACACCAACACCGCCCGCGAGGCCTTCGCCACCCACAAGGCCAACTGCCTCGGCTTCACCAGCCTGTTCGTGGGGATGGCGCGCGAGCTCGGCATCCCGGCGTTCTACCTCGGCGTGGACGACGTCGAGCGCTTCGAGCGCGAAGGGGACCTGCTGGTGATCTCCGGGCACGTCAGCGCCGGCTTCAGCCTGGGCGGCGGCAAGATCAAAATCCTGGAGTTCACCAACGCGCCCAAGGCCGAATACCACCACGTGCGCCACCTCGCCGACCTCACCGCGATCGCCCTCTACCACTCCAACCATGGCGCCGAGCTGCTGCGCGCCGGCCAGACGGGGGAGGCGCTCCCCTGGCTGCGCGAGGCGGTGATCATCGATCCGAATCTGGGCGATGCCTGGGTGGACCTCGGCGTCGGCCTGCGGCGCGCCGGCGACCTCGACGGCGCCGAGGGGGCCTATCGCCATGCCCTGGAGGTCAATCCGGAAGGGTCCTCCGCGTATCAGAACCTGGCGGTGCTCCTGCGCCTGCGCGGGCACGATCAGGAGGCCGACGACCTGATGGCGCTCTCCACCCGGGCGGCGGCGCAGAGCCCGTTCAGCTTCCTGGCCCTGGGCGACCTCTCGCTCGCTCAAGGGAGGACCGACGAGGCCCGCCGCTTCTACCGCCGGGCGATGTACCTGAACCGCGACGACGCCGAGCCCTACGCCGCGCTCGGCCTCGCGGCGCTCGCCGGCGGCGACCGGAGCGAGGCGAAGAAATGGCTGCGCAAGGCCACCGCCCGCGACAAGGCGAACGAGCGCGTGCGTCGCCTCGGCGCCCGGCTCGCCGGCGACGAGGCGTCACGATCCGGCGGGGGAGGCGCGTGACGCCGGTCCCCGCGCGAGGGGACGCCTGGAAGATCTGGATCGACACCGGCGGCACCTTCACCGACTGCCTGGCCGTCGATCCGCAGGGCCGTCTCCACCGCGCCAAGGTGCTCTCGACCAGCGCCGTCCGCGGCCGGATCGCCGGACCCGCGGGCGAGAGCGCCGTCCGTCTCGCGACGCCCTGGGACCTGCCGCCGGGCTTCTTCCGCGGTTTCTCCTTTCGCCTGCTGGGCCCTGTATGGGGCGATGACGTCGAAGCGGCCGTCGAGGACTCCGACGCCATCGTCCTCCGGCTGAGTCGACCTCTGCCCCCGGGGGATCTCGCCGGCGCCGCCTTCGAGCTGCGCTCGCCGGAGGAGGCGCCGGTCCTCGCCGCGCGGCTGGTGACCCGCACGCCGCTCGCCGCCGCCCTGCCGGAGATCGCCATGCGGCTCGCCACCACGCGCGGCACCAACGCGCTCCTCGAACGCAAGGGAGCCGCGACCGCTCTCTTCATCACCCGCGGCTTCGGCGACCTCCTCCGCATCGGCACCCAGCAGCGGCCCGACCTCTTCGCGCTGGCGATCGTCCGCCCCGAGCCGCTCTACCGCGAGGCCGTCGAGGTCCCCGAGCGGCTGGCGGCGGACGGCTCGGTGCTGATCCCGCTCGACGCTGGAGCCGTCGGCGAGGCCGCCCAACGCCTGCGGAGCGAGGGCATCGAGGCGGCGGCGGTGGCCCTGATGCACGCCTACCGCGATCCCCGCCACGAGCGGGAGGTCGGCAGGCTGCTGCGCGAGGCGGGCTTCCGCCACGTCTCGCTCTCCTCGGAGCTGGCGCCGCTGATCAAGCTCCTGCCGCGCGCGGAGACGGCGGTGGTGGACGCCTACCTGTCGCCGATCCTGGAGCGCTACCTCGCCGGCGTCTCGGGCGCGCTCGGCCGCGGCACCCTCCACGTCATGACCAGCGCCGGCGGGCTGGTGCGGGCGGCGGCCTTTCGCGCCAAGGACGGCCTGCTCTCCGGCCCCGCCGGCGGCGTCGTCGGCGCGGCGCGGGCCGGCCGGCAGTCGGGGTTTCAGCGCGTGATCGCCTTCGACATGGGGGGGACCAGCACCGACGTCGCCCGCTGGGACGGCGACTTCGAATACCTCTTCGAGCACCAGGTGGGGGACGCCCACCTGGTGGCTCCCGCCCTCGCCATCGAGAGCGTGGCCGCCGGCGGCGGCTCGATCTGCGGCTTCGACGGCATCCAGCTCAAGGTGGGCCCGGAGAGCGCCGGCGCCTGGCCCGGCCCTGCCTGCTATGGCGCGGGCGGACCGCTGACGCTGACCGACGTCAACCTGATTCTCGGCCGGCTCGATCCCGGCCGCTTCGAGATCCCCCTCGACGCTGCGGCCTCGGGCCGCGCGCTCGACCGGCTGCGGGAGAGGATGGGCGCCTTCGATCCCGGTCCCGAGGCCGTGCTCGCCGGCCTGCTGGAGATCGCCGACGAGCGCATGGCCGAGGCGATCCGTTCGATCTCGCTCCGCCAGGGGTACGACCCGGCCGGCCACGCGCTCGTCGCCTTCGGCGGCGCCGGCGCCCAGCACGCCTGCGCCGTGGCCGGCCTGCTGGGGATCCCGCGCGTCCTGGTGCCGGCCGACGCCGGCCTCCTCTCGGCGCTCGGCCTGGGCGCCGCCGTCGTCGAGCGCTTCGCCCAGCGGCAGGTGCTCGCGCCGCTCGCCCGGGTTCAGGCCGAGCTCGCCGGCTGGCTCGACGAGCTCGGCCGCGAGGCCATGGCGGCGGTGGCGGCCGAGGGCGTCGCGGCGGACGAGATCGCGGTCCGGCGGCGGCTCCTGAACCTCCGCTTCGCCGGCCAGGAGGCGACGCTCGGCGTCGAGTACGTCGAGGGCGACGGCGCCATCGAGCGCGCCTTCAACGCCGCCTACCAGGAGATCTACGGCTACGCCCCCGAGGGACGGGCGATCGAGCTGGAGTCGATCCGCGCCGTCGCCTCCTCGCGCGCGGACGACGAAAGCGCGATTCCCGAGCCGAAGCCCTCTCCGGCCGTTCCCGCCGGCATCCGCCGCTGCTGGCTCCGCGGCTGGCGCGACGTCCCCGTCTTCGACCGCGCCGGCCTGGCTCCCGGCGCCGCCTTCACCGGTCCCGCCCTCGTCTTCGAGAATCACAGCGCCACCCTGGTGGCCGCCGGCTGGCTTGGACGGGTGAACGGCGCCGGGCATCTCGCTCTGGATCTCGACGCCGGGACCTGAGATACAGTGAAACCATGGACTTGGACCTGGATCTGAGCGGCCGGCGCCGCGACGATCCCACTCCCGATTACGCGCGCCGGCTCCGCCCCGTGACCCGCGTCGCCCGGACGCTCGCGGCGACGGTCGTGCTGCTGGCGATCCTCAGCTGGACGCTGACCCGCGAGGCCGGCGGCTGGCCGCGCCCCGGACTGCCGCCGGCGGTGCCGGTCGCCCTGTCGCTCTTCGCCGCCATGCTGATTCTGCTCTCCTCACGCTTCCGCTCGTCGGTCCTGCGGCGGGCCTTCCCTCGTTCGGCCGAGCTCCAGCCGCAGCCGGACCCGGTGCTCGCCGCCTACGGCAAGGCGACGCTGATCAGCTTCGCCATCCTCGAGGGGGCCGCGCTGCTCGGCCTCGCGGTTTCGCTGGCGACCGGCGCGGCGCCCTACGGGATCGTCCTCTGCGGCGCCAGCGCGGCCGGCATGCTCACCCGCTGGCCGCGGGCCTCCGAGGTCGACCGCCTGCTCCGGGGGCGCGCCAAGCCGTGATCACTCCTCTGATCCCGCCCCCAGGCGGATCGCCGCCGAGCCGTTTCCGTCGCCTCGCCATCGTCTGCGGCGCCCTGGCGTCCGGCCTGCTGGCGGTCAACGTCGCCGTGACGGTTCTCTACCTGTCGGGCCTGCCGGAGGCCCGCCTCCCCTCGCAGGTCCCCCTGATTCTCTTTGCGGTCGGTATCGCGCTCCTCGTCGCCGCGCCGGCCGTGCAAGGCGCTATTTTCAAGCGGTCGGGAGCCGACGGGTTCAGCGATTCCTCCGGTTGGATCACCGCCTACACCATGGCGACGACCGTGGCCTTCGCGCTGCGGGAAGCCGCGGGGTTGCTCGGTTTCGTGCTGGCCGTGGTCACCGGCAACCCCTGGTGGAGCTGGGGCCTGGGGGGCGCCGCGCTGCTCGCCATGGCGCTCGGCCGGCCGAAGCGCGAGCATCTGGGGATCTGATCAGAGGCCGGGGCCGAAGTAGAAATGGTTTCTCTGCGGATCGAGGGCGAAGCGGATCGAATTGAGCAGGCCGGAATAGCCGAGAAAGGTACGGCCGGTCGGCCAATCGGGGGAAACAAAAAACTGAGCGAAGGTGTCCAGGTGCTGTCCTTCCCTGGCGAGAAATGTAACCTTCAGGGGAATCAGATTTCCTTTCAGAATACCGAAACGGGTATTGAGCCGGGTGCGTAACCCCTCGGCTCCGATCAATCCAAGATCCTTGGCGATCACCGGGTCCAGGACAGACCATGCCGCTCCTGTATCGAGCTGTGCGTAGAAACCAGCGTCGACTCGGCCTTCGAGGCAGATCTTGACGAAGACCTTGGCCGTCGGTTCTTCAAGGTCTTTCAGGGAATCCACAAACACAGCTCTGCCACAGATGAAATCAACCTTGTCGAGCTTGAGCATCGAGCCGATCTGCTAATCGATGTAGTGGAACAGGACGCGTCGGCCTGCCGGGCTCTTTTCCAGGTGGGACACGACCTCATCCAGGGATTGTGAGCTGGCCAGCAACTCGCCCTCCAGGAGAGCCACCCACTGGCCACAATAATCCTCTCGATGCTGCCGGATCCAGCTCAAGTCAGGCATCGGATCCGAATCCAGTTCCTTGTTGCGGCTGACCTTTGAAACTGCCGGAGCCAGCACCCGCTTCCATTTCAGGAATTCCTCATCCTGCTCCCCGTGCTCGACGGCTTCCGCAACCAGCCTGCGGGCGGCTCCGACATAATCCTGCTCGACGAGCTCACGGATTCTCTCCGCGTAAGAGCGGGTGTCGGGGTCCGATTTCCCGAGCGCTTGGGCCATGGCGTCGTCCTTGCGCTTCGATGATACCTCAGAACCGGATGGAGCGGAAAATCGCGTCAGGAGATGCCGCGCGCTCTCCGGGCTCACGGCGCCCTATAATCTCCCCGCCAAGGAGGATCGCCCATCCCCACTCCCGACTCGCGCCCCGAAGCCGTCCAGCTCGAGCTGTTCACCCATCGTTTCGCGGCCATCGCGCGGCAGATGGGGGAGCGGCTGCAGCGCACGGCGGTGTCCACCAACATCAAGGAGCGGCTCGACTTCTCCTGCGCGCTGCTCGATCCGGCGGGGGAGCTGGTGGTCAACGCGCCGCACATCCCCGTCCATCTCGGCGCTCTCGGCCTCTGCGTGCGGCGGCTGCGCGAGACGATCGCCATGGCGCCCGGCGACGTGGTGATGACCAACCATCCCGGCTTCGGCGGCTCCCACCTGCCGGACGTGACCGTGGTGACCCCCGTCTTCGAAGGCGATGACGGCGGAGAGCTGCTCGGCTACGTCGCCAGCCGCGCCCATCATGCCGAGATCGGCGGCATCCGCCCCGGCTCCATGCCACCGGGCGCGCGGCGGCTGATCGAAGAGGGGGTGGTCATCCCGCCGACGTACCTGATCCATCGAGGCGAGAGCCGGTGGGAGGCGGCGCGGCGGCTCCTCCTCGACGCGCCGTTTCCGACCCGGGCCGTCGAGGAAAACCTGGCCGATCTGCGCGCCGCCGTGGCCGCCAACCATCGCGGCGCCGAAGCGCTGCGGACGCTCGCCCGCGAGCATGGACGCGAACCTGCTGCCCGCTACATGGCCGCGCTCAAGGGGCGCGCCGAGGAGCGGCTGCGGGCCGCCATCGCCAGGCTGCCGGCCGCGCGCTACGAGGCCACCGAGCGGCTGGACGACGGCGCCGTGATCGCGGCGCGGATCGAGATCGCCGGCCCTGGCGCCGATCCCGCCGTGACGATCGATTTCGCGGGCACCTCCGGCGTCCACCCGGGAAACCTGAACGCGCCCCCCGCCGTCATCAGAAGCGCCGTGCTCTACGTCCTCCGCTTGCTGATCGCCGAGCCGCTACCATTGAACGAAGGGATTCTGCGGGCGGTCGACATCCGCATCCCGCCCGGCCTGCTGAATCCGCCTTTCCCCGACGATCCCGCCGAGGCACCCGCCGTCGTCGGCGGCAACGTCGAGACCAGCCAGCGGGTGGTCGACACCCTGATCAAAGCGCTCGGCCTGCTCGCCTGCGGCCAGGGGACGATGAACAACCTGCTCTTCGGCAACCCGCGCTTCGGCTTCTACGAGACCGTCTGCGGCGGCG